>JAQSXC010000316.1 GCA_029266335.1 Eubacterium sp. | reverse complement strand
TGAATATAGCCAAAATGATGATGAGGACAATGATGACAGCAGTAAGGCTACGGCTGAAAAGAGAATTGCCGTTCAATATGATGATTTTATAATTATATATCAGATTAATGAACTTGAAGAAATAGATCTTGCATACAGCCTTACTGTCCATAAAATGCAGGGTTCCCAATGTGAGGCGGCTATAATTCTGTGTCATATGAGAAACTATATTATGTTAAATAGAAATTTGGGATATACGGCAGTTACCAGAGCGAAAAAGATGGCATGCATAATAGGTCAGAAAAGAGCAGTCAAAGTAATGGTCTCAAATGTGAAAATAAATGAAAGAAATTCCATGTTATGTGAGCTGTTAAAAATATAACGAAGCAAGAGTTGTCCTCATCTCAATAGCTGCAGGCTAACAAAGGTAGCCTTTGTACCGATTTAATTTTCAAGAGGTGAGCTTATCTACTTTAATCCTATTTTAGTCGGAGATTAAATTGTGAAATATAGTGGAAATGTAGTATAAAAATGGGAATATTGTTTTATTGCATAAGCTTTTAAAGTGATGTAAAATGAGTTTAAGTAACTATAAATCGTTTTACATAAGGCAAGATTAAATAATAAAATGGAATTATTATTTATGCCTGAACAGGAGGAGGATATTTATCAGCCTGATAGAGTTTTTATTTCCTCCCAGATGCAGTCTTTGTAATGAAATAATGTCACCCGGAAGTCCAATTTGCATATGTAAAAATTGCGCAGAAGAGATTGATTATTTTAATAATAGCATTAATTCGCTGAACCTGCCCCGGGATATTGAGACCTATTGCGATGGTATGATTTGTGTGGGCAAATACTGTGAATCTTTAAAAAATGCTTTAAAAAGATTTAAGTTCAGTAATAAACCTTCATATTACCGCGCCTTCGGAAAACTACTGGCCTTAAAAGTCAAAAATACAGACGGACTGGGAAAACTGGATTTGATTATTCCCGTACCAATGCATAAAAGCAAGCAAAAGGCGAGAGGGTATAATCAGGCCGCATTAATTGCCGGTTATACAGCTAAAAATCTGGGTATATATTTAAATGACAACATCCTCACCAAGCCTGTAGAATCAAAAAGTCAGAGTTTGTTGATGCGATCGGAGCGTTTAACAAATCTTGATGAGGTATTTAAGGTTGATACTTCAAGAAGTATAGCAAATAAAAATATTTTGTTGGTAGACGATATTATTACCACCGGAAGTACGATTAATCAGTGCAGTAAGGTATTAAAACTTGCAGGTGCCGGTAAAATTATTGCCGGAGTAATTGCCACAACAAGAGGAGATTACCAGAAGCTTTTAAACTTAAAATAACATTAGTTTTAAGGGGGATAAGAATATGCCGGATGTAAGAAACTGCAGACGATGCGGAAGGATGTACAATTACCTTGGAGGACCACCTATTTGTATAGATTGCAAGAATGCTGATGAAGAGGTTTTCAAGAAAATCAAAGCTTATTTATATGAATTTCCAGGTGCTACATTATCTCAGGTAGCATTGGACTGCGATGTCAGTGTTGAAAAAATAAAGATGTTTTTAAGAGAAGGACGTCTTGAAATAACTGATGGTGCCAATATAATCCTGGAATGTGAGAAATGCGGCAAGTCCATTAAGACCGGCAGGTTCTGTACTGAATGTCAGAGTCAGCTCCAGCATGATATTTCAGGTACAGTGGGCAAACCTGAAAAAGAAGAAAAAAAACCAGGTGTAGGAATGAGATATCTCAATAAAAACTTCCAGTAATATTTAAAAGTAGATCAATATTTAGTAAAAAAATAAATTCTGAAAAGAGGTGTATACCTCTTTTTTTTGTACGTAAAATAATAACATGAATAATAGCGGGATTATTTAATAAAATTTCTCATTTTAAGACGAGTCCTATTGTTTAATCTGCAAAACATAATCGTCCGGCTTTACAATTATTTCCCGGAATAAACGGCTGGAATAATATACTATGCAGCAATTTTCTAATATTAATTAAAGGAATACTAAATAAATTCAATAAACTGACGATAATAAATATAGTAGATTAGATTTGCTGATGGCAATTTAGAAAGTAGGTGTAAAAAATGAAGATTTCCGGAGAAATTTATAATGTTTCAAAAGTTTATGACACACAAAAGTCTGTTGGAAAGATAGAGAAAACAAGTGCGGTGGCTCCAAAGAAGGATGTTGTGTCAATTTCAAACAACGCTAAGGATTATCAGACTGTTGCAAAGGCACTGAAGGATATTCCTGATTACAGGCAGAGCAAGGTTGATGAGTTTTCAGAAATTTATAGCTCTGGTTCGTATGATGTAAGCGGTAAAGAAATAGTAGAAAAGCTTAGTAAATCAGTAATAGATAAAAAGGCTTAATGGAAATCCTGTAGATTGTTTTCAACTATAGGAGATGCATAAATGTTCATGGGGGTGTACTAAACAATGGAGGAAGGTTTGGTAGCAAAGCTTACAGAGGTTCTCAACAAGGAAAACGAAATATACGATACGCTTTACAAATTATCCAATAATAAAACGGATTTAATTGTTGGCGGAAAAGTTCAGGAACTTGAGAATATCGTTAAAATTGAACAGTCTTTAGTGATTAAAATTGCTAAACTGGAAGATCAAAGAGAAAAAATTGTTGGAGAATTGTGTACAATACTTGGCCAGAAGCCTGAGGATATTACAATTTCAGAGCTTACTGCCAGGCTGGGAGATGAGAAGTCCACCCTGTTAAAAGAATGCCAGGATAAAATGTTGAAAAATATTGATAAACTAAAGAATACTAACGATCTCAATTCGAGATTGATTAAAAATTCTCTTGAATATATTGATTTTTCTATCAATATGATGACCAGTATTGATACAGTTAATAATAGTTATGGTAGTTCAGGCTTTGTAGGCGATACAAAAAAGAGAAATCTGTTTGATGTAAAGCTTTAGGGGTTAAGCAGTAATATTTACTTTTTAGGGGGACCAGTAAATGGCAGTAGGGTTTTCTAGTTATGACATAGCACGTTCAGGTTTGTATGTTAGTGAAAGAGGTCTTGCAGTTACCGGACATAATCTTGCCAATGTTGATACAGTAGGATACACAAGACAACAGGCAATGATTGAAACAAGCCACTATATTACCGAATACGGTAAGAATGGCAGAATGTTTCAGTATGGTCTTGGTGCAGACATTCAGGAGACAAGACAGATCAGACATACCTTCCTTGATACTATTTATAGGCAGGAAAATACCTCCCTTGGCTACTGGGAGACCAGAAGCAAAACTTTTCAGGATGTTGAAGCCATATTGAATGATCCCATGGGTGATGGCCTGCAGGAAGTTATGAATCAGTTTTGGGACTCATGGCAGGAACTTACCAAGACACCTGAAAGCTTAACCACAAGAGCATTGGTCAGGCAGAGAGGTCAGGCTCTGGTGTACTACTATAATCATATTGGTACACAACTAGATAAGCTTCAGACAGATCTAAATTCGGAAATACAGGTTAGAGTTGGTGAAGTAAATGATATTACTGCACAATTAGCTAAACTTAATTATAAAATTGCAACTGAGGAAATTGGCGGAGATTCCGCAAACGATTACAGAGACCAGCGGAATTTATTGTTGGACAGGCTGTCAAAGCTATGTGACGCTGAGCCTCTGGAGATGCAGGACGGACAGGTGGATGTTACCCTTGGCGGATACTACCTGGTATCAAAGGGAACGTCCACAAAGCTTTATGTTGAAGCGAACCCTAAAAATGGTGAATATTTTTATCCCATGCTGGAAGGTACAAAAACAGAAATTAACATTAAGAATGG
>JAQSXC010000315.1 GCA_029266335.1 Eubacterium sp. | reverse complement strand
TTTATCTAGTATTCAAAAAATATTTTTTATCTGGTATCCATACATAGAATTCTTAAAAAAATTATGCTAGTATTTCAATATATATACATTAATTAAGAGGGAGTAATCAAAATGATTTATCAGGCGGAAATCGGTCAGGTAAAAAAAGTACTTAGAGCCGGAATAGATAACAATGAACTGGCCGGTGCAAATTTAATGGTAATTAAGGATGGCAATGAAATTTTATATCATGAAGATGGATATGCTGACAGGGAAGAAAAACTTCCTGTAAAAAGAGATTCCATTTTCAGATTATATTCCATGAGTAAACCTGTAACTGCAGCTGCTGTAATGATACTTCTTGAACGTGGAGAAATTGATTTGTACGATCCTGTAAGCAGGTTCCTTCCGGGTTTTAAGAATCAGATGGTTGCTGTAGGAAGTGAGCTGGTGCCTGCCCAACGGGAAGTAAATATAAAAGATCTGCTTTCTATGACCTCCGGTTTGTTATATGGAGGAGGTGACAGGGCCGGACAGGATACAGAAGCTCTGTTCAGGGAGCTTGACGGCAGATTGCTGGGGGATTCACCAATGAGTACCATAGAAGCCATGAACAAACTGGGGAAATGTGCGTTGGCTTTCCAGCCTGGATCAGCATGGCAGTATGGAACCTCTGCTGATGTTCTTGGGGCGGTGGTAGAAGTCGCCAGTGGATTAAGCTATGGAGAATTCCTTGATAAAGAATTATTTAAACCTCTGGGAATGCAGGATACAGCTTTTTGGGTACCTGCAGAAAAGAGAGACCGCCTTGTAAAAACATATGCACGAAATGAGAAGGAAGAATTGGTGCCCTTCTATGAAGATCATTTGGGTGTTAGACACAAAATGGACAGAATTCCTGCCTTTGAATCAGGCGGAGCAGGTTTGGCATCAACCATCGATGATTATGCAAAATTTGCAAAAATGCTGATGAATGAAGGAAGTTTGGGAAATGTAGGAATATTACGTCCCAGAACAGTGAAATATCTAACCTCCTGTACATTGAATGCTGAACAGCAGAAGACCTTTGATCTTTGGGTTACTTTGGGAGGACACAGCTATGGAAATCAAATGCGTGTAATGACTGACCCAAGTCAGGCGGGAGATATGGGAAGCCTTGGAGAATATGGCTGGGACGGCTGGCTTGGCGCATATTTCTGCAATTGCCCCAAGGATAACTTAACCTTCATACTCATGATGCAGAGAACAGATGCCGGTACAACTCCTCTAACAAGGAAAATAAGAAATATTATTTTAAGTGCGTTTATTTAAGGCAGGTGTTTGTGGTAAAGAGCAATAAATTAAAAAAATATCTTTTGGTGGCATTGGGATCAATATCTTTATTTTTAGGCATTATAGGTATTTTTATACCGGTTCTGCCAACAACACCGTTTTTATTATTGACCTCATTCTGCTATGTCCGCAGTTCAAAAAGACTGCATGACTGGCTGATAAATCATAAAATATTCGGTCGGTATATTTATAATTATATTACTTACAGAGCTGTTAAGAAGAGCACAAAGATAGCTGCAATAATATTTCTTTGGATTTCACTTTCGGTCTCAATGCTGATTGTCAGAAGCCTTCATTTGACAATATTTTTGTGTTTGGTAGGTATAGGAGTAAGCATTCATTTGTTAAAGCTTAAGACGCTGGAGGACCAATAAGACAGTATGACTGATATAAAACCCTAAATACGGTAACTTTTTATACAGAAAAGCCGCTAATACCTGTTGAAAGTAATAGCGGCTTGTTTTACGTCAATTTACCCGGCACTATTTTCATTTTTCTTTGGCTGTCTCAAGCCGAGCATTTTTTCATTAACTTGCAGCTCTATCTCTGCCCCTTGTCGTATGGAATACCTTCAGCCTTTGGTGCTCTTGATTTCTTTGAAGTAAATGCAAGAACAACCATAGTAGCCAGATAAGGCAGCATTTTGTAGTAGGTCTGATTTATATCCAGCGCATCCAGGAAAGGAATCAGGGTGACCGAGTAGGCCACTGTTCTAAGGAATGCAAAGAACAGCGCAGCAAGAAGAATTTTCAGTGGCTTCCACTGTCCAAAGATCATTACTGCAAGTGCAAGGAAACCGAAACCTGCTACACCCGTATGACCGTTAATGTTTCCGTCCATGACTCCTACCGAGTAGAAGAAGCCGCCGATACCACCAAGTATACCTGACAGGCTTACGCCGGCATAACGCATAACATATACATTAATACCTACAGAGTCAGCAGCCTGGGGATGTTCACCACAGGCACGAAGTCTGAGGCCGAACTTTGTCTTGTAAAAAATAACGGTAGCAATTACAAGCAGGAGCAGTCCGATGTAAACTGTAATATAGGTATTCTGGAAAAACATTTTTCCCAAGACAGGTATATCTTTCAGTCCCGGAATACCTTTGAGGTAGAAGTCCACATCTGTGGTTATTCCGTCGCTGTTGAAATACATTTTTGCAAAAAGCAGCATCGCTGCCGGAACCAACATATTCAATGCAGTTCCTGTAATAGTCTGATCCGCTTTCATGTTTACAGCTGCAAAGGACAAGAGCAGTGAGTAAATGATGCCTGCAAGAGCAGCAACCAACATACCCAGCAGCAGAATCACCTGGGCATCCAGTCCCGTACCCTGTACGAAATACACGAAAAGGCAGCCGAACAAGGCACCAAACAGCATTATACCTTCGAGAGCTATGTTTACAACACCACTGCGCTCACTGAACATTCCGCCCAGAGCCACCAGAAGAAGAGGGATAGCTACCGGAAGCGTACTTTGAATCAAATAATATAAAGTATCCATATTTTACGCCCCCTCCTTTAACACATTATTTTGCTTCTTTTCCCGGCGTTTTTTCACAAGCTTTACAACCGTTGAATTCATAAGCATTGCAAAGGCTGAGAAGTAAATAATAACTGCTATTACCACGTCAATAATTTCAGGCTTGAAGCCATACAAGCTTGCCAGTGTGCCACCGCGCTGAATGTGTGATATGAATAGAGCGGAGAAAATAATTCCTACCGGACTGCTGTTTCCAAGCAGTGCTACCGCAATACCGTTAAAACCGTTGGCAGCAATAACATTGATAGGCTCATAGGTCATACTGCTGCCCGAAATTGCCGAGGGAGCCAATATTGAAAAAGCTCCTCCAAGACCTGCAAGGCCTCCTGCAATTATCATTGTCAGTATGATATTTCGTTTTCCGTTCATGCCGGCATAGGTTGCGGCGTGTTTATTGTAGCCTGTGGCTTTCAATTCATAACCGAAAGTAGTTTTATTTAAAAGGATATATAAAATTACTGCTATTAAAATACCAATAATGATTGACACATTTACGTTTGAATTAGTTATACCCAGGGAAGGCATTTGAGCCGAAT
>JAQSXC010000314.1 GCA_029266335.1 Eubacterium sp. | reverse complement strand
CATTTGCTATCCTAACGCTACGGAAACAAATTTGTTAAATATATTTCAAAATCCCTGCCGTTCCATTCCAATCGTTTAAAAATGTTTCGCAGAATTCTTCTTTTGGCTTCCATGCCAATCTCCTCCCACTTAATTTTATCAGGAGGAAAGATCTTACTGATGCATGCTTCAGAAGCCTCAACGATTGAGGTACTCTCTGTTTTAAGCAATAGCAGCTTTTCCAGGCCTGCCAGATATGTTTGCTTCTGATCATTCAGCTTTTTCATTTGCACCATTATGGCTGTCTCAATCCCGGAATTTGCATTTTTAGAAAGAATCCTTACTAGATTTTTAATTTCGTAATCAATGTTAAAGAGTTTTTCCTCCAAAAGATGGATTTCATCTTTCAGAATATCACGATTAAACCAGGTCTTCATTTCACTTAAATCCCTGTCATCAATCAAAGGAGGATATTTTAAGAATAAGTTATTTATTTCACTGAGTGCAAGCCCATCTACAACATTACCGTTGGCATTTGGCATATCGCACCGGGATTTTCTGCTTTTTTCCTTTAGCTCGCATATGTAGTAAAAGACCGGTTGCCCATCCGAGTTTAACCTCCTGCCGGTTTTAGGTCTCATAAAGCTTCCACAGCCTGCGCACCTGATTATCCCTGAAAGCAGTGCAGAGGTACTTTTAACCTTCCTGTACGCTTTGGACTTATTCCTTTCCAGAAGCTCCTGAGCTTTAATCCATACCTCGCTTGCTACTATTCCATTATGCAGTCCCACAGCCAGTATCCATTCATCGCTTTTGCGATACCTTTCACCTGAACTGCTGCAGTTCTGTCTGGTTTTGTTGTATCCCATAAGGCCGCTGCTTCCATTGAACTCGGCTTTTTCAGAGTATACATCATAATTATTGGATTTCAGATGCTTATATAATTTTTCATCAGCTATTGCATATACAGGATTGGACAATATAAATTTTATTGAGAACCTTCCGAACAGTGACCCATTCTTTGTAGTTATGCACTTTTCAGCAAGATATTTTTCTACTTGAGTAATAGATCTGAGAGCCACATATTTCTCAAATATCAGTTGAACTAACTGGGCTTCCTCAGGCACAACCACCAATTTATAGCTTTTGACCTCCCTGCCGTTGGCTTCTCTGCTTAAAACCATTTCCGACCTGTAGCCTGTGGGAGTCGTTCCGCCCAACCATCTGCCAGTTTTTGAAAGCTGAAGCATATTGTCCCGGATTCTTTCTGTAATGGTTTCCCTCTCCAATTGCGAAAAAACAGAGGCAATATACATCATAGCCCTTCCCATGGGTTTTGTAGTATCAAACTGTTCCCTGACTGATACAAAGCTGACCCCCAGTTTCTCCAGTTCGTTGATTAACTGTGAAAAATCAGAGACATTTCTGCTTATCCTGTCCAGTCTGTAACAGATGATTGCTTCAAACCTTTTCAATTTAGCATCTTTAAGCATTTGCTGAAATTGTGGTCTGTCAGTATTTCCTCCTGAAAACCCCTCATCCTCATATACAACAAAGTCCTCATCACTGCAATGCATGAATTGTATGGCATGCTCCCTGCACATTTGTATCTGATTTTCAACGCTTTCACCCTTACCGGTGAACTTACTTTTTCTTGAATATATTGCAACCTTCATAAAATAATCCCCAATTTACAAACCTATAGTTTAGTAATATTGGGGATGCAAACATATTATTACTTATTTTTTAGTATAACTTCAGCATTACATTTCTAAAAACAATAAAAGCCAGCTGAATTCGAAGACCTGCTCTGAACCTGCTCTTCATTGCGGCTTGATTTTCCAATTTTTCTATTTATTCAAAGTTTTCAGTTTTGTACTCATCAACATTGTCAGCTCTTTTTTATTATCAATACCGGTGCCTGAATTGTCTAAGAAATCCCTTATTAATTCCAGGTATTCTTTTCCCAATACAGTTTTTAAATAGTGTATGTCTTCCTCGGAAATGGGATAATATGTAGCTGCTAGTACAAATGCTTTTAAACAACAAAATAAAGAAATGCAATTTATCATTGAAAACATATTTTTGTTTCCGTTATGTGGTAATTGCATTTTCTATACACCTGGCAGCATATGTTGCCAGCCTTGTTCCTTTGTCCATATTGAATGTAGATATAGCTTTAATCAGACCGATAGTACCAATGGAGATAAGGTCATCGCTGTCACTACCGCACGAACCGTATTTTTTTACAATATGCGCAACAAGCCTTAAGTTTCTCTCAATAAGAATGTTTCTTGCTTCCTCATTGCCATTTCTGTAGGCCTCAACGTAGTACTGCTCCTCCTCAGAATTCAGCGGCTGAGGAAAGGAATTAACATTTGAAACGTAGCCTAGCATGAGGAATAAGTTATTTAGACCATCAAAGATTGCTGAAAATAGTATCTCTATCAAGCAAGGCACCCCCTATTTTTTTTGAGTTATGTACTGTAAAACAACCGTTTTTTTATAACTCAAAAATAGTGTACCTTTCTAATCTATGATAATTAATTAAAAAAATGCCTGTCCTAAAAAAAATTTTTAATAATTTTTACACAAAATCCTCATAAAATTTTCCAGAGAATTCTCAATATAGAAAAGCACCTTAGTACTTCCACATTTAAAGAAGAAAGTATATCATAAATGGCTAGATAATTTAAATGTGAATCGTTTTATGTAACCTCACATGTAAATATCTCATATCCTATTTATATAAGTATTTTTATGCATTTAGGAAAGGAGAAGAGTATGACTGAACAAAACAATCCATATAGTGAATATGATGATTCCGATGAAGGAAGATCTACAGGTCAGAGAATGGTGGTTGGTATGGCCTATGTACCTGAACAAGCTTGGGAAACACCTTATGATGCTTTTGACGGACTTGACAGAGGGACTTTGTTCCCAAGCCTGGATAAGCCCTTTTTAGGAGGAGGTAACAGGTGGTGAATAATATGAACAGTAATATGGAAAGTACAAGCAATATGAACAATATGATGGAAGCAAATACAAACGTTCAAGGACTTCAGCTATCCGATCGCGAAAAAATGTTAATGACGGTTCAAGCCTATGAATTTGCACTGGTCGAAATTGGGTTATTCCTGGATACTCATCCCAATGATCGTACCGCTCTGGCCTATTTTAAGCAATACAGGGAGCTTAAACACAGAGCCGAATCTGAATACACAAGAAGGTTTGGTCCAATTACCATGGATCATATGGATAATGACTTATCTACATGGAGATGGATTGAAAATCCGTGGCCATGGGAAATAGGAAGTGAGGGATAATTTATGTGGGTTTATGAAAAGAAATTACAATATCCTGTTAAAATAGCACAGCCAAATGCTAAATTAGCAAAGGTTATTATAACACAACTGGGTGGGCCGGATTTCATGTTTTTCTAAATAGCTGCCGGCTTGTCCAACACTAGTACGTTAAGGTTTTAAAATTACTTTCGAAAATAATATTTCAAACTTTTATTTATTTGACTCGTTTGAATATAAATTCTTCCTGCTTTGATACCCTATCCATCTTACCTTGCATGCTATCCATCTTACCTTGCATGCTATCCATCTTACCATTAAGCTCATTATAAAATCTGGTTAAGAGTTCCAAAACTTTATCTTCCATTCTATCACCTCCTTATATTTTTAAAGTATTTCCATTATATCATAAAAATGAAAAATATTGATGTGAATTTTTATTCCTCAAAGGTAAATTCAAATGAGAGGTTATAGTTGTCACCTATAATTACCTTACTTATAATTTTTCTTAATATTTCTTCCTTAAGCTCATAATTAAGACTGTTTATATTATGAATGTAACATTTCACTTTTTTCAATATTTCAGAATATCTGTCCTCAGTATTACTAAACTTGTGTAATTTTTTTTCGAGAAGCAGAAGTTTTTTTTCCAGACTTGATTTATGTTCTCTCAATTCATTAAGCCTTGACCTATACTCCTCAAGTGTTATGACATCAGCTTCAAAGGCCAGCTGTTGTTTTTTTACAGCAGATTTTATATTTTCAAGTTTATACTTGACTGTCTCCCTTTCTTTTTTCTCCTTTTCAAGCTTCAGATCATAAATATATTGTTTTTGCCTTATTTTTTCTTCAATTAAGTCACTATTTGAAAAAAATCTTTTTATAGCCTCCATTACTAGTTCGTCTACAATTTCCATTCTATAATTGGAGATTTTATTCAGACATGCACCGGTTATCTTCCTATCAAAATAATAGAAATAATAATCCCGGTCTGTTCTGTCAGCCTTGGATCTGCCTTTGGATTTATTTTTGGGAATCTTCCCGCCATACAGCCTGCTGCCACAGGAAGAACAATAAAGTAACCCAGACAACAAGTATTTCTTTGTACAGCTCCATTCCTTATTGTCTTTTTCTTTTCTATCCAGAACCAACTGTTGAATTCTATCAAACTTGTCCCTTGAAATTAAAGCAGGATGTGTATCTTCACGAACTATCCACTGTTCCTGAGGTCTAACTCTCCTTTTAGCCTTCCCTGAGCTATCTCTGACAGTTACCGTTACATTATACATATTCACTCCCAGGTACACCGGGTTGATCAAAATATTAATAATTGAGTTGGTTGTCCAATTATTACCACCACGGCTCGTTTTCACACCCTGGGAATTCAAGTACTTGCATATTTTAAGCCTTCCCCAGCCTTCTAGAAATCTATCAACTATTAATTTGTAAACCTCTGCCTGTTCTGGGTTTACAACCAAATGCTGTCCATCCTCTGACAGTTTATAACCAAAGGCAGGGTTAGCAACATTGGTTTTACCTTCTTTTGCCTTAATCAACTGTGTTATCTTAACCCTCGAACTTGTAGTCTTCCTTTCCTTCTGCGCCAGACCGGCATGAATAACCAGGAGAAATTCATCATCATCGGTTCTGCTATCATAACCCTCTTTTATTGAAATAAAAAAAGCCCCTTGAGCTACCAGACTTCTTTTTAGTTCAATAATATCCAAAATATCGCGGGAGGTTCTGGATATTTCTTTAGAAACTATTCCTTTTATCCTGCCGGTAGAAATATCATTTATAAGTCTTGTCATTTCATTTCTCAGATAGCTGTAGGCACCTGTTTTTACATCGATATAGAAATCAACTATGTTATATCCGTTTATTCCGGCCCATTCAAGTATGTATTTTTTCTGATTTTCAATAGAGGTTTTCTGGCTGTCCTTTTTAGTGGATATTCTTATATAACCTCCAATGTCCAGGCCTGTTACATTGAGAGTGTTTTTCACATCAAAGAATTCTTCAAGTCTATTTCCTTTTACCAGAGGCGGAAGGTAATCCATTGACTTTTTCCCCCTTTGCAATCCGTTCAATCAGCTTTTGCCCTGAGTTTTGCATATGCTGCTCATCCTCTACAGCCTTTTTTATTAATATTTCAATCACTTCATCAAGTACGTCTGTTTTAGTCATATTGAAACACCTCCACAAAATAATATGATTGTTTACAACTAATTGTGATAAACTCCAGGAAACTCTCATCATATTATTATGTATAAAGCATTTTCGATTAATTCACCAACCTATCTGTTATTCCTTACTCTCCAAACCGTTCAGCCCAGTATAGAGCAAATGTGCAAAGCAGTGGTTAATATCAAAAAAGCTCCCTGAATAAAATTTCAGGAAGCTTTTCAAAATTAATAGTTTATTGGCTTTGAACGAATATCAGGTCATCAGTGGCCTTTCCTCTGACATAGAATACCCATTTTGATGTATTTCCGGCATTCCATACATCATTCCATTTCTCATTTCCATAGGAGTTTGCACCTTTTCTCATCGACAAATCAAAGCTTATAAAAGATTTATCATCTGTTTCCAGTGGAATTACCCATTCAAATACATATGTATCTCCAGTTTCCTTTGCCAATGGTACCGTATCGTAATATGTTATCCCTCCGGTTTGATAATGGATTTTGAATTCGGCCGTATCCGGATTTCCATGAATGTCTATTTTACCTTTTACCTTGTATCCGGCTTTAATATATGTCTGTGTATGACCAACAAGGCTAAAATAATTGATTGGCATTTTCAACGTTCCTATATCAGTATTGGATTTCCTCGGATACCTGTCAAATTTACCATCATGGTTATCATCAATCCCCCTTGATATATCAAAGTAATATGCTCTCCAGGCAGGGTCAAGCATCATGGTTACATAAAATTGACCTGCTTTAATAGTTTCAATTGTATATGGACCTCTTACCCTATAAAATTTTTGACCTGCCGTATCGTATGCTTCCATGTGCAAATAGTATGAACCATCACTTGTAATAGCCGGTATGGTGTATACCTTGGAAGTTAAATTCATCCATCCCGTACCTGGAGGAACACTGCTATTTGTCAGTGCATATCTTGTTTTAGGATTAATTGGGGAACTCGCCAGAACCAAATCATTTTCTCCGCTGTCACTGGCAGTTATTGTAATGTTCAGGGGGCCGGAGCCTGTATATGCCGCTGGATCTGCATCAATTGCAGGAGGTAAATTACTTGTATCTATAATATCCTGGTAAGGTTTGCTCCAAGCTCCTTCTATGTCTCTGACTTTTAATTGAATATCATATTTGCCCGTGTTATATATAAAACTTGAAGGTTTTCCCTCTATCCACGCATCAGAATCAACTTTTTTGTATTGCCAGTTTCTTAGCGCAATACCTTTGTCTGCCCTTGAAATATTATGATCAAGGTCATAGGATTGATCGAGATATGTCAAATTTATATTTGTACCAATTTTACTTCCAACCTGTACACTGAATAGAGCAAAAGGTCTCCGGTGTACTATAATTGTAGCCGGTGCAGATTTATTGGACCAAAGCCGGTAGTTGTCAAACCTGTTATCATCCTTTGGATTATCCCTGAATTGCGCACTTACTATATATTTTCCAACTTTA
>JAQSXC010000097.1 GCA_029266335.1 Eubacterium sp. | reverse complement strand
ACCCCTTCTTCTCTTAATCATGGAATTCTCCATATTTGAAGGCTCTTCATCAGCGGCTAACCGCTTACAGTCCGTATAAATCAGCTTTGATCCGTACAATTTCTTATATTCCTTGGCTGTCTCCTGACAATCTGTAAGAAGGAATATTTTTTTAATATTGTACTTATCAACATATTTACTTATTTCTTTATGGTAAACCTTGTTAGGTTCTTTGTATTTACCCTTTCTGAAATATTTAAGTGCTCTATCCTGCAGTTTATACAACTCTTTCTTTGTGTTCCTGTAAACCTTGTTCCAATATTGGTTGTCAAATTTTTGGGTATCTCTTGTATCAAAAATCAAATTTTCATTAACTCTTCGGACATGTACGGCTAGCGCTGGATGACCGTTTTTGAGCCAGGAATTGTAATACCCCTGTATTTCCATTTCAATATCGGATTTAATTCTAATATATTTATTGAACAAATAGTGGTATATTTGTTCCACACTCATACCGTAGGCAGCATGATTTCTCTTTAAGAAAGGAATAAGCTCATATACATTATAATAGACATCTCCTACTACGACATTTGCCTTACTTCCAAGAATGTCTCCTACATTACGGAATGCCCAGGTATCCTTTGTCTGATCCTCGATCAATAAATTATCGGAATCCCATACAAGGGGATAAAAAGTATATTCAGGATTTGCAAGGTCAAATATGGTATAGCTGTTTATCGGCTCAAAATACAATTCAAACCCGTTAGTTTGTACAAACCCATTATTAAGATGGTGGGTAGGCCAGTAAACTACAGGAATCCTGTCTGTTATTTCAGCTATCAGCAGCTGCCCCAGTACGTGATCTATATCAGCCCACAGCATATAACTGTATGTCTTAATTAGCAGAAATCTATCAGTTGGCATGTTTCTTTTCACCTCATTTATGGTTTTCCATGTTATATTATGTAATCCATCATTGAAGTGTGAAAGAATTTTCATTTTTGTTAACATACTGCTAAGAATATATATTTATCCGTATACCGTCAGAATTAATCCCTAAAGTTTACGAAGCTAAAAGAACATTCCCGGATGTCCGGTAAAGTTTCTGATATAGATAAAAAAAGTTTCTAGTATAGACAAGAAGCTTCTGATATAAAAAAAGTATGAGGTGAATGAAAAAATCATTCACCTCAAAATACATAATGAATTACATATTGTATATATAATTCATTAACTTATAAATTTGATAACCCATATACCCTAATATCCCTAATAAAATAATAAGCGAATAAAAACCCCATGCAGTATGAGTATTAAAGATATTTATCTTTTTCTTCTCGTCATCAAACATTCTTTTACTTTTTTCTCTGCGCTCCCACCAGTTATATATGCAGAAGCACATAAGCAACACCATCACAAACAATAGAAAAATTGTAAACCCCATGACAAACTCTCCGTTCTCTGCTGTAATATTCTTTAATTATATTACATTATACGAGTCGGAAGTAATAAAATACTGAAAAGAACACTAGTCGTCACTAATTTCAACCAGATTAAAAAATCACAGCTTGCTGTTCCATTCGATAGTACGCCTAAGTCCCTCACTCATAGGCTTGAAGTTATTTAAGCCGAACTCCGAACAAATTTTTTCTATATTCAGTTCAACATGCTGCGGGGACACCTTGACCTTTTCGGTCGATGTTTGTTCGGACTTCTCCACTGAAAGCTTGCTCTCGGTAATAGCACATATTTCCTCTGCAAGCCTTCTTATGGTTATACTCTCTTTCCCGCCCACATTGTAAACCAGGTCAGTGCCATAAAGTATTATGTTCAGTAACATTAAGGCACAATCAGCTGTATAGCAGAAGGTTCTTACTTTGCTTCCTTCATCCAGCATAGTTATTTCTCTTTTTGACAGGGCCTGCCTTATAAACTGGGCCAGAACACGCTCATCATTGGCACTTACACCGGGGCCATAAGTCATTGATATCCTTGCTATCTTGGTGTTGACATTTTCATAGTTTTTATATGCAAAGCACAGAGTTTCTCCCATCCTTTTGGCTTCAGAGTATATGGCCCTGATATTTACGGGTGAACAAAGCCCGGGATATTCCTCCGGAGTTGGTATATTGCTGATATCAGGCTCTCCATAAACCTCTGATGAACTCATAAACAGGAAGCCTGCGTCCTCTTTCCTGGCCTTCTGTAACAACCGCTCAGTAACTAACGTATTCAAATGAATAGTATCCAGGTAATTTCTCAAAAACTTTCCGGGTTGGGCATAGGTCGCCCCATGGATTATATAATCAGCTTTTTGAAGTGTTTCAAGTGAACCCGGCAAATTCAAATCCACTGTATGAAATCTGTATCTGTTTTCAAAAACATCACTTATGGCTTTATTCGGAGTGCTTCTACTGACAGCCTCAATATTAATACCCGCAGCTTTCTCCACATTTGACAGATGCAGCATATATATGAGGTAAGTGCCTATGAGGCCGTTAGCTCCTGTTATCAACACCGTTTTTCCTTTGAGAGGCGATACATCAATACGGTCTATGTATTCCCTGCAGTCCTGTTCTATATATTTATCCAAGCAATTGTCCCCCTTTATACCCGCTATTTCAACAACTCCCTAACTGCCTTGCATATGGTTTCAGAATCCGGATAATATACCTTTTCCAGCACATCACTGGTTGGCGTTGGAGTATCCGGGCAGCAGACTCTGACTACAGGCTTTTTTAATCGGTCCAACGCCTTTTCGGCCACTACCGCTGCTATCTCTGAAGCAGCACCTCCGGTTTTGCTGCCTGTGTCAGTGATAATGAGCTTCCCTGTTTTGGACAATGACTCAAAAATCATCTCCTCATCAATGGGCTTAATGGTTCTGATATCTACAACCTCAACAGATATGTTTTCAGCCTCCAGTTTTTGTGAGGCCTTCAAAGCCTCAACCACCATATATGACAGGGCAACAATTGTTACATCCTTTCCCTTTTTTCTTATTACACCTTTTCCAAAGGGTATGGAATAAAGAGTTTCGGGAACCTTACCCATTGTCTTATACAGCCATCTGTGCTCAACAAAAAGCACAGGGTTATTGTCAATAATACTTGAGATCATTAACCCTTTTGCATCATAGGGTGTAGCCGGCACAGCGATTTTGAGTCCGGGCACATTCATCAGCATACCCTGAATACACTGGGAATGCTGTGCTCCCGAGCCCCAGCCTCTGGCACTGATAGTACGCACCACCAGAGGAACACTGACAGTACCGCCTGTCATATAACTCCATTTTGCAGCATGATTCACAAGCTGATCAAAGGAAAGCAGCAAAAAATCCATACGAGCGTGGATCAGGATGGGCCGCATTCCCGCCATAGCAGCTCCTGCAGCGATACCTGTCAACGAGTTTTCGGCGATAGGAGTATCAAACACTCTGTGTCTGCCATACTTTTCATGCAGGCCTTTTGTCGTACCAAAAACTCCTGCGATGTCATCAATACCCTCCCCCATGATAAAAACTCTCGGATCTCTCTCCAGGGATTGATCCAGCGCCTCATATATTGCGTCCTTGTATGATATAATCCTGCCTGATTGTGATTCGTCATCTATAATGAATTTATCCTGTTTTTCAACTTCAATTGTGGTCCAGGGCATGTTAAACCTCCTACTTCTATCTAATTAGTTTGTTTACCGACTTAAATGTCTGTAACATATATGTCTATTGACCTGTAACAGTCAGTTATCAATTACTGCACGATGCTTCTGTCTGCTTTTTTCTGACTGTTGATTTATACGTACACAAACTCCATAAGCTCTTTTGGATCAGGCTTCTGTGAACTTTTTGCAAAATCAAAGGCCTCTTCAACAAGCTTATCTATGTCACTGTCTATACTGTTTTCAGTATTAACATCCAGTAACCCGATATTCTTTAAATAATCGGAATACCATCTTATCGGGCACCTTGATAACCAGTAATCATATTCAGTCTGTGCTCTCAAGCCCTCTCCAACATCATTGACTGTTCCTATATGTCCCATCCATCTATAGGTCATACATTCAAGTAGGGTAGGACCCTCTCCTTTTCTGCATCTTTCAACAGCACTTGCTGCATACTCCGACACTTTTACCACATCATTCCCATCTATCTGATATCCGGGAATATCATAGCTTTCAGCCCATTTATAAATGTTGTTCTTTGGATGCCTCTGTGTATGATGAGAATTAATTGCATATACATTATTCTCACAGATATATATTACAGGTAATTTTTTTAATGCGGCAAAGTTAAGACTTTCATGAAAAGTACCCTCATCTACGGCACCGTCACCAAAGAAAACTGCACTTACTTTCCCATCACCTGAGATTTTTGACGCCAGTGCGGTACCGGTACCAAGTGGCAGACCTCCTCCAACAATGGCTGTTGAGCCCAGAATACCAACCTCAGGTGCCAGCAGATGCATTGAGCCTCCTCTTCCATAGGAGCAGCCGGTCTTTCGCAAGTAAAGCTCTGCAATCATTTTTTTTATATCTCCACCCTTGGCTATATATTGGGCATGGCTTCTGTGAGTTCCAAAGGCGTAGTCCCCTTTTTCAAGATTTATACATACCCCTGCTGATATGGCTTCCTGTCCTATAGACAGATGGATGGGAGTTTTCATATCATCATTTTTGTATTCATCTGCAATTTTAAATTCAACTTTCCTGATTGTCTGCATAATTATGTATAATTCCAGCAGTTTATCCTTTTCCAGCATTAATTTACTCCTCCTAAGCAAAAAATTTTTCTATACTCGGTTTTTAGGCACTCATTTCCACATGGCGAGCTGAATATAAAAATATATATTCCTATATACCTAATACAAGAGCTTTATAGCGCTTCTATCCCAATCCTTCAGCTCGCTTATTGCCAACGATACATTTGAATATCCGTTTCCTATAAAGTAATTACACCTTGCAGCCAGCCAGGTATCCTTAATAATCTCCAACCCTTTTCTTGCCTTATCTTCATATTCCTGAAAATGAGATCCCGGACCATTCTGCAGCACCCTATTGCATTCAGTGCTCATAATTTTATTGGGATACATATGACTATACTGCTCCAAAATATCTCTGCAGTCTGTCATAAGAAATATTTTTGCCTCAGGCCAGACTTTAAGCACTTTGTCTATCTCTGCAGGGTATCTCTTATTAAGCTCGAACAGGTGATCAATCTCTACAATTTTATCGCTGCCGCGGATATGAACAGCAATAATGGTGTTGTTTATCATATTCCTATCAAAGAATTCACTGATTTCATCTTCTACCAGCGGCTGCAGCCTGATGTATTTTTTTAGCATTGAGCTGTAAAGATACCTTGAAATATATCCGTACAAAGGATGTTTCTCTATCCAGTACATCATATCTTCTACCTCGATAAAGCTGTTTTGCACTACTACATCAGCCTCACTGTGAATGATGTCATCAAGGCTTATGTCCATATGGGAATACAGATGTTCCTCCAACAGATTATCCCTGTTCCACTCCTCCGGAAAATAGGAAAAATCCTCTTTTATAAGGTCCTGTATTCCATATTTCGATATTGGTCTGAAAAATTGCTGAAAAGCATCCGAATTTTCATCAATACCGTACATGCAGTTTTTCCCCCAATAGACAACAGGAATCCTTTGTGCAATCTCGGCCAGGTACAATTGTGTTAATACGTGATGCATATCATACCAAAAACCATTTCCGGTAGATTTAATTAATAAAAATTGATTACCTGTCACGTTTGACTCCTTTCCGCTTACAACGCATAGGATAAATAGAAAATTTTTCGACTGTAGAAAGATTTTCCTACCTTAAGTGCGTTTCAACGAGACGGAAAATATTTTCACCTCCTGAAAAACATGAACAGCCCGGGCCTCGCTATACAAGGCTTTCATATCCCTTTTGTTTCAGTAGTTCAACAAGTCCCTTTACATCCTGTGCCCTTTCCCGTGGACAAACAATAACAGCATCATTTGTATTAACAACTATGAGATTGTTTACACCTATAGTTGTGATAAGAGTATCCTCACTGATAATTATTGAATTGCTTGTATCCACTCCGACATGTTTACCATTTATTATATTTCCCTCTTCATCTGCATTGAGTGTTTTTGACAAGGCATCGATACTTCCTATATCGTCCCAGTCAAAAAGTCCTTTTACAACATAAATACAATCTATTTTTTCAAGTACACCGTTATCAAAGGATATATTTTGTATTTTATTATATGCATCATCCATATATCTGTTACTACTGAAACGCCTGGACCGCCTGACAGCCTCACCGATTTTCAAGTCATGCTCGGGGAGGAATTTTTTAATGCTGTCGAGTATTGCATCGATGCTTCCTACCAGTATCCCTCCATTCCATAGGAATTCACCCGATTCAAAAAACTTCTTTGCAGTTTCCAGGTCAGGTTTTTCAATAAACCTTTGAACAATCCGAAGTCTCTCATCATCACCCTTGTCATTGTCTATCTGAATATAGCCGTAACCGGTAGCAGGGTAGGTTGGAGTTATACCGACTACCACGAGGGTCTTTGTTTTTTCAGCAGCATCATAAGCCAGATTTATAGCTTCCTTATACCCCTTTTTGTCTTTAACATAGCCATCTGCAGGTACGAAACATATCAGGCCCTCTCCATACTTCTTTTTTAATACTCTTGCAGCGTACTCAATACATGCTGCCGTATTTCTTTTTTGGGGTTCCAGTATAATATTTTCAAGTGGTATCAAGTCCTTAACTGTTTTACGGGTAATGCTTTTCAGATTTTGATTTGTTATTATAAAGCAATGCTCGGCCGGAACTGTTTCGCACAGGCGCTCAATTGTTTGTACCATCATACTGCTGCCATCATCCACTTTTATAAACTGCTTCGGTCTGTTTTCTCTGGAAATCGGCCATAATCTTGTGCCGGAACCTCCTGCCATGATAACTACGAATCTTTCCATTTACATCCTTCTCCAAAAATAATATAGTTTTAGTCTATTTTATGTATAGTATGCTGATGTGGTTCATAATTGTTAACAATTATGTAAACTCAATCGTGTTTACTCGGAATATCTTTATAAACCCCTTTTTATGCTGAAATCAATATGATCTCTTCTATTTCCAATTGAGAAATGCTGAAATGCTTGATAGAATATTGTTAACAAATCCAGATATCATTTCATGCTGTCTGGGGATATGGCGGTCTTTATGATTGAATTAATAGATAAAATTTTGATATTTATATCCTGTCTTGCCCTATATGCCATTGATGCAGGCTACCAAACCAGTGTCATCCCGGTAATAGCTGCTATGACTCTTTCGGCGTTTAACAGCTACTTTGACGGCAGGATCAGTAGAATATCATTTATGCTGGGCTATATATTTGTCTGCCAGTTTGAGCCTCAGTTTTTAGTATTTATCCCTCTGATCTGCTACGATAATTTTGTAACAAAGGAACAATTACTGTGTCTATTTGCAGTCATTCCTTATTTATCACACCTTCATGACCTTTCTAAAACATTAATGCTGGTAATTGTCATTCTCATGGGAATATCATACCTGCTAAGATACCGCACCTTCAGTTTCAGTAATATCAAGATACAATATATGCTCTTCCGCGACGCCTCAAAGGAAGGTTCCCTCCTGCTGCAAAAGAAAAATAGCGAGCTTATGGAAAAGCAGGATTATGAAATTAATATGGCTACCTTGAATGAAAGAAACAGAATCGCAATGGAAATCCACGATAATGTGGGTCATCTCTTATCCCGGTGTCTGTTGCAGCTGGGAGCTCTTATGGCTATAAACAAGGATGAAGCGCTGAAAGAGAGTCTTACCTCCATAAAAAATACTCTTTCTCAGGCTATGGATAGTACCAGGAGCAGTGTACACAATCTGCATGCCGAATCAATAGACTTATATTCTCAAATAAACGGTCTTGTAGATAACTTTAAATTTTGCCCCATTCATCTGGACTATGATATAATCAGTCACCTTGATATTAAACTCAAGTACTGTTTTATTTCTGTTGTGAAAGAAGCACTGTCCAACATTATTAAACACTCCAATGCTACCGAAGTAACTGTTGCCTTAAGGGAACATCCCGCTCTTTACCAGCTTATAATCCAGGATAACGGAAAAGTCAGAGGATATAGTCCGGAAAATGGTATAGGATTAAATAATATTGCTGAAAGGGTCAGGCTTTTTAACGGCAACCTTCATATAAATATAGAAAACGGCTTTAAGATATTTATTTCAATTCCTAAAGCTGACTGATTCAAGGGTTACAAAATAATATTTTTATTAATTGACTGGAAAGGAATTTAATATGAAAGTACTGGTAGTAGATGATGATAAACTTGTTTGCGTTTCTCTGAAAACAATCCTGGAAGCAGACCCGGATATAAAAGTAACAGGTCTAGGAAATAACGGAAAACAGGCAATCGAATTATATCGGCAGCTTGAGCCTGACATTCTTCTGATGGATATCAGAATGGATACCATGACAGGTCTGGAAGCCGGCGAATTGCTGTTGAAGGAATTTTCCAACGCCAGAATACTGTATCTTACCACCTTTTCAGATGATGCCTATATAATTAAGGCTTTGAAAATAGGTGCCAAGGGTTATCTTCTGAAACAGAATTTCGAAAGTATTGTCCCTGCCCTGAAGGCAGTATATATGGGCCAAAGTGTTTTTGGAGAAGAAATAATTACCAAGCTTCCAGGCCTTATCCAAGGCAGCAGTACCGCATCCTTTTCCAACTTTGACCTGACCGACAAGGAAATCGAGCTGCTGGTGCATATTTCAGAAGGTCTCAGCAACAAAGAGATCTCTGAAGCAATGTATTTAAGCGAAGGTACCGTAAGAAACTATATCAGTGTGCTGCTTGAAAAGCTTCATCTTCGGGACAGAACACAGCTTGCAGTCTTCTACTATAAAAATAAATAAAATTATACTTTTAAAGGTTCAAAGTGATCCTCAGATATGAATTTATCCTTAGGATCATATTGAACCCCACTATATATCTTTATAATTCATTAAATTTTTAAACGGTGTATTATTTCTTTATAAAATATTATCATATTGGTTTGAGTTTTTAATATAGTAATCAAAGTTTTCATTAGCCCATTCCTTGTTGTATACGTGATCCTTCATGGACTCAGGGTCAAGCATTGATGCGCAGTAGGCGGTTCTTTTCGCATCTCCAAGCTCTTTGAAGGTCTCAATATATTTCCACCCATGTCGCCTCACAAAAGACTCATTCATATTTGCTTTTTTGCTCAGTGAAAAACAGGTATTTACACTCTTACTGAGTTTACAAAGATCTCTTCCCCGGCATTCATCACAACCTATGGACTGCCTCATATCAATTTCAACTGTAGTTAAAAAACCGACCTTGAAGGAAGTATAATGGGTTACTCTTGGTGAGAGTTCCGCATCACCATATCCGTTTTCTTCACTCCAATATCCTATTTCGTTTATAAGTTCCGGTCTGAGACACTGCAGATGTCCGGGTACAAAATCCAGGTCAACACTGACAGCTGCATTTTTAAGCTGGAGGTAGGATATATCACCTTTAACTCTTGGTATTATCGGGGGTATATATCTTGGGTATGGATTATCTCTCATTACCCCCAGGACCCCTACTTCCGGAAATGCATCAAAAACTTCCATGAACCGGGATATCCAATTGTCGGTATATATATATACATCACTGTCAATAGTCATAAAATACTGGTCCGGTCTCCTTTTAGTAAGATTGAGATTTAATGGATAAATTGGCCCCTGGTTTAAATCAAGCCTTGTTTTTGATTTAATGCGGCTGTCTGTTAAGCCTTGTATATAATCCCAGGAATTATCCTTTGAGTTGCTGTCAATAATATGCAAATCAAAATCTTCCTTGGATTCAAGAATCCTGCTTAAATTTCTTATTGTAAGCCCCATGCGGTTCAATGTTACATAGTTTATAAATAAAGGCGGATTCTTTTCTGAATTTTTGTTATCTGGTATATCTACAGATTTCTTACCAAACAAATCTTGAGCAATTTTTTTTACTGCATTTGTAAAACCGGTGCTATTCTCGTCTGTTAAAGATTGTTTCATATTTTTAATTCCCTTCCATTGGTAGTCTATAGTAACTTATGCTTTATTCATGATATTACAGGCTGAAGAAACTTTATGGTTTTTGCAGGAATGCCCACGGCGGTACAATTATCAGGGATATCTTCAATTGCAACCGCCCCTGCTCCTATAATACTCCACTTACCAACATTTGTTTTTGGTATTATATCTGCTTTGGATCCGATTTCACAACCTTCACCAATATTTACATTTCCCGACAGCGTAACATTCCAATATAATGAAGAGTAATCCCCTATAACCACATCATGCCCGATCCCACAGCCGGGATTGATAGATACGTGATTCCCGACTTTGACATTGACTGATATAAAAGAATTACAGCAAATGATATTTCCATTACCCATCTCAACAAATTTGCTTATTTTAGCATCTTGATGTATTAAGTTTGCAAAATTCAATCCGTCTCCCGATACCTTTTTTATGACATGGTATTTGTATCTTGGATTTCCTATTGCGCATATGGCAAATAATTTGTCACTGCGGTTTTTTTCAAGCCAGTCAAAGCCTCCCAGAACAATATTGGAATTAATTATTGTCCCGTGCTTCTCAACTGTTTCGTCTATAAAACCTAACAAATTCCAGGTTTTTTTATCCATGTTGATATCATCTACAAGCTGTGCCACTTCTCTTCCAAAGTTGCCGGCTCCAATAATAACTATATCTTTCATGGCATTATACCTTTGATAATGTTACAAATTTTTTCAACGTGGTCGATGGGCATTCTTCCATGCAGTGGTAGCGAAAGCACCGTATCGGCAACCTTGTTTGCTATAGGAAGTCTTGATACTGCAGCTGTTGGGATATCTCTGTAACATTGGAAATTACTGCAAAGGGGGTAAAAATATCTCCGTGAGATAACATTATATTCTCTCAACTTTTCATAAAGCTCATCACGGGATAAACCATATTCATCTTTATCAACCCGTATAACAAAGTATGGATAGTTATGTGTTACGCCTTCAATATCCTTACTGACCGTGATTCCGCATACGTCCTCCAGTAGCTGGCGGTACACATTTGTAATTACCTTCCTTGTTTCAATTTCAGCCTCAACTTTTTTCAATAACAATATCCCGACTGCAGCCTGCACCTCATTTAACTTTCCATTGGTCCCAGGTTCCACTACATTGTCTATACCCCGTATACCAAAATTTCTCAGTGAATCTGCCCGTTCTTTCAGATATGGATCCTTAAAAGTTAAAGCGCCGCCTTCAACAGTATGATATATTTTAGTAGGATGAAAACTGAACATCGAGGCATTACCGAAAGTAGCTATGGGGTTCCCCTTCACTTTTACTCCAAAAGCATGTGCAGCGTCGTATAGTACCTTCAGTCCGTATTTATCGGCAATCCTTTGGATTTTTTCCACATTGCAGGGAATTCCAAAAACATGTACCGGTAAAATTGCTGTAGTGTCCTGTGTAATCAGGTCTTCTATACAATCGGGGTTTAGATTGAAGGTATCTTCTTCAATGTCGCAAAAAACCGGTTTAATATTGCACCATGCAAGTGAATGTGCCGTAGCGGCAAATGTAAAGGGAGTAGTTATTACTTCTCCTGATAATCTTAAAGCTTTGCAGGCTATCTGTAATGCCACAGTACCATTAGAAAAAATTGATAGATAATCCGAACCCAGATAGCCGGAAAGTTCCCGCTCAAGTTGCTTTGCCATATTTCCATTATTACTCAGCTGATTGCTCTTCCATATGGATTCCAGCATTTCAGACAGTTCACCAATATCCGGAAGTAACGGCCTGGTAATAAAAACAGGCTCTGTAAAAGGGTCTAACATACTTTTTTTGCACCACCTTTAATTTTAAATTATGGGCTAATAAAATAACTTAATTTGCATTATTAATATAAAATCTGAAGTTATCCAAAGCCCACTCCATAACAAATTTATGGGTTTCCATTGAATCTTTATCAAACGAAGATGCACAAAACATTGGTCGTTTTCCACTTCGTAAATCCTTTATTGTCTCATCAAATTTCCATTTAAACTTTCTTATAAATACATCATTCTTATATCTCTTCTGATAAATTGAAATACATGTCTCTCTTGACTTATTCACCGTACATAGGCTGTAATATTGGCATTCGGCACACTCAAGTGTTTGAGTCATTTTAATACTTATGTCGGTCATAAAACCTGCTTGAAAGGATGAATAATTGTTTACCCTAAGAGACATTTCAGCTTCACCGGCACAATTTTCTTCGCTCCAATAGCCAAGCTGCTCAATGAGTTCCGGCCTCAGGCACTGACAGCATCCAGGTACAAAATCCCTTTCCACGTCGGGAGTAGAATGTATAAGTTCCAGATATGATATACCATCCTTTGATTTTGGAATAACCGGAGGATAATACTCAGGGTATGGTTCTCCCCTCGGGACGCCAAGAAGACCAGCCTCGGGAAATGTATCAAATACTTTCATGAACCGGGAAATCCAGTCTTTTGTTTCAATGTAAACATCATTGTCTATTGTAATAAAATATTGGTCCGGTCTCCTTTTCATAAGATTTAAGTTTAAGGCATAAATCTGTCCTACATTTACCCCAATGTTTGTTTTAGATTTGATTCTGCTGTCATCTAAAGTTTCAATGTATTCCCATGTTCCATCAATTGAGCCATTATCAATTATGTGCATTTCAAAATCATCGGTTGATTCAAGTATAGAAGTAAGATTTCTTACAGTTAAGCCTAAACGGTTAAATGTAACATAACTTATAATAGGAGGAACCATAAAAGCCTATTCCTTTCATATATTTTGTTATTTACATAATATGTTTTCCTGGTTAAATTGTTACTGAATTTGCTGGACTTATCAGAGAGGAAGTTTTTGGAACATTTTAATTATTATGCATATATTATGTTAATATACAAATCCAAGGAGGGATACTGTGAAAGCATTAATTTTAAGTGGCGGTACCGGAACCCGATTAAGACCACTAACCTATACAAATGCTAAGCAACTGCTGCCTTTAGCAAATAAACCCATACTATTTCACATCATTGAAAAAGTTATAGAAGCAGGTATAAACAAAATTGGTATTATTGTGGGAGAAACCAGTGAGGCAGTTAAAACGGCCGTTGGTGACGGTGACAGATGGAATGCCGAAATCACCTATATTTATCAGCCTGATCCTTTAGGACTTGCTCATGCTGTTAAAATAGCACAGGATTTTATAGGAGAAGAAGACTTTATAATGGTCCTGGGTGATAATGTTTTTAACATGTCTTTAAACTCTTTAATTGAGAATTTTCATATTAATAATGCCGACTCTGCAATTATGCTGTATAAGGTAGAAAATCCATCACAGTATGGTGTTGCTGTAGTAGAGAACAATCGTCTTGTGAGGCTTGTAGAAAAGCCGAAAAAGTTTATCAGTGATCTGATAATAACTGGAGTATACATTTTTAACAGCAGTATTTTTGCAGCTATTGAGAATACCGAACCTTCAGCAAGAGGTGAGCTGGAAATTACCGATGCCATCCAGGAACTGCTGTCTACAGGAGGAAATGTCACTTATGAGATTATACAAGGGTGGTGGAAGGATACAGGAAAGCTCCAGGATATGTTAGATGCTAACCAGTTGATTCTCGATGAAATTATTACCGATAATCAAATTGAGCAGAAAGATGATACCGTTTATACAGGGAAATTAATGATAAGCAAGAGTGCTGTTATAAAAAACAGTACAATTGCAGGCCCAACAGCAATTGATGATACTGCTGTAATTATCGACAGCTATATAGGACCTTACACCTCCATTGGAAAAGGAGTTGAAATTATAAACTGTGAGATAGATAACTGTATTATTCTGGAGAATACCAAACTGGAAGGTATCAATAAAAGAATCAACTACAGTCTTATAGGAAAAAATGTATCCATCAAAGCTGCTGATAAAAGACCGAATGCAAATTCATTCCTTGTAGGTGACAGCAGTGAACTATATCTGTAATAATTCATACAATAATCGATGTGAGGTGATACTATAATGAAAGTTTTACTTGTAACAGGCGGAGCAGGTTTTATAGGCAGCAATTTTATAAAGTATTTTATGGACACATACAAAGATTTCGTTGTTGTAAATTATGACAAACTGACTTATGCCGGAAATCTTAATAATTTAACTAACGTGGCAGAAAATCCGGGGTATTACTTTGTTAAAGGCGATATTTGCGACAGTGATCAATTTAATAAAACACTAAGTGAGTATAATCCCGATTATATAATTAACTTTGCGGCTGAATCACATGTAGACAGAAGTATTGACGGTCCTTCAGTATTTGGTCGGACTAATTTCATGGGAACATTAAATTTACTGGAATGTGTTCAAAACTTCTGGGGTAAGTCAAACTATGTTGGTAAACGTTTTCTTCAGATTTCAACAGACGAGGTTTATGGCAGCCTTGAAAATAACAGTGACTATTTTACCGAAAATTCCGAACTGCTGCCCAACAGTCCCTATTCTGCGTCTAAAGCAGGTGCCGACTTATTGGTGCGATCATTTTTCAGAACTTATGGGTTGCCGGTAATAATTACACGTTGCTGCAATAACTACGGCCCTTACCAATACAGTGAAAAATTTATTCCAACATGTATTTCAAAGGCTTTAAAGGGTCTTCCCATTCCCATTTACGGAACCGGGACCAATATAAGAGAATGGATACATGTACAGGATCACTGCAGTGCAATTATCAAAGCATTGTTTACCGGTACTCCCGGAGAAATCTATAATATCGGAAGCGGTGAAGAATTATCAAATATTGACATGGCAAGGATGATTTTAAATATTCTTGGCAAATCCCAGGATTCAATTGTATATGTTAACGACAGACCGGGCCACGATAACCGTTATGCGCTGGACAGCTCCAGGGCCAGAAATGAACTTGGCTGGTCTGGCAGCTATAATCTGAATAAAGGTCTCCTTGAAACAGTTTTATGGTACAGGGATAATAAATCGTGGTGGGAAGGCTGATATTCAAACCTTTGCAGAGGCAACGCTGGATTATCTGTGTTGCCTCTTTTATTCCAATGATAATGAATAATGTTATTTGTCTTTGGGTATATTAGCTGTAAAAAGGAAGTTGCCATGCCAGTTAAATATATATTTCTGACCATTTTAAATTCTTCAATAACAATTTCCGGCCAGGTTTTATGGAAAATGGCTGTAATGAGGACCGAAGGCTACTCCTACAAGCTGATAGTTAATCCACTGGTAATCTTCGGGGTGTTGGCATATGGACTTTCAACCGTGCTATGGCTGTACATTTTATCCAAAATACCCTTTTCCGTTGCCTATGCACTTACAAGTACAACCTATGCCTTCAGTCTGTTCGCAGGGTATTATATTTTTCACGAAGGGATTACACCTTCAAAAGTTATTGGAACTGTGCTTATACTGACAGGAGTTATTTTCTTTGCTAAAGCATGATCTAGTGTAACTATTATCAGTTGAAAAAAACATTTAGATATGGTAATCTAGTAGATATTTACTTGGTAGGGATTTATTAAATGGTGATTTGCCAAGTTAAGTTTTTATAAATAGGGATTTATAAGTATAGGTTATGAAGCGGAATAGTAAAAGATTTCTGTGCCTATAGGGTAACCCCCGGGTTATTCCTGACAGAGAGCTGTACAGCGCAAAGAGCGACGGTGGAAGTACAGTAGGCTATAGACTTTGAACTCGCCGTGGAGCTGCTGCTAATAACAGCCGTATTTCTACGTTACAGGATATTTAAGTGGGCTTAAGGAACACAATTGCCGGATAACATTTCTATCAGGTAATTCGTTACTCCTGTCAAAGCTAACAAGAGTGG
>JAQSXC010000313.1 GCA_029266335.1 Eubacterium sp. | reverse complement strand
GGGTCTTATTATTTTAAATATCTTATGGACCATATTTTAAAATACAGACTTGAAAAGACGCTGCATATAATATCAATAGCAATAATTGTTCTCTATCTGCTTCAAACAATACTCAAGGCATTTCGCTCATATATGGTTATGTATCTTTCAAACAAGGTTGACGTTCAACTGGTACTGGGATATTACAGGCATGTATTGGGACTACCAATGAATTTCTTTACAACAAGAAAAGTGGGAGAAATTATTTCACGTTTTATGGATGCTTCAAAGGTGAGGGAGGCAATTTCAGGTGCAACTCTTACCTTAATGATCGATATACTTATGGCTGCAGCAGGAGCAATACTTTTGTACATCATTAATACAGGCTTGTTTCTTATTGCTTTGACTATAACTTTTATTTATGGCGTTATTGTTCTTAATTTCAATAAGCCGTTAAAGAAGGCAAATCAGGAGCAAATGGAGCAGAACTCGCAGCTGACTTCATATATTGTGGAATCAATTAATGGTATTGAAACAATAAAATCCTTTAATGCAGAATCAGAAGCTGCAGCTAAAACAGAAACAAAATTTATAAGCCTTTTGAAAACCCTGTTCAAGGGCGGAATTTTAAATAGAGTACAGGAATCAATTACAAGCTTTACGGCATTGGCCGGTGGGATAGTCATATTGTGGGTTGGAGCCTGGAATGTAATCAGGGGTAACATGACTATAGGTCAGCTGCTAACCTTTAACGCTCTGCTGGGATATTTTCTGGAGCCTGTAAAAAACCTTATAAACCTTCAGCCCATGCTTCAAACAGCAGTTGTGGCATCGGACAGACTGGGCGAAATTTTGGATCTGGAACTGGAAAAGGCAGCAAAGGAAAATAATGAAGTCACTCCAATTGATTTAAAGGGAGATATTGTTTTTAAGGATGTTGATTTCAGGTATGGAACCCGTGGCCTGGTTCTGGACAATATCAGTCTCCGGATAAGACAGGGAGAGAAAATAGCCTTCGTCGGGGAGAGCGGATCGGGTAAAACAACTCTTGCCAAATTGATAATGAACCTGTACCCGTGGGAAAAAGGTGAAATATCAATTAAAGATTACAGCGTTAAAGATATAAATCTGGATTTACTCAGGAAAAAAATAGCATATATTTCTCAGGAAGTGTTCATGTTCAGCGGAACAATACGAGAAAATCTCATACTGGGTGACAAAAATATAAGTAAGGAAGAAATTATTGAGGCATGTAAAATGGCTCAGGCCTATGATTTTATAGAAAAGCTGCCATTGAAGCTTGAAACATATCTGGAGGAAAACGGAGCTAATCTCTCAGGTGGTCAAAAACAGAGATTGGCCATTGCCAGAGCTATTTTGAAAAAACCGGATATTTTCATTATGGACGAGGCCACCAGCAATCTTGATTCTATCACAGAAAAAGCCATTGAAAGAACCCTTGATACAGTTTGCAGCGGAATAACCACAGTAATAATTGCTCACAGATTAAGCACTATTAAGCGCTGCGACAGAATATATGTTCTGGAGGAAGGAAAAATTCTTGAGAATGGCAGGCATAATGAGCTTATGGAACTGGGAGGCAGGTATTTCGAACTCTGGCAACAGTCACAGGCTCCTGTAAAAATTGATTCCCTTCTTGCACTTGCACCATTAGCATGATCCCTCTAAATGGCTTACCAGGGTAATACCTGCAAGCCTTTTTTTATATTCCGACGGCGTTATTCCGTAGGATTGCAGGAATGCTCTATTGAAGGTTCTGTAATTTCCAAACCCGGACATAAAGGCAATATCAGTAAGGTCGGATTTTCCGCTGGAGATCAGCTGGGCAGCATGGCGGGAACGCAGGGCATTCATGTAGCTGTTGAAACCACAGCCGAGATAGGAATTGAAGAATTTTGACAGATAATCCTTGTTGTATCCAAAATGCTTTGCCAAAGTTTCAATTGACAGAGAATTCAAATAATTCTGCTGCAGATAAACAAGGATTTTTCTGGCAAGATCTGTACTGCTTACAACCGGTTTGTCAATTAGATCTACACAATCACACAACAGGCCTAAAATATAATAGGCTGCTCCCTTGTTTATCAATTCATTAACTGTTTCGTCGGATAGAAGCAGCTTTTCCATCATAACAAAAATACTTTTTGTGTTTTCACAGCTGTCAATAAAAGAACTTGAAAAAACCTTGGATCTGATTGTAGCAACATAAGTGTTGACAATTTCCACAGGTATTATCATCACTATGGTATCTGAATTCTCTATATTGGTATAGGAATGGATATCATAGCTGTTTGCTACAGAAACGCACCCCTCAGTCAAAGCCTTGATTTGACCGTTTATAGTGATATTAATTTTGCCGCTGACTACATAGACCAATTCTATATTGGAATGAAAATGAGGCTCGCAAATGTTATTTATAGCTCTAAAAATGTGTATTTTACTATCAGATTCTCTTGCTAATTCAAAAAAAGCACTCATAAACCTACCTCGTAAAAAATTATTCTGACATCAGTTTTTGTCTTAAATTATAGGATTATTTACTTTCGATATTACCAAAATGACGATATCATTGTCAATATAACAGCAATTGTAATTAGTCGGGTAATTTACTGATAAGTAAACTGATAACTAATTAGGGAGGACTATATGTCAAATTTAAAAGCAGGAATAATTGGTTGTGGCGGTATTGCCAACGGTAAGCAGATGCCAAGCGTTAAAAAGACAGGTTTGATTGATATGGTGGCTTTTTGTGATATTGCACCGGAAAAAGCTGAAAAGGCAGCAAAAGAGTTTGGTACAAGTGATGCTGAGACATATGCTGACTACAGGGAATTACTTAAGGACAGCAGCATAGATATTATATATGTTTGTACACCAAACCGTTCCCACAGTGAAATAACTGTTGCTGCACTGAATGCGGGAAAACATGTCATGTGCGAAAAGCCTATGGCTATAAATTCAGAGGAAGCTAAGAAGATGGTAGCTGCTGCCAAAGCCAATAATAAAGTTCTGACAATAGGTTACCAGAACCGCTTCCGTGCGGATTCAAGGTATCTTAAAGAGGAATGCAGAAATGGAGTTCTGGGTGAGATTTACATGGCTAAGGCAAGAGCTATCAGACGCAGAGCTGTTCCGACCTGGGGGGTATTTCTAAACGAATATGAACAGGGTGGAGGCCCATTGATTGATATAGGGACACATGCTCTGGACCTGACACTTTGGATGATGAACAATTACAAGCCTAAATATGCCGTAGGTACAGCCTATCACAAGCTGAACAATCAAAAGAATACCGGCAATGCATGGGGAGACTGGAATTGTGAAGAGTTTACCGTAGAAGACAGTGCATTCGGATTTGTAGTAATGGAGAACGGTGCAACTATTATTCTCGAATCCAGCTGGGCTCTGAACTCTTTGGAAAACCTTGAGGCTGCCACAATACTGTG
>JAQSXC010000312.1 GCA_029266335.1 Eubacterium sp. | reverse complement strand
CATTTTGGCCTGCCAGCACATTTTGGGTAAACAAAGGTATGGGAAGCTGTGTTACTGCTGATGTCAGTAATGCAAATGCAAGAACCTTTGCAATCAATTTCTTGAATCTTGTCTTCATATTCTCCTCCTCTTAATATAATTATTTCATAACAAATATACCGGGATTAACTCACCCCCTTGGCTAAAATCGGGCATCACCGGCTTTCATATTATTTCAACCGGTAAGCTCGGAAAATTATTATTAAACCTGCGAAAAATTAAGAAAGAAATATATGTCAAGAGAATGATATAATAATCCAAATAATTATTACATTAGGCAATCTTATTATTTTCTTTGTTATATTACTTTTTTACCTTTTTATAATGGCATTAATAAATTTATTAACATCCCGATCCGGCAAGGCATTATCTATCTGCTTAAAGATCTTCAGGCAATAACAAATGTGGCAAAGCCGCTTTTCTTCGCGTCTGTGCCTTTTCCAAACAATAAAAAAACAGCTGCAAAGTAACATTAATTACCTTGCAACCATCAAATTATTATATATGCATTTTTAGGAGTTTGTTTATTACTTTACTTTCTTTAATCTTATAACATTCCAGGAAAGCTTCTTGAGATCAGCCTTGACATTTCCGTCTTCCACAGCAGCATTGCCATTTGAGTTGGGAACTACGTTATTTGGGTTTTTCTTTGTATTTACCGCCTTTACATCATTATGTTCAAGAACAATATGTTCAACAACTTCAAATTGTCCGAAACCATTGAGTTCCACATCGAGAGTGATGTTCTCTTCCAGGTTTTTGTTAACTGCAAAAACAGTGATTTCATTATTATCTTCACTGATAACTGCAGTTGCATCTATATAAGGTACATCTGTGAAATCCTTGGTATCGTGCAGCGGCGATTTTACAACAGGATTGAGCACTGTTCCTCTTCCGAATACTGAAGCATGCAGGTAAGGATAGTAAATAGTCTGCTTCCAGGCAGCTCCGTTGTTTTCTGTCATTATAGGTGCAATAACATTAACGAGCTGTGCCAGACATGCCATCTTTACTCTGTCAGCATTCTTTAAAAGTGTTATCAGCATGCTTCCAACCAATAACGCATCTTCAAAATTGTATTCATCTTCAAGCTGGTTAGGTGCTACTGACCATCTTTCAATTTCCTTGTCTGCTTCATTTGAATGGAACCATACATTCCATTCGTCAAAGGAAAGATTGATTTTTTTCTTACTATGCTTCTTGGCTTTTACATAATCACAGGTAGATATGATTGACTTTATGAAGGCATCCATATCCATAGATCTTGCAAGAAAATTGGCAGTATCGTTGTCACGGTTGCCGTAATAAGTGTGCAGTGAAATATAATCCACGTGCTCATAAGTATGTTCAAGAACTGTTGCCTCCCACTGTGCAAAGGTAGGCATAGCACTGTTTGAGCTTCCGCATGCAACCAATTCAATTGTTGGATCAACCCACTTCATAACCTTTGCAGTTTCGCAGGCCAGTCTGCCGTATTCTTCAGCTGTCTTTGCGCAGATCTGCCAGGGTCCGTCCATTTCGTTTCCAAGGCACCAGGTTTTTATATTGTGGGGCTTGGCGTAGCCATGGGATTTTCTTAATTCGCTCCAGTAGGTTCCTCCGGGATGATTGCAGTATTCTAAGAGGTTTCTTGCTGCATCGGCTCCTCTTGTTCCAAGATTGACAGCCATCATTACTTCCGTGCCTACTTCCTTGGCCCAGGTAAAGAACTCATTTGTGCCAACCTCATTTGTTTCAGTTGTCATCCATGCCAATTCGGTACGTCTTGGTCTCTTGTCAACAGGGCCTACTCCATCCTCCCAGTTATAACCTGATACAAAGTTTCCTCCCGGATACCTTACTATCGGAACCTGAAGTTCCCTGATCATAGCTGCTACATCCTGACGGAAGCCATATTTGTCAGCTGTAGGATGTCCGGGCTCGTATATACCCCCGTATACAGCTCTTCCCAAATGTTCTATAAAAGAGCCGTATATTCTTTTATCTACTTCGCCGATAACGTAATCCTTATTAAGGATCATTTTTGCATTGCTCATTGTAATCCTCCTGATATGTTAATGTTTCTATTAATTTAATAACTCTTATGTTAATAACTATATGATATCGTGCATTATTTATGCTGTCAATATACTTTTTGGCATTGTAAACATAATATTTTATTACATTAAAGAGTAAACTCCGGCCTTTTATTAATAATTTTGTTTACAAACCTCCTTTAGTAATTTATACTTGTATTAATTCTTATGTTGGAGGTTTATTGTAATGAAAATAGATATATCAGAAAAATGGTTACCGGTCTATGAAGCGTTAAGCAGTGATGTACGCCTCAAAATTATTAACCTGCTTGCAGAAAACCCTCTAAACATAAAACAGCTGGCTGAGCACCTGAGTTTAAGCAGTGCTATTGTAACCATGCATGTTAAGAAGCTGGAGACTGCTGAAATTATACGTTGTGAACGCAAGAGCATCAACGGCTCTGTTCAGAAGCTGTGTTTTCTGGATGTAGATTCTATCGAGGTCAACTTTCCGGCAAAACAGTCCAAAGTTAGAAACTTTCACGAGTTTGCAATGCCAATCGGACATTACTCCGACTTCAGCGCCACTCCGACCTGCGGCATAGCAACTCCCGATAAAGTCATCGGACAGTTTGATGATCCAAGATATTTTCTGGACCCAGATAGAGTCAATGCCGGTATTTTGTGGTTTACAGAAGGCTATGTGGAGTATAAGGTTCCTAACTTTCTGTTGTCGGTTCAGCAGCCTGAAGAATTGGAAATATCAATGGAACTGGGATCGGAAGCACCCGGCGTTAATAATAACTGGCCGTCTGATATAACTTTTTTTCTTAATGAACAAAAAATTGGTGAATGGACCAGTCCGGGAGACTTTGGAAACAGCAGAGGTAAATTTACTCCTAACTGGTGGAGTCTTCACGTCGGACAATACGGCCTTTACAAGGCAATAAGAATTACCCAGGACGGGACATATATTGATGGCATCAAGGTTTCAAACGTTACTCTTTCTTCTTTGGATATCCGTCAGAAATACTGGTCCTTCAGGATAGCAGTTCTGCCGGAGGCTGTTAATGCAGGCGGTGTAACCCTGTTTGGCAAAGGTTTTGGAAATTACAGCAGAGATATTATGTTCAGGCTGTATTTCAAATAGAGAAAATTTTACAATTCTGAAAATTATACTTTTAATGTTTTATAAATAAAACATTTTTATTATTTGGTAAATAAAACAAAGTGTTGCTTTTTTCTTTAATATGTATTAATATATTATGTGTGCGCCCGTAGCTCAATTGGATAGAGCGTTTGGCTACGGACCAAAAGGTTGTGGATTCGATCTCTGCCGGGCGCGCCAAAAACAAAGCCTGTAAGCTTTAAAGCTTACAGGCTTTGTTTTTGCTTAGAGACAAAAAAGCAAACTATACACTAATGTAGTGAAATCTTCTGTTTTATTTCAAATACATTCCAGTATATACTCCTGCCAGAAATATTGTTGCTATAAGGATGAAGTGCAGTATAAACCAGCCTATCGTTCCGGAACGTAACAACTCATGGTTAAGCGGTTTTCGTTTTTCAGGCGGTATAATCAAGCCTCCTATCCATTCAAATACCAATAAATAAATCCACCACCATGTATACGAATCCTATATATCCCATGGAGATAGATATTTTATCAGTTGAGTATGGCTCTCAGCCCAGGTTTCGGCAAACATCCCTATATGAACCAGCACCCAATAAAAAGGTATCTT
>JAQSXC010000096.1 GCA_029266335.1 Eubacterium sp. | reverse complement strand
TTATCTACAATAGAGTGATATAAATCTTCAAAGCTGCCGTTAGGCAAATCAACTCTTCCATAACCAAAATTAAAAAGAGTATCTCCGGAAAATAAATTATTCTCCGCCTGAATGCAAATGGAGCCGGGTGTGTGGCCCGGGGTGTGGATTATCTTCAGCTCCAGGTCTCCAAGTCTCACAATACTACCATCTCTCAATATTTCACATTTGGTATCAGCGGTATATGCAGCGAAAGTATAGGCCGAAACGTTATACCTTGCATCTGTCAGTGCCGCTTCATCATCAATATGAATATAAGCCTTTGCATTTGTCTTTTTAACCAGATTATCAAGTTCAACTATATGATCTATATGCCCATGAGTTAATATGATTTTTTCTATGTTAACCTTCATTTCAGAAGCAGCTGCAACTACCTTGTCACTTTTTACTCCTGCGTCAATCAGTATAGCCCTGCCGCCTTCACATATAAGATAGGACAAGGACTCATACATACCACCGGTAATAGTCTTTATAACCATAACTACTCCTTCCGACTGTATTTATTCGTTTATAAGAGTTCTCATTCTGATTTGCTCAGAATTCTCTTTTGCTGTCCAACAAAAGTGTAACAGGCCCGTCATTGCTTATGTCCACCAGCATTTCAGCCTGAAATATTCCTGTTTGAGTATTTACTCCATAACTTCTGCACTTCTCAACAAAATTTTCGTATAATTCTTTCGCCATTTCTGGTCTTGCAGCTTTATCATAACCCGGTCTTCTGCCCTTCCGGCAATCACCGTACAGTGTGAACTGTGAAACCACAAGCAGCTCTCCGCCCACATCCGGCAGAGACAGGTTCATTTTACCGTTATTATCTTCAAATATACGCAAATTGATGATTTTTTCAGCCAGGTAATCTATGTCCTGCGAGGAATCCTCCTGCCCGACTCCCAGCAATACCATAAGCCCTTTGTTTATCTCCCCTGTAACCCTACCCTCAACAGTTACCTTGGATTTTTTTACTCTTTGTACAACTGCTCTCATGGTTCTCCCCTGTTTTTGACATCAGTAAAAACTCTTTGGACTGTTGTTTCATAATGTTATTGTTGTCTATTGTTTGTTTCTTGTTACATCAAATACACTGTCGATTTTTCTAAGTTTCTTTATTATTTTTTCAAGCTGTTCTGTATTTGTAATCTCAAGAGTCAGGTTTATGACAGTTATCTGCTCTCTTGTAGTTCTGGCATTTACAGCCTTTATCGGTACTTTAAGCTCTGCTATGCTGTTTGTAACATCCAGCAGCAGAGATGTTCTGTCATTAGCCATAATTGTAATGTCAGCCTTATATGCAACATCATTGGTTGTATACCATCTTACATCAATAAGACGGCCTTCTTCTTCCAAACCCGCAGAAACATTAATACAATCACTGCGATGTACTGAAACACCTCTTCCGCGGGTTATATAACCGATTATTTCATCACCCGGTACAGGATTGCAGCAGCGTGACAGTCTGACAAGACAATTGTCAATTCCCTTTACAACTATCCCGCTTTCAGGAATATTCTTTTTCTTCTTATCATTTCTGGTCTGGGCAATCGACTCAAGTATCTGCTCTATTTCCTCAGGCTTCAGAGTTTTCTTGAATTCTTCCCTTAGCTTTGTAATAACCTTGTTTGTTGTTATGGCACCATATCCGATACCTGCGTATAAATCTTCCAGGGTAGCAAAATTATATTTTCTAAGAACAATTTCAATCCATTCTGTTCTAAATAGTTGATTGTAGGTAAGCCCCTGTTTTTTCAGCTCCCTTTCAACCATTTCCTTGCCTCTTATGATATTTTCTTCTCTTTTTTCCTTTTTGAACCATTGGTTTATTTTATTTTTCGCCTGGCTGCTTTTAACAATCTTGAGCCAGTCCCTGCTGGGTCCATGTATGGTTGATGAGGTTAAAATATCAATAATGTCCCCATTTTTAAGTTTGTAATCAATGGGAACCATCTTGCCGTTTACTTTTGCTCCAATCATTTTATTACCGATTGCGCTGTGAATGTTATAAGCAAAATCAACAGGAGTAGACTCAAACGGAAGGCTGACCACATCTCCTTTTGGAGTGAAGACAAAAACTTCATCTGTAAAAAGGTCAACCTTTAAGGTTTCCATAAATTCACTTTCATCTCTGGTATCCTTTTGCCATTCCAGAAGCTGTCTCAGCCATGCAAACTTGTTTTCGGAATCCTTGGTGGCGCTGTTTGCCCCTTCCTTATACTTCCAGTGAGCAGCTATACCTACCTCGGCAACCCTGTGCATGTCCCAGGTTCTTATTTGTACCTCAAAGGGTTGTCCCTCAGGTCCGATAAGTGTGGTATGAAGTGATTGGTACATATTTGGCTTGGGTATTGCAATATAATCCTTAAACCTTCCGGGCATCGGCTTGTACAGCTCGTGCACCAGTCCAAGAATTGCATAACAATCCTTGACAGAATTGACTATTACTCTGAATGCAAATAAATCATATATCTGGTCGAGAGTTTTGTTCTGCTTCTGCATTTTCCTGTAAATACTGTAGAAATGCTTGGGTCTTCCGTCAATTTGTGCATTTTCAATGCCCAGCTCGTTGGTTTTCTCTCGTAAAGTATTTAGTATTGCTTCGATATAGGCTTCTCTCTGCTTTCGCTTAAAGGCTATTTTTTCTACAAGGTCATAATAGCCCTTTGGATCCAGATATCTTAAGCAGATATCCTCAAGCTCCCATTTAATTTTAGAAATACCGAGGCGGTGTGCCAGAGGAGCATATATTTCCAGTGTCTCTCTGGCTTTCTCTATCTGCTTGCCTTCGTTCATATAAATAAGGGTTCTCATGTTATGCAGCCGGTCTGCCAGCTTTATCATGATAACACGAATATCCTTTGCCATAGCAACAAACATTTTGCGGAGATTCTCCATCTGCTGCTCTTCTTTGGAAGTAAAAGGCAGTTTACCAAGCTTTGTCAGCTTTGTAACTCCATCCACCAGATCGGCCACTTCCACTCCGAACTGTGCTTTCAGCTGATCATAAGTACAAGTGGTGTCTTCAATAGTATCATGAAGAAGCGCAGCAACTAGCGCAGTGCTGTCCAGTTCCATCTCAGCGAGAATTACAGCCACCTCTACCGGATGAATAATATAGGGCTCTCCCGAATTTCTCTGTTGTCCCTCATGTGCTGTTTTAGACACATAATATGCCTTTTTAAGCAGTTCAATGTTACTGTTGGGATCATATTTTTTTACTTTTTCAACAAGCACTGAAAAGCTATCTATCAAAGCATCCTCCACTGTCATCAATGACTCCACTAAATTTTATTTGATTAAAATGATACTATGGATTTAACGTCATAACCCTCTAATTTTTTTCTTCCTTCTAAAAATCCCAGTTCTATGAAATAAATTATTCCTGCGACCTTACCGCCAAGCTGTTCGATCAGTTTAATATTTGCCTCTGTTGTTCCTCCGGTAGCCAGGAGATCGTCGACAATAAGAACTCTTTGTCCCGGTTTGACAGCATCTTCATGCATTTCCAGAACATCCTTCCCATATTCGAGATCATACTCTACTCTGATAGTTTTATATGGAAGTTTACCTTTTTTTCTTACAGGAACAAAGCCCTTGCCCATCTGATATGCAAGGGGAGCTCCAAAAATAAAGCCTCTTGATTCAGAACCAACGATTATATCAAAATCCTCCATTTGCTCAGCATATTCCTTAAAGGTATCCATACACTCTTTGAAGGCTTCAGCATCCTGAAGTACTGTTGTGATATCAATAAAATCAATTCCCTCTTTTGGAAAACCCATTACATGCCTAAGCTTAGCTTTTAAGTCCATTGTCATTATACCTCTCTTTATGGTACCGAATTTATGTATAATATAGATGATTAAATAATACTTCCTTTTTAAAACTATCTAGTGAAAATTTAGTCTTAATTATTTAATCATTCCTTAATATTATAATTAATTAACACTATACTTACAACCTACAATTTTCTTCAGGGTTCATTCCTTGAGTCAGAGTAAAATATCAGCGGTAATGCTGCATAATCAGTTGAACACTCTTAATGCCGTTATACTCATTGATATCAATATTAAATATCAGATCCAGTCTGACATCATTAGCCTGCCCTGCATACATCCTTGATAGCTGTACTTCGCCGAACCTTTCGTTTATGTACTGGTCAAAACCGCTAATACTTCCAAAATATATACAGTCTATAAATTGCTTTTCCGACGACTTCAGTCTTAGCTTTAAAACCTTCCTTTCGGAGCCCAGAACAACAGCTCTTGCTATTGCTATATCCTTTTCAGCAAAAAGCGGCTTGGAATTCCCCTTGCCATAGGGTTCCAAAAGCACCAGTTCCTCTGCAACCTTGAGGTTTATTTGTGACAGCGGGATTCTGGCATCGATGTACACCTTTGGTATAAGATCCTCCTCCGTCAAGGCTGCAGATTCATTCAACTGTTTTCTCAGCTGCTCCAGATTGTCACGTTCGAGACTGAGGCCTGCCGCCATGGGATGACCGCCAAACCGAGTCAGAAGCTCCTTGCACTTCAATAAGCCCTCAAACATGTTATATTCCTCTATTGATCTGCCCGAGCCTTTAACACCATTTTCGGCATCAGTAATTATAAATGTAGGAATATTATACTTTTCACGTATTTTTCCAGCTATGATTCCTGCGATACTTTCATGTATTTCCGGCTTATATACCACCAGAACCTTATCCTGCTTAAGATTGCTGTTTTCAATCGCAGCTACCGTTTCTTCAACTCCGGCCATGGTCATATTTTTTCTTTCGTTATTAAGTTCATGAAGTTCCAGCGCAATATTTTCAGCTTCCTCAACGTCATCAGACAACAGCATTTTCAAGCCCCTTTCAGCCCAGTCCAACCTTCCGGAAGCATTTATACAAGGTCCGATGATAAACCCGAGATGGTAAACGCCAATATCTTTTCCATATATGCCGGTCCGCTTCATTAATGCTTTAAGGCCTGTATTTTTAGTCTGCCCGATAACTGAAAGTCCTTTTCTGACAAGAATTCTATTTTCTCCTACCAAGTCAACAACATCGCAAACCGTCGCTATGGCTACAAATTCATAAAATTCCTCCCATTCAGCTTCCGGAATACCCATTTCCTCGTATAGCACCTGAACAAATTTAAAGGCTACACCGGCTCCACAAAGTAGTTTAAAAGGATAGCAGCAGTCGGTACGCTTAATATCTATTATTGCATCTGCTTCAGGAAGTATGTGTATCCTTTCGTTTTGTTCATTTTCTGCGAAAGGTACTTCATGATGATCTGTTACAATAACTGTTATACCTGCCTCCTTGGCATATTTAATCTGCTCTGTGGCAGAAATGCCGTTATCACATGTGATTATGGTATCAATACCATCTTCTCTTGCTTTATCTATAATAGCGTTATTGATCCCGTAGCCATCTAATATTCTGTGCGGAATAGCATAGTCAACCTGTGCTCCGCATCTTGATAATGCCCTGAACAGAATATAGGTACTGACAACTCCGTCAACATCGTAATCGCCAATTATTCTGATTTTACAGCAAGCCTGAATTTTGCTTCGTATGATACTTACACCAGTCTCAAGGTCCTTCATTTTTCTGGCATTCCATAAATCTTCCGTGCGCGAATTGATAAAGCTCTTCGCCGCTTCATAATCTGCTATCCCTCTGTTAACCATTATCCTACAGAGTAATTGGCTTACACCCAATACATTTGACATTCTGTCAAAATCATATTTAGGATTTTTTAAAATCCACTTTTCCAATTTAGTCCCCCACATTTATATAACATGAATTTATTTCTATTTAAAATTAATATAGAAGTTTCTCAAATCTATTTCATATTGGGTGTTTTTAACCCATATGATTATTTCTGGCCCATTGAGGCTATCAGCAATTCAATAGCAATTCTGTCCGATATTTTACCGGTTTTTATGGATTCATCCAGTTCCAGACTGTAATACATTGCATTCTCTAAAATGCTTAGCTCCATATTACGGCTTAGGCTCATTACTTTTGACGCTACAAAAGGCGTCAACCCCATCTGTTTTGCAGCTGCATCCTCTCTGACACCCTGTTTTCGTAAAAGTTTGATTCTGTAAACCATTCTTATTTGTCTTATAATCATAAACATTACCTTTTGCATGGGCTCTTTTAATGCTGCCATATCATTTAGCAGAGATAGTGCTTTTGAATTATTTCCTTCAGATATTGCATCTGTAAGATCAAATATTCTGCTCTTTATTGTCTTGTTGCAAACTGCTTCTATATCTGTCATGGAAACCTCGGTTTTGTTACCTGCAAAATTGACTATCTTGTCAATTTCATTCAGCAGCTCTGTCATGGAGTACTCGCTGTTTTCAACTATATAGGAGGCTGCCATTTGATCTATATTCTTATTATAGTTTTTAAATACCTTTAAAACCCATTTAACCAGGTCTGCTGGTTTCTGATAATCCATTTCCACAATCAGGCCGCATTTTTTTATGGTGTTTACAACCTTGATTCTTTTATCTATTTCTGTTTCAACAAATATCAGGCATGTGTAAGGCGGCATTTTTTCTAGATAGTCGGTTAGCTTGTCCTTACCTGACTTTTTGTCGGAACCGGAATCGGCTGTTTCTCCTTTTTTTGACTTAAACAAGCCGGTATTTTTTGCTATGATCAGCTTTTTGTCACTAAACATTGGCAGGGTTTCACAGTTCGAGATCAATGTCTCTATATCTGTTTTACCTTCAAAAGAAATAAAGTTAAATTCCTTATTGTCCTCCTGGATTAACAGTTTAGACATTGTATTTATATAATATTTTTTCAAATATTCCTCAGCACCTGTAAACAGATAAATATTCTGCAGTTTTTCTTCTTTTATCTGCTTTTTTAATATTTCCAAACTCATGTTAATCTCCTATAACACTAAAATAGACAGTTATAAATGTTAATAAAATACTGACTAATGTGACCGGCTCCTGCCGGCTTTACCGAAGCATAGTACTTATTCTGAAGTCATTTCCATAACTTTTTACAATTACTGCACCACATTGATCAGTCCGGTACAGCTTGATTCCCCTCTCCTGAAACCTGTCAACTACAAATTGGGAGGGGTGTCCGAATTTATTATGCTCACCGACTGAAATCACAGCATACCGGGGTTTTACCATATCGATAAAAGCCTCGCTGCTAGAAGTAACTGAGCCGTGGTGTCCGACTTTCAGCATATCAGCCCTTATATTGACATCTTCACCCAGAAGTCTTTCCTCAACAGGTAATTCACTATCACCCGTAAATAAAACACTGATATTTTTGTATAATAATTTTAACACTAATGAACTGTTATTCAAAGACTGTTGTGACAAACTATCAATAGAAAATTTTAAAGGGTTCAGAACTTTAAATTGTGTCTCCCTGTCAATTCTTATTAAGTCGCCTTTTTTACATTCAATAATTCTGATATTTCTACTCGAACAAATGGCTTCTATTTTTTCAAAACCATTCCCGTCCGTATCCGGGAGAATAACCGTACCAACCTGCAGTTCCTTCAGAATGGCCTCCAGTCCCTCTGTATGGTCTGCATGCCCATGGCTGGCAACTACTATGTCAACAGACTTTGTCCCCTGATCCAAGATATATGGTACCATAACAGCTTCACCGATATCAAAGGTCGAATTTGAACCTGCCTCCCGTCCGCCTCCATCAATTATTACCTTTGTCCCAAGCGGTGTTCTTATAAATGCACCGTCCCCCTGACCCACATCTAAAAAAGTGATTTCAAGCGGCTTTGGAAATAAATTCGAAATTAATATAAATAAAAACAATATTACAACACTTGCATATTTTACATATTTAAACGTTTTAAAATTGTTAAGTATTTGTCTGCCCTTAAATAAATATAAAATAACTGTATAATAAATCAAAATCAGTCCTATTGAGGGTGTAGGCAGTTTTACAGCTGCAAATGGAATTTTTGCAGAAGTTTCTGTAACAAATAGAATAAAGGATAAAAATGAATTATTTATGTAACCTATCAAAACAGCCATATGAATGTTTAAAAGTCCGGCAAAGACCATGATAAAGCCTATTATTGTGATAATTTGAACCAACGGCACCACTAAAAGGTTTGACAACACTGATATAATTGAAAGGCTGTTGAAATAGTACAAGGTAACAGGTATTACGCCTATTTGGGCTGCCAGTGTGGCTGCAAGAGTATCTGAAATAATTTCCGGAACATATTTTTTAGTAACGGTTCCCTTTATTTTCGGATAGAACATTACCAGAGAAAGCGTTGCACCGAACGATAGCTGAAAGCCTATATCAAATAGCGTGAAAGGATTGATTATCAATAGAATTAATGCTGCGGCCGAAATACTTGTATAAATATCTGTTTCTCTCATAATTATCTGTCCGGTCAATATAATTATACCCATTATAACAGCCCTCACCACAGAGGCTGAAAAACCCGTAACAAAAACAAATAAAATTAGCACCAGAATAGTCATAATATTAGCCGACCTTTTTCCAATGCGTAATTTGTTAAAAATAAATGTAAGCGGCAGTATTATAAAAGCAACATTCATACCCGATGCCACCATAATATGTGTCAGGCCGGCCCTGCTAAAGGCCTGAAAAGCATTTTCGTCAAGTCCGTCCTTGTATCCGATTATCATACCTGCTAAAAGACCGGCCTGGTTTTTATCCAGGCAAAATTCAACTATATGAAGAACAGTATTCTTAATTTTATATCCCAGCTTATTTATCCAGCCTCCACGCTGTACACCAAGGATATCAATTTCTGAAGAATAAGACATGTATGCAGTTCCTGAAATTCCTATAGACGCAAGGTATCTTCTATAATCAAACCCACCCGGATTTGTTGCCGGTTTTGGCTCTTCAATAGCTGTAGCAAATGAGAGTCTGGTCCTATACCCGATGCTATTATACTTTGAACTGCTTATTCTTTGAGTATTGATGTAAACCATCAATCCGGCATTTATTTTACCCTTGTTGGGTGTTAATTTACCTTGCTTCAGGTTATTAAGCTTATCAGCATCAGTAAAATATCTATCCGTTCTAAATACAAATTTAATTTTATCGCCGTCTTTTTCCGGTTCACTGTCAACATACCCCTGTAAGGTAATTGGTTTACCGTAAAGTTCACACAGATTTTGAGTATAGGCTCTGTCACAGTAGTAGAAACTGAATCCCCCTGCTGTAAAGAACAATATTGTAATTAAGACTAAAATTCTAAATTTCGGAATTTTATTGAATACGATAAGAATAAGAATTAAAGCTGCAGCTAAAAAATATAGAAAAAGGGATATGCCAAAACTGTCTATTGCCATTATTCCGGCAATAAATGCAGCACAAAAAAGACAAAGTGGCCTCTTTAGCTTCATTAAAGACCTCCATTATAAAATTATAAATGAAAAAGATTAGATTTTTATGAAATATAAAAGTAGTGGGAAGATTTAAAATTTAAAACCAATAAAAACAATTAAAGAAGGGTTGATTTTGAAACAAATAGCACAAAAACGCCCTGACCGGACGTTTTTGTGGGTTTATGATAAAAAATTACATTACTCTTTTTGCACCAATATAAGTTCCTCGGTATTCAGACAGTTCTTGTATGATTACTTTTCTGTTGGATGTTGAAGCATGTATGAACAAACCTCCACCCATATAAATACCTACATGGTCAATTGCGCCAGATGCCTTTCTAGAAGATGCGTCAAAAAACAATAGGTCTCCTGCTTTTAATTCACTCTTAGAAACTTTCTCACCGTTTGAATACATACTAGCAGCGGAACTATTAAGTTTTATTCCGAAATTCTTAAAAACGTATCCAACGAATCCTGAGCAATCAAAGCCGCTTGGGCTTTTTCCACCATAAACATAACGCACTCCAACATACTTTTTAGCAAATTCAATAACATCATTTGCCGGAGCATCATCAGTAGCTTCTACCTCTGTTGCTTTAAAAGTCGTTGCTGTTGTAGAACGTGATGACTTTTCTTCGGTATTGGTAGCAGTAACAAATTTGGTGGCTACATATCCAACCTTTGTACCAACCTTTACCTTGTGCCAATCTGAGAGAGTATCAAGTATAACAACACTCGTCCCCTTACTTAGAGAATCAATTACCTCGCCTGACGTATTGGCAGTTTGTCTAAAATTAACACCATTGGCATTAATTTTTCCTTTTGCAGTTAAAACTTTTATGTAGTCACTGCTAACCCAACCTGTTTTACCATTAAAGGAAATTTTGTACCAGCCATCAGTCTTATCAACAATTGATACCCTTGAATTGGATAACTTTGTGATTACACTTGCAGATGTATCCGGAGATGATCTCATATTTACCTTTGTTCCCACAACTTGTGCCGGCTGTGCTGCCGCCATAGCAACTGAGCAAACAAGTACCAGAGAAAATGCAAAAATACATGCCACAAGTATCTTGCTAACCTTTCCTGACATTGGCTCCTCCTATAATTCGCTTCCGAAGTTAGCTGCCGGGCTCGGGCAATAGGACCTCCCTACCATTTAACATGGACTCACCCCAAAAATTTGGTTCCTCCGTACCTCTTACGAGGATTCAGCTTTATTTAATGTTAAAACAAATAAATTTTGTACAATACTAAATTGGAAAATTTAGGTTGAATATCATTTATTTGCTCCTTGAACATTATATTCAATTTGTAACAGTTTGTCAAACTTTTTGAAATAAAACAGCAATTTTTTAGTAATATTATTGTAATATCCATATCATTTATAGTAATTTATACATTATTTGAACCATCTCATTTAGTTTGACCGAGTCCTTTTTGGATATTTGGTTACAATAGCAATAACCACATTTGCTCCAGAAATTTATTCCAGAAATATTATTTCTGCAAACTGATAAATATATTTCTTTAATTGAACATATACTGGAAAAATAATTTTCCAGCAAAGCAAGCACTCTTTTACCATAACCGTTTGACTGATAAGGTGTGTTAATTACCATAGAATTTATCCAAACTATATCTGCCTTGTTAGTTATTGATCCCTTAATCAGGCCTATGGTTTCTCCGGACAACAAACATATATCCAGAAAAAAAACATTCTTTCTTTGTATAAATTGGGATATCTGATATGAAAATTGATCGTACCCGATAGGATGGAAAATGCCGGTGGCATATTTGAATTCATCGGAATTGCTATATATGGAATAAATATTATTGATACTGTTTTTATCTATATTTTTAATATGTAAAATATCATCTTTAATATGAATATTCAGCATTTTATCCACCCGGATCTTATATTTTCCTATCAAAAAAGAATTCATTATAGGATTATATCAAATATTTTATTATAATAAAAATCTAATTTTAAGCCCATAGGAAATATTTGACAAATTAGTTTATATTTATTATATTTAACTTGTCACTATTTAACAAAATAATATTTTGATGGAGATATACTTATATGTCTGATGATAAAGATAACTTTGAAAAGCAATTATTTGACTGTTGTTTGGTAATGTTATCATTATTACTGAAACAATACAATAATAAAATAATTGATATAACTGATTTCAAATGTCATACGACAAATAAAATCAGATATATCCTCACAAATTTAGACCTTGAAAAAGATAATGAAAAGAAAAAAGTTATTGAAAATCTAATACATGATTGCAATGCAATTAATATTCAAAATTAATCACAGTTATAAAATTTAAGGATTAAGTTATCAAGCCGTTTACTGATTTTAAGAATATCATGCTGAGCCCATGGTTCATTTTCCAATAGATCATAGAGTTCTTCCTTAAGACATTCTACCTCTTTATTTAGCATAAATTTTTTATTTTCCATTTTTATCACCATTCTTTTCTTTTGTAAATTGACTTGTTCTGCATAATATTACCATTATTTTAGCAAAATGTAAATATAAAAATCCAAAATTGTAATAATTTTGAAGATATTATTTTCTTTTAATAGAAAAAAGTATTTGAAAATATTTATTAAATATACTTTACAATTTTTCACATAAGGATTATAGTAATACCAAATAGTTTGAAAATCAAAGTAATTGAGGTGTTATATTTAATGGATTCTCAACCGGTAAACGAGTTATTACTTGTTGATCAGCTCTTTAGAAAGCTTTTTGATAAATATTACAAGCTGGAAAGTAAAAAGTTCTTCAGTAAGTCCCTGGAGGATCTTACCGTAATTGAAATCAACACCATACTGGTAATCGGTCATGGTTCCGAAAATAAGAAGATGTCTGAGATTGCCAATACTTTGGGCGTTACCTTTGGTACCCCCACTGTTACTATTGACAGGCTTATAAAGAAAGGCTACGTTGTCAGACAGCGTGATGAAGAAGACAGGCGCCAGGTGTTTATATCTCTGTCTGAATCAGGCGTCAGTGTGTTTGAATCAATTGTTCAATTGAGAAATAAACTTGCCGAAAAAATTTTTGGGATTCTTGATATTGAGGAAAGAAAGTCATTAATTAAAATCCTCTCTACCTTGAATTCGCATTTTGATGATATTTTCAACCCGTAATATATTTTTTGACATTATATTTTGAATTTCAAACTATCTCGATTTTAAATATTTTAAGAGATGAAATATCTATCTTTAAAGCAGTGATAATTTATCCGGCAGTTCAAACGTTGAGACTTAAGTACGTAAATATTTATATTTGTTAAAAAGCGAAGAGGCCGGCATCGCCGCCGGCCTCTTCGCTTTTTTATTGATTTGTGATTGAATATTTGCTGTTGCTATTACTTTGTTGTTATGAGCAACAGCCGATCCCGGACTTGTTTCCTTGCTGCGGGATGCTGCAATAATGCCTGGTGAAAATTTCAAAAAAATAAATTTAAAATTATAAAGGAGAATTCATTATTTTATCGAATGTTTAATTTGGGTTAATTTTTTTTTAATTCCGGTGCATGCATTTCTCCGATTATAATTTTTCAATTAAATATTATGAAAGGATGTGTATTAAATGTCTGGTCTAAGTGGTGCAACAACATTCGAAATTGTTGGAATCTGGTGCGTACTTGCAATTGCCTTTCTGGGTTTGGGTTATGCACTGATACTTCGCCGTCAGGTAATGAAGTATGACAAGGGTACAGAAAAAATGCAGGAAGTCTGGGGAGCAATTAAGGGCGGAGCCGACGCCTACCTTCGCAGGCAGTTAAAATCAATTATTCCACTCATCGCAGTACTCACTGTTCTTCTATTCTTCTCAGTCTACATTGTTCCTCCAAGTGAAGAGGCAACAAAAAGGTTTTCCGATTTAAGTCCTGATACTGTTAAAATTGTCATTGGTTTTGCAAGAGCTATAGCTTTTATTATGGGAGCAACCTTCTCGCTAATGGTCGGCCAGTTTGGTATGAGAATGGCTGTTGAAGGAAATGTTCGTGTTGCTTCAGCCTCCAGAAGAAGCTTTGGAGAGGCTTTGAAAATAGCCTACAGGACAGGTACCATAACCGGCATGCTTACCGATGGTTTGGGTTTGCTTGGCGGAACGCTTATTTTTATTATTCTTGGAATAGCTGCTCCCGATGCTTTATTAGGTTTCGGTTTCGGGGGAACTCTTCTCGCGTTGTTTATGAGAGTAGGCGGCGGTATCTATACTAAAGCTGCTGACGTAGGCGCCGACCTTGTTGGAAAGGTTGAAGCAGGAATTCCCGAAGATGATCCCAGAAATGCTGCAGTTATAGCGGACCTGGTTGGTGATAATGTCGGTGACTGCGCCGGAATGGCAGCCGATATTTTTGAATCCTACGAAGTCACTATAGTTTCCGGATTAATACTGGGTCTGTCTCTATACGGATTTACTCATGAACTGAAGTGGATCATATTCCCGCTTCTGGTCAGAGGTATTGGAGTACTATCTTCAATATTTGGAACATACCTTGTCAAAGGTTCTAAAAAAGGCGATGCTCTCAATTCAATAAATAAAGGTTTTTATACATCTGCAGTAATAAGTCTTGCAGCTTTCGCTCTCCTGGCCCACTTCTATATGAACGAGTGGAGAGCCTTTCTGGCAGTAGGTGTTGGCATTTTACTTGCTGTAGCACTTGATGAGGTAACCAAATATTTTACAGACACTGCCCACAAGCCTGTCAAGGATATTGCCGGAGCTTCAAAAACAGGTTCTGCAACACTTATCCTGCGTGGTCTCGCACAAGGCTTTGAAAGCGCTGTATGGCAGACTGTTATTATTGCTGTAACTATTTTAAGCTCTATCCTTATTTTCTGGGGACAGGATGTTCATTTTGTACTTTACGGAGTTGCCATGACCGGTATAGGCATGCTCACCCTAACAGGTAACAATGTTGCCATGGATTCCTTCGGACCTATTGCTGACAATGCAAACGGTATCGGTGAGCTGGCAGGTTTGGACAAGGAATCACGAAAGGTTATGGACAGCCTTGATGCAACCGGCAATACAACAAAAGCAATTACAAAAGGTGTTGCTATAGGCTCTGCTGTTATAGCTGCAGTTTCTCTTTTTGGCTCCTTCCTCACCGACGTTTCCAAAATACAAATTGGTATGGGAATAAAAGAAACAATATTTGATACAGGTATAAGAGTATCCAGTCCTACCGTATTTATAGGAATGCTTATTGGAGCCTGCATCCCCTGGCTTTTCTCTTCTCTGATTATTAATTCTGTAACCAGAGCTGCCTCACTTATTGTAAATGAGGTCAGAAGACAGTTTAAAATTCCAGGTCTTCTGCAAGGTAAAGTCAAACCGGACTATCAAAAAGCCGTTGATATCTGTACTGTCGCAGCACAAAGAGAATTGCTGGGACTGGCTATCATATCGGTTGTCTCTCCTTTGATTGTTGGTATTCTTCTGGGTGTTGAAGCCCTTGGTGGTTTCCTTGCAGGCGTAATTATTTCTGGTCAGCTGCTTGCTGTTTTCATGGCCAACTCCGGCGGCGCCTGGGATAATGCTAAAAAGACCATTGAAGATGGAGCCCATGGCGGAAAAGGTTCTGAAAGCCACAAAGCAGCTATAGTCGGGGATACGGTTGGTGATCCATTGAAAGATACTGCCGGTCCTGCATTAAATCCTATGATCAAGGTTATAAATCTGGTTTCCCTACTGGCGGCGCCTATTCTGATTCAGTATAAGAATACTGATATCGGAATGATGGTAGCTCTTGGAATATGTGCCGTACTGATTGTTGGAGCCATAATCTATTCCAAAAAAGGTGGCTTCAGAAAGTCAAAAGTCAGCAGTACTGAAGATATTGCCGCATAAAAGCTCTATATCACTCGTTAATTAAAATACACAATTTGCTTTTGCAGATTGTGTATTTTTTATTTTATTATTATATGATAATTCAATTATGATTTTTGAATTAAGCTCTGTTAGACAACAATGTTGATAATTGAACATATGTTCGACATGTGGTATAATTACCCTAATATAACTAACTATGCCATCGGTTTCACCCATTAAAATAGATATAACGAAATTAAGTGAACATGATCTACATGATTTATTCAATTACATTTGGGAAATCATGTAGATCAATACGATGACCAGTAACTTAACAAAGGATTGTAGAGAATCAAGGTTTGCAAGTGGTTCTGTATGTCCTACTGTAAAGCTGAGAGAATTGTCAAACACGGTAAACTTCATGGTCGCCAACGTTTCAGATGCAAGAGCTGTGGAAAAAACTTTAATGATTTTTCGCTTTCTCCACTGACAAATACAAAATTACCTCTGGTCAAATGGATTGAATATGCCAAGTGTATCTTACTTGGTTACTCAATATCGAGGGAGAGAGCCAATTTTCGTGTAATAAGGAACTTTACTAATATATTTATAGATTAGGAGACAACATGGAAATTGAAATAATTAGAGAGAACAAAAAAAGGTTCTTGGATTTACTACTTTTAGCAGACGAACAAGAAAGTATGATTGATAAATATTTAGAACGAGGGGAAATGTTCGCTCTTTA
>JAQSXC010000311.1 GCA_029266335.1 Eubacterium sp. | reverse complement strand
TTTGCAATATATTTTCTCAGGAACATCAATTATTTTTTCTCTTAATTCTCTTCCTTTATCTGTTAATTCAATAGTTACAACTCTATCGTCATCCTTATTCCTATATTTCATTATTAATCCTTTGGATTCTAGCTTTTTTAGTACAGGAGTCAGAGTTCCTGAGTCTAAATAAAGTTTTTTCCCAAGTTCCTTAAAAGTAATTTCCTTTTCTTCCCACATGACCATCATAGTAATATACTGAGTATAGGTTAAGTCAAACGGATCTAATAATGGTTTGTATATTTTTATTACTTCTCTGGATAAAGCATACAATGAAAAACACAGCTGATTTTCAAGTTTGAGTGCATCATACTTTTCCATGACCGCCTCCTTATTTGAATTTGATTGATATAAATTAAATTTTATTAAACACATTATAATCAGAACATAACTTATTGTCAATAACTTTTTAAAATTAATTAATTTAATAAAATTCTTAATTTAATGGTTCCTTTATGAAATCCTTCTGCCTTTTAAAAATAAAAACCTGCCTCAAAAACTGGCAGGTTTGGATACATAGTCATGGAAATGCATTACAACAACCAACCAGACACTCACTCATTACCGGCTTTCAGTGCCTCACTCATTGGTATTTTTGCAAGCTTCTGTCCGCACAGTCTCTTTGTTATCTCATACACTGCCAATATCAACACAAAGCTTATCAGAACATACACCGGGCTAACAATCATGGGTATCACCATATTGATTATCTCAGCGATGTAGCCATATAAATTGTTTCCGAAAGCGAGCATAAACGGCAGCCCCAGCCAGAAACCTATGAAAACTGCCGCTGTTGAGCTATTCAGAATCAGCTTCGCTAGTTCCTTCCCGCGGTAGCCTAATACCTTGAGCAGAGAGATGGTGTTACGGCTCTCATCAATCATCAGAGATGTGACAAGGAAGATAATAATTACCGCAATAAGCACAGCCAAAGCAGTTACAGATGCAACAATCAATGTCGTTGGCATAGAGAGGTCTTCAAACGCCTCTGAGTCCCGCGCATCCATCACGCCGGCAAGCAAGCTTTCGTCAAAATTTATCTCATAGCTACTGAGCACTGTACGATAGCTTCCAATGGGTTGACCAGTCATGCGGTTGAACTCATCAAGTGGCATATAAACAAATTGTTCACCGTAGGCTTCGACGATCCCGTCGATAGTTAGGCTGTATGATTTTCCATCCAGTTTATTTACAAAACTTATTGCGTCCCCTTCCTTGAGCTTCAGCCGGCTGGCTAAAGGATTCGTAATATTAACCTGATCTTTAAGTATTGCATTGCCCCTCATGTCTTTCATCTTGAGTCCGACGGAATCTGCTTCCATCCCCACTAGGTAAAATTCAACCGATTCTCTCCCATCCGGATAGCATCGGAATGCGTTGTAAGGTTCTGCCCCTTCGGGAATACCTCTATCCTTTATATTCTGTACTTCTTTAAAGTTATACTCCAGAGGATACAGGTATCTATCCAGTGCCCCCTTGTCCATCACTACATCCATCGAGTAGTTAAAATTAAACCCAAACAGCATTATCATAGACGCAGCACTCACTCCCATCACTAAGAACAATAGACGTGGAATGCTTCGTACCTGCTCGCGTATCATGAATTTAGTATTGAACTTAAACCGTTCCAACCTTAGAGTACGTTCTATAAAATTCACATTTACTTTTTGCATATCTCCCTTCATTAGCTCCGCAGCGGTTTTTTTGAGAATATTTCGTATAATCAGAAAGCTTAACAGACCTATAAAAGCCACCGGCATTAGAACGGCAAGCGCAAGGTTTGTTGGAGAGAAAGTAATACTTTTACTAGGCAGAATATAAAAAATCAGCATTGAGTCAACTACCGGAGCTACACACGGTAGCGCCAGAAGTGTGCCTGCAAGCCCCCCTATTGTAGACAGCAACATAGGAATCGCCAAATAGTGACGGATTAGTTCACGACGGCGGTAACCCTGAGCATACAGCGTTCCGATTACTACACTGTCAGACTTGATCATACGCATAACCAACACACCTACAATAATGCAGCTAAGCAGAAAAAATGCTACTGATACAGGAAAACTCATGGCTTGCATACTGTTTATATTTGACCAGGGCATGCTAGCACGCTTGTTATTATCGGTATTCAGCCACTCAGAAAGCGAATACCCTTTTTCACTCAAAAATTCATGTAATTTTGCTGTTTGTGCATTTATATTTTCCCTGTCTTTAAAGCGCGCCCCATAGACCGTAACTGCCTCGGTGGCCGCTGCGGGGAAAGCTTCGATGTCCGCGCCGGAAACAATTCCTATACCAAATCCATTTGTCGGAAGAACATCGTAAAGATTTTTTAGTATATAAACATAATTTGGTATGGCTATTGTACCGACTATATTGAAAGTTTTGCCGTTTAACTCTATTTTTTCACCTATTTTAAAGCCTTGAGTTTGGCAGAAATAAGGATCGAGCAAAATATCTCCTGAATTTTTAAGACTACGTCCTGATAATATTGCCGGAATATTGATTTTAGAAGAAAGGCTTAATAACCGCAACTCTCCTCCATACAGACTCTGATTGTCTGACAGTGTTACTTCATACTGCCTGTAAGACTCTATAAGGGCACCTGACTGGACCTCTATAGCCTCGATATCTTCGACAGGCTTATTTGCGGAAAATGTCAAGTCTTCCTGCCTGTACTCTTCGGCAAAACTTACGACCATTTTTTCAAGGTTATTTGCTATACCGGTAGCTGCTGTAAAATAAAAACTACCTAAAAGAATAAGAATAACAATACCAATATACCTTCCTTTACTTTCCTTTATAATTCGCCATATGCGTTTTTCCAATGCCATTACCATTCAATCCTTTCCGCCGGTACAATTTTTGAATTTTGTATTATTTCTGCCACTTCGCCATTTCTCAACTTATATACTGAGTGCGCCATACCGGCTATGGCACTGTTGTGGGTTATCATCAGGATGGTCGTGCCATACTGCACGTTTACTTTTTGAAGCAATGACAATACGCCCCGCGATATCTCTAAATCCAACGCTCCCGTTGGTTCATCGCACAGTAAAAGCTTTGGATTTTTAACTATAGCTCGTGCAATAGAAACGCGCTGCTGCTCGCCACCAGAGAGTTCACGAGGGAAACGGTTCTTTTTGTCATATAGTCCAACATCAGAAAGCACCTCATCTATTTTAAGTGGGTTTTTACTGATATTAGACACAACCTCAATGTTTTCTGCTACCGTGAGGTTCTGTACAAGATTGTAGAACTGGAAGACAAAGCCTACACTCTCCCTACGGTATTCAACCAATTGCTTGTCGCTTAAATCCGTAATACACTTACCGTCTACTTCGACTATTCCACTATCGCCTCTGTCAACCCCGCCTATAATGTTCATCATAGTAGATTTACCTGAACCAGAAGGACCTAATATTACTCCGATTTGTCCCTTTTCCATATTCATG
>JAQSXC010000310.1 GCA_029266335.1 Eubacterium sp. | reverse complement strand
GGGAGCAGCAACCGCGGGAACGGCAGCAGACATAATCGCTGAAGAGGCTGGAGCCGCCGCAGCAATAACAAGTACACAAGCAAGTTTGGCAGACATAGTCGCAGGAGAAGCAGCAACAGCTGCAGCAATAACGGGTACACAAGCAAGTTTGACAGACATAGTTGCAGGGGAAGCAGCAACAGCTGCAGCAATAACAAGTACAAAAGCAAGTTTGGCAGACGTAGTCGCAGGAGAAGCAGCAACAGCTGCAGCAATAACAAGTACAAAAGCAAGTTTGGCAGACATAGTTGCAGGGGAAGCAGCTACAGCTGCTGCGGTATCCGGAACAGTAGCAGGTGCAGCCCAAACAGCCGCCGGAGCGGCCGCGACATCAGCTGCCGTATCCGGAACAATAGCCAGTACAGCAGAAACAATCAACGGAGCAGCTGCAACATCAGCAGCGGTATCCGGAACAGTAGCCGATTACTGACACTGTTCAGATTTGCGTGCTTAACAACAACAGTAAACCAACAGGTATTATTGATATTATAATGTATGATCTGACAGTTGAGCCTAAGACAGATTTTTATAAGCGAAGTGCAGCTGTACCTGCCAGCAGCTCTGTTTTTTTTACCATTACTTCGGCACCTGCCGTATATGAGGTACAGATACAGGGGTTAACACGAGATATATTAGCTTATGCAGTAGCACTGAAAAGAACGGAAAGCAGTTTAAGTTCGCAGACACCTGTGGAAGCCCGGATATTGTGCATGTATCCCTGAAGCTGAACATTCACGGCTATTCTATTTTATAGTCTTATATTATATAATTAAGCATAACGATTTGTTTGTTGTAAGACATATAAGGTGGAGGCGATAACATGGAACTTTCAACACAGCGTGTTGTTTACAGATTATTTCAAAGGGAGGATTTCAAGCTCTTTTATTCTATTTTTTCAAATAAGGATATTATGCGGTATGCCTGGATAGATGAATTTAACAGTGAAGAAGAAATACTTCCGTTTTTTGAAGACTTCCTCAGTTTTGAAGATAAGCCTAATAAAAATAATTCCTACGCTTTTGCAGCATTTTCAAAGCAAAATAACAGTTTTATAGGCTTTTGCGACATTCAGATTCACAGCCTTAATGAAACGGGCGGGTGCGGTGAAATCGGTTATTTTCTCATGCCGGAATTCTGGGGAATGGGCTATGCAACAGAGCTGGCAGGAACCATGGCCAACTTCGGCTTCAGACACTTGAAGCTTCACAAGGTTTGTGCAAGATGTAATGCAAATAACCTGAAGTCTGAAAAAATCATGCAAAAATTAGGTATGACCAGAGAAGGATACTTAAGGAAAGTCAGATATAAACACGGCTCCTGGGATGATGAAAAAGTGTACGGGATACTTAGAGAGGAATGGCCGGTAGAATAAAGAAACACTTTTTATTAAGTGAATTATTTTTTGATTTCAGTTTTGTTATCAGTACACTTGGGACATATCCCAAGAAACGGCTTTTTGTAGTTTTCAAGTCTGAAGATTTTAATATGTTATCCTTCATTTCCATGTACTCCTTTATTTGGTTGCATCAGCCCCATTCACGCCTTTTGTCCTTAAATAAATATATATCACCCCAATATTTATATGTCAATCTATTGAGTTTATTTGGAGATGAAAATGTTTACCATTTATTTATTTATTGTTATGGTAATTACGAATTATTTCTGAATATAACTTAGAGACATATGAGAGAAGAGAATATAACGATAAAATTTGATTTTATCTCAGGGGTTTCCGGGAGCAGCACAAAAAGAATTGTGCCAGCCCTGGATTGCTGGTAATTGCTGTGCCGGCGACCCAGACCCCGTTGTTTCTTGTATAAAAGTAATAAGGTCGCCTGCTTAAAAGCCGGAAGAGGAGCAGATCTACCCCTGAGCCGGCAGCTGTTCATATATAACTCTGATGTTAATACCCTGATTATAGTTTCCGAAATTCTTGCCAAAAATAGTTAGACCGCCTACATGTGTCGCATCATCCGGTACCGACATTCTGAAGAATAGATCACTTTTATAGGTAAGATTCAGATCCTCCAGTGTGATTGGAGATATTTGAAGTCCATCTATAAAGGAACCAAATTTATTAATAGTAAGCAGTTTTAAAAGTCCATACTGATTCCAAACAGAAAACCACCAGGAAGGTGTGAGTATTCCTTTTGTATCTGCGTAATCTCCGGGACTGGTCCAGCTTCCAAGATGAACATTGTTTATATTGAAGTTTACATCCGATGGCCAGTTACTGCAGTTTCCGGGAGCCTCCGAACTGATCTCCATGGATATCTGGATTTCAGAGAAATCCTGACTCGGCTTGAGATAATTCGGTATTCTGTACTCCACATAACCTTTTGTAAACCAAAGAATGTCACTGTTTATTCTTTCAGGATCGGCAAAATAACTGGGGTTGTCGACTTCTCCAATCAATTTGTCCTTTGTAGCCAGTCCGCATGTAGGAGAAACTTCATATGATGAATAGTGACCTACACCAATCTCAAGTTCGTAGGAATTGGCTACTTCCTGCTGAGCAATATCAATAACAAATTTATCTTCATGCAATGCACAGATTTTTTGTATACCATGCTTGGCAGTCAAAGTAGATATTTTTATTAGACCACATTCCTGCAGCTTTTTGATATGCATTGTTACAGCACCGTTGGTAAGGTTAAGTTTTTCTGCTATATCGTTCATGTTCAGCTGCTTGTGTTCAGCCAGGAGATTGATGATCTCTATTCTTATATCTGAGCTTAACGCTTTAAATATAGGAAGGCTATCCTTAAGATTAGTAATGTGTATCATTTTTATCTCCTTGTACTATTTTAGAAAAAAATAAAATAGTTTTAAAATATTGAGTAATAATATTCTATCATAAAAAAATAAAAGGTAAAACAGGTTAAAAGTTATAAAATTTCCTCTTATTTTTGTTTCTTATTTAATTTATCCAAAGGATAAATCTTGTTTTTTATTATAAAAACTCTTAGTTTTATAAAAACATAAAACAGTTAAAGAGTTTGTTAGAGTGTATTTAAGGTCGAAATATAACGTTTTGCTGATAAATCTTAACTGTATTCATGTATATCTTATTATACAATGAAATTTTACCTGTATGAAGACTTGATTTTAGTAAAACCTTAAATTAAAGTATAAAATTTTTAAATAAATTATAAAAATTTAAAATAAAAGGCTGTTTTGTATTAAAAAAAGCGTAATTTGGGGGTATGTTTTAGAAAGATATAAAATAGTATACTAAAATTTAAATTTTTATATTGACATACTTTCGTAAAAAAGAGATAATAAACACATGAAATTCAGTATAACTTTTGTGAAACTTTTTGTAAGAAAAGAACTGGAGCCAAAAAAATCCGATTTTTATTGCTTTATTTTAAGATTTATATCATTATTAATATTTGTTTTAATATATTCTAAAATGATTTAAGGAGAAACACTATGGCAAATACTAAAAAGGCAAAAATGATACTGGATAAAGATTACAAAATTGGAGAAATAGATAAGCGCTTGTATGGATCTTTTATTGAGCATCTGGGCAGAGCGGTTTATGGTGGAATATATGAGCCTGGACATCCTATGGCAGATGAAAAAGGCTTCAGAAAAGATGTAATAAATCTCGTAAAGGAATTAAATGTTCCCATAGTCAGATATCCCGGCGGAAATTTTGTTTCGGGTTATAACTGGGAAGATGGAACAGGACCGGTTGAAAAACGCCCCAGAAGAACAGAACTTGCATGGGGCACCATTGAAACAAATCTCATAGGTACAAATGAATTCTCCGATTGGACCAAAGCAGTGAATTCAGAAGTAATGATGGCAGTCAATCTTGGAACCAGAGGTGCTGATGCAGCACGTAATCTTGTTGAATACTGCAATCATCCGCAGGGAACATATTGGAGTGACCTGAGAAGAACACACGGATATGAAAAACCTCA
>JAQSXC010000095.1 GCA_029266335.1 Eubacterium sp. | reverse complement strand
GTAAACCAGAACAGCATTGGGATCTTCATCCTTTCTAAGTGTATAAGGAATACTGACAGTTACCGTACCGCCATTAAAATCAGAGATTTTTGTGCCGCCGCTGGTTACAGTAAATTCATATACCGGGCGGTCAGCGATTTTCCCGGCTGTTTCGGCAGGTAAACCAGACAAGTCCGCAGCTGCAACCTTTGAGACTTTAATTTCGGTTGCACCTGTGCCTGCTTTCGAAATAGTCTCCATTGTCCTACTGTCAAACGAAAGGTCACCAATACCTGTAGAAACCTTAAGTGAAACATCCCTGTCAGCCTCTAAAATCTTACCTAATGCATTGGCAGGAAGTTCGAGTATTGCAGCATCAGCATTTGAAGGTATATTGACTGTAAGTATGACTGTCGGCTTAACTTCGGTCTTAATATTACTTAGGTTTTTCAAAATAGCTTCTACTGCTTTGTCGGTAACTCTGGCATTTGCGCTCCCATCAGAGTTTAAAGTGGCAGTTAATGTGACTGTCACATTGGATTCCGCTTTTGTATCTGTGGCCGGAGAGCTGTTATATGAACTGCCGGAGCTGCTTCCGCTGCCTGACCCACCTTTCGAATTACCTGAATTGCCTGGGTTACCTGGACTTCCTGGAGTTCCCGGATCACCGGAGCCTCCTTTACCTGTGAGGGTAAGAACACCATAAACCGAGGTATCCTGATAACCTGTACCTGATTTATCATTCCAGGCTGCTACACTCTGACGTGCACTATTTTTGGCATCATTGACCTGGGCATCAAAACCGATCTTTTTATCATTTTCCGGAATTACAGTTTTAAACGGTATCTTTATTTCAACAATATAATTAGTTCCCGATACCTTTGCAGCCGACTCAAAACCTTCCGATACAGCAGCAGGGTTAAAGGAGGTCTCGTTGTCAAAATTTATTCTGTATTGCCCGTCATCCCCTTGATAAAATGAAGTTTTACCGTTGTTTTCATCTACAAAGACTTCTACCGAATCCTGTTCGTAGGCATTTGCACTGCTTTTATCAAGCTGTTCATCACTAACCTGGATCAACACATATAAATTTTTATCATCCCACAAGGCCCTGGCTGTACCTGTAGCTCCCTGCCATGCCATCTGATACTCATTGATAGCCAGCACAGGTGTATTGCTCCATATGGAATCTATAGCACCGTCTATAACCGGAGTGCCGAAATTAGCTGTTGATTGTTTTGCACCTATGGGTGCCGTAGGTTGATGTTCTGACATGTATTTATCGGGATCAGCTACGCCATAATAAGCCGGTTTAGCCTGCAGATTCTTATCAAACAGCAGTGGATTCTGAGACGCTCTCCAGCTTGTACCATCATCCATTCCCCATATTGTAACACGTTCGATATCGGCAGCATGGGCTTTAAAGATTTTAAACAATTGTGCATATAAATAACCCTGGGCTTCTGCAAGCTTCTCGGAGAGCTGGGAGTTTTCTCCTGCGGTAATGTCAAGTTCCGTTATGCTTACTTCTACCCCCAGAGAGATAAACCTTTCCAATGACAGCTCAACGTTTGCAGGATTTGTTTGTAGGTTGTAATGTCCCTGCATACCAATTCCGTCAATAAGAAGCTTACCCGGATGAGTTGCTGCGTATTTATCATTGATTTCTTTTACCATATTGTAAATAGCCTGTGACTTCTTTTGATTATCTTCATTATAATCATTATAATAAAGTTTGATATCCCAATCAGGATGTGCATCCAGGACTTCTCTGGCAGCTAAAAATGCCTGTTCAACATAATCAGGCCCGATAGCCTTCCCCCACATTGAGTCATTGCGCAGAGAGCCCCGCCAATCAGACGGATTGGATGGATTGTCACCCATTGCTTCATTTACTACATCCCAGGATATAACCTTGTTACCGAAGTGCTCAACAACCGTTTTTATATGAGTTGTCATATTCTCGAGAGCTTCTTCACGAGGCAGTGGTACCTTACTGCCACTTTCATCTGTAGTGGTATTCATCCACTCACCAGTCTGCTGATGCCATACCAGTACGTGACCATGCATTTTCATGCCTTCCGACAGTACTTTATCAACCATGGTATCTGCTGCCGTAAATGTAAAGTTACCCTTTGTGGGCTGCAGACTTCCCGGCTTCATATCATTTCCTGCAGTTGCTGTATTATTATGCATCTTCAGGAGTTCAAGCCTTATGCCGCTAAGATCCTCTCCTGAAATTGCATTTCCGATCAAGAAATCATCTTTATAAACATCTTTAACAGGTGCAAGATCCTTTTGTATATCAACAGGTCCCGATTGTGTTTTTTCAAAGCTGACATCATCAATATAGAAAGATGCTGTAGCATTATTTGAACTTTCTATATAAATAGTAAGGTATTCATCAGGAATACTGTTGTATCGGTATGTACCCTCATATTTTACCCAACCGCCATCTGTTGAGATTGTTTTCGCCTGAAGTGTAGGGTAGCCGGGAGTACTGTTTCCGACCTGAGTAGAAAGTTGAAGCTGCGAGCTTTCGGGAGCTATCAGTTTAACCCATGCCGTGATTTTATACTCGCTGCCCTTGTCCACGTATTTTTCCACACGCAAGGTTGGACCATTCCAGGTCTTGGTTCTGCCCTCCACCTTCAATGAATAATCACCGGAATGGCTGGCTTCATTGGTCGGTGTTAGTATTTCCACTCCTCCCCTGCCGACGAAACCTGCTGTTGTCTGATCCTCAAAGGTAACTGTTGTAAAAGGCAGGGCTGGATCTCTTGGCGGCTCCTCCGGCTCCTGGCCAGTAACAGTTTCGGTAATCAAAATATCTCCAATATAAAAAGGAACTGTTTTGCCTTCATCATTTGACTGGACCCGTATCCTGTCATCTTTTCCTGTATCAACCGTATACTTTCCCGTCAATGTAAATGCTGCTCCGGTTGTCATGTCCTGTCCTGCAAGCCAGCCATAGCTGCTTACTGTCTGTAAGCATACCTGAGCTCCGTCAGGTATGCCTTCATCTGAGTCAACATAACCTTTTACAGTAACGGTATATGTTTTTCCATTCTGCATTCCCACATCGGTAAACTTGAAATCGGCAGCATCCCAACTGTTTGATCTGTTACTTACAAATAAAGCCTTTCCGTCAGCATTGCCCATAAAGGTTTTATCAACTGCGGTGAGGCTCGCGCCTCCTGACTGTACAGCCTTTCCGGCTCCGGATTCAAAGCCCTCTTGGTATACCACCTTTTCTGCAGTACCACCTGATTGCTCAGTGGTAATTAAAATATCCCCTATGTAAAACGGAACCGTCTTACCCTCATCATTTGACTGAACCCGTATTCTGTCATCCTTACCGGTATCAACCGTATACTTTCCTGTTAACGTGAAAGCTGCTCCGGTTGTCATGTTCACGCCTGCGAGCCAGCCATAACTGCTTACTGTCTGAAGGCATACCTGAGCTCCGTCAAGTATGGTAGCTTCTGAGTCAATATATCCTTTTACGGTAACGGTATATGTTTTTCCATTCTGCATACCCATATCCGTAAATTTAAAATCGGCCGCATCCCAGCTATTCGCCCTATTTGCAACATATAAAGCCTTTCCGTCGGCATTGCCGTCAAAAACTTTACCGTTAACCTGAGTCAAGCCGGCACCTCCGGATTGAAGCGCTTTACCGGTACCGTCAGCAAAGGTTTCATGATAGACCGTTGTACTTCCGGCATACACCATGCTGTTAACCGGCATAAGTGCAATAACCAGGCAAAGCACTAAAAAGATGGCTGCTCCCTTCCTCCAATTCTTTAAAATCGTACTACTCAACTTTACCGCCTCCTCTAAATTTTTTTACTTTATATTTATCAAGATATTTACCAACTGCTGCTCATATGGTAAATACATATTTAATAACCATATCTTAAAAATATACAAGTGATGAAAATTAAGTTATCTAAGAGGTTAACTTCGTTATATTTACGGTTAATCCGGGAATTTCTCAAAAAATCATATCCTGCGGAATTTGAAAAAATAATTTTTAAATTTTTCATTTATAAGCGGAATTTTATTATTAAGATGATGACTAAAACATCGAAAATGAAATAAATCATATTTGTTTACATGGGTTTCAAAGCAGGTTTTAGACTCTTGATTGAAGTTCCGGGGTTTCTGCTGCAGCCGGCATGCTCTTAAATATTCCGGCTGCAGCAATCTTGGGAGATATTATATTGCATGTACCGGCTCTTGAAATGTCAAATAGCCATGGTCAATATCATATAAGTTTTTGTCCATTTCCATATCCGATCAAAAAATCTTTACTGTCCATTTGAACGTCAATCATCATGCCTTGGCCTTGCCTTCAGTGCGTACATCATTATTTCCGGTATCTGCCAGATAGCTCATGTCTCACCGACATTATAATTGATTCTCACTGCCGAAAAACAATGTATTAAAAAACGACTATGCTATCGAAAGCCTTCTTCGCTTTATGCTGATCATCAAAAATTAAAGGCCAGTTTTTTCTGCCCCTGAAAGGGAAGTCGGACAGCCATGTGTTATCGTCGGCAACACCCCAGAAGGTAACACCGGTGAACAAATCCCTGTATTCCCTTAAAAGTTCAAAAATCTTTTGATATCTCTCTGCCTGTATGTCCAAAAGCTCCAAGGGAGCTTTTTCATAAGCCGTCAAATCTTCAAATCTGAAAAGTGAGAGGTCCAATTCGGTAATTTGCAGGCTCACCCCCAATGATGCATACAACTCTATGGCCCTGCGTATTTTATCAAGCTCCGGAATATATATGTCCCAGTGCCCCTGCATACCAATACCGTCAACAGGAGCACCACGGTCAATAAGCGACTTTACCAGATCATATATTTTTTAGATTTGGCAGGATCGCACTCGTTATAGTCGTTGTAAAACAGTTTGGCATCTGGATCTGCTTCAGCAGCAAACTTGAAGGCCTGCACAAGATAATCCTCGCCTACCGCCTCCAGCCATGGCGTCTGACGAAGCAGAGGAGCCTCCGCCCTGTCAGTCACAGCCTCATTTACCACATCCCAGGCATAGGTTAAACCCTTGTAATGTCCCATGACTGTAAAAATGTGTTCCCTCATGCGTTTTAAGGCAAGTCTGCGGGTGGCAGGCTTTTCACCGTCCTTAAAAAACCACACCGGTGTCTGGTTATGCCATACCAGTGTATGTCCGCGCAGCCACATATTATTTTGCAATGCAAAATCAGCTATAATATCACCCTGCTCAAAATCATAAATATACTCTGACGGATGAAGATTTTCAGGTTTCATCTGATTTTCAGGAGTTACACTGGAAAAGTGTTTAACAATAAGCTCCCTGTGTGTTTGAATTGATAAGGGAGTCACTGCAGCCCCCACAGGAAAGTATTCATTATAGGTCTCCCAAAGGCTTTTACTCATTATTCCTTAACTCCTCCCAACGCAAGGCCGTTTACAAAGTATTTCTGCAGGAACGGATAAACTACCAGAATTGGCACAGCTGCAACTACAGTAATGGCCGCTCTGATAGACTGAGGCGTTGTGACGTTGCCGACTCCCGATTGGGCAGCCGAATTGGCACCGCCTCCCTGGGTGGTATTCCCTGCATTCATTGCACTTGCCAGCAGCTTTTGGAGTTCATACTGCAGTGTAGACAGATTCTGACGTCCGGAATTGTATAGGAATGTATCAAACCATGAGTTCCATGAACCAACGGCAACAAAAAGCGCAATGGTCGCAAGTGTTGGAATACACAACGGTAAAATAATCTGCAGGAAAATTCTGAATTCACGTGCTCCATCTATTTTTGCCGACTCGATGAAGCTTTCTGGAATGGACTTGATATATGTACGGATTACTATCAGGTTGAATGCACTTATTATGTTGGGAACCCAATATACTGAAAATGTATTGATCATGTTAAGGTTTTTAATAAGCATATAGTTTGGAATCAAACCTGCGTTAAAATACATTGTCAAAACAAAAATTATTGTTATTGACTTTCTGAGAATATACTCCTTACGACTAATTGTATATGCCAGCATGGAGGTAAAAAACAGATTTGTAATAACAATTACAACAGTCTTTGCAACACTTATAATAAATGCTCCATAAATTGTGTCCATGTTGAAGACAACCCTGTAATTCTGAATTGAGAATACTCTGGGCCACAGATATATTCCTCCGCGGACAGTGTCCATACCTTCGTTGAAGGATACGGCAAGGGTGTTAAGCATTGGATATACCATCGCTATGGAAAGAAGAATCAAAAAAGTAGAATTTAAAGTTGTAAAAATAACATTTTCAGCAGTGAGTTTTTGTTGTCCGATTTTCATTTTGCTTCCCCCCTTATATCAGTTTTTCTTCGCCCAGACGTCCGGCGATAAAGTTGGCACCTGCTATCATAATTATACTTACTACTGTTTTAAAGATTCCTGCTACGGTGGCCAGTGAATAGTTACCCATCTGAATACCGTATTTCAGAACGAAAATATCAATAGTTTCCGCTTTTTCAACTATAACACCATTTCCAAGGAAGTATTGGATTTCAAAGCCTGCCTCGAGAATCCAGCCTATGCTCATTATAAGCAGTATTACAATAGTTGGTTTAATGGATGGCAGAGTTATGTTCCACATTTTCCGGTAACGGTTGGCCCCGTCTATATCTGCAGCCTCATACATGGCCGGATCTATTGCAGTCATGGCTGCAAGATAGATTATGGTGTTCCAGCCAAGTTCCTTCCACAAATGGGAACCTGCAACCACACCCCAGAAATAGTTGGGATTTGCTAGAAACTGCAAAGGTTCATTAATGATATGAAGTTTTAAAAGCACTATATTAACTATACCGCCGCTGGATGGAAAGGACAGAGCAGTGGAAACCAGTCCGGCAACAATGATCCATGATAAAAAGTGCGGCATGTAGGTTATATTCTGCACTATTCTCTTAAAACCGGAATTTTTAACCTCATTAAGTAAAAGCGCCAGAATTATTGAACAAATATAGCCAATTAAAAGTGTCAGAAAACTTTGCGCCAGCGTATTGCGGATATCTCTCATGAAGCGTTCACCATTTATGCCGGTAAATAACTTGACAAAATTATCAAATCCAACCCATTGCTGATCAAATGTATTTCTGATGGCCGGCTTGAAATTTTGAAAAGCCATGGTCCAACCTGTTATCGGCACATATGAAAACAATATTTTGTAAAGCAGGAGGGGCACACTCATTAAAATCAGCTCACGCTGTGAGATTAAGGTTCCCCAGATACTCCTGCGGTTTCTTTGAAGAGCTGGCGTATTTGCCATCTTTTTTACCTCCTATTTGTCCAAAAAAGGGGATATTAATATCCCCTTTTTCAGATTTAACATTTTCTTCTATGATTAATATTACTTGGTTCCCCAGTTCTTGATTCTGTCCTGGATTCCTGCATTTAAAGCATCTTCGTATGCTTTAACATTGATTTTGCTTATAGCAGTTGTATATTCCGTCCAGATCTTTTCAAAGTCAGTCGGATTAGCAAGAATTGCTTTGGGCAGATGCTGCAGTGAAGTATCAGTTAACTGCTTGTTAGCCATCTGTGCATCGCTTCCATCCGGAAGAGCTATGTTCCAGGCCGGATAATATATGGGGTTTTCCGGTGGCTGATTATTAAAGTCTCTCCATGTCTTCTTATTGTACTTAGTTAAGAAGTCCTGATCATATTTTCTTAAAGTTGCAAAGAATTCTTCCGGCTGATCATCTGTACCATATGCATTTCCATCAGAGTAAGTGCCTTGATGTTTTGGCATTATGTCTACAAGCGCCATTAATTTGTTTGATGCTCTCCAAACCAGGTCTCTGGAATTTGTACGCTGTTCTTCAGTTCTGGTAAATTTGCCTTCGGAACCTTTCTGATAATCTTCACCTTCAATACCCCATGAAATGACCTTTTGCCATTCTTCACTCAATAATGTGTTAATAAAAGAAACTGCTACTTCAGGCTGCTTGCAGGATACAGATACACCAATACCCTGGTTGATGTTCATAACATCTCTGTCTGCATAATATGGAGCTTTACCGTCAAAAGTAGGCATTGTCGCCACATAGGTACGTTCGTCCTTGTTAGCTGCAACAAGGGCATCATGAGCAGTTCCATAGCTCCAACGCTGATCATACATGCCAAGTACACGGCCTGTAGCTATCTTGGCGTGGTACTGGTCAAGAGTCTGTGTAAAACTTTCTTTATCAACAAGTCCCTTTGAATTCATTTCGTTCAGGAATTTATAGTATCTCTTGGAAATATCCTTGTCGGCAAATATTGATGCTGTGTTGTTTTCATCAACTATAACACCGCCGTTGTTAGGATAACCGGCAAGATACTCAGGCGGATTAGTCAATCCCCATTCTCTTCCCTGTGCTGCAAGAACTTCAAAACCGATAGTCGGCTGGCCATCTATTGTGGGATGCTTGGCTTTATAATCCTCAATCAGTTTAAAATATTTCTCAAGAGTCATGTTTGAAAGGTCAGGATATCCTGCTTCAGCCAATACAGCTTTCTGGAGCCAGAAGCCTGATGCACTGTAGTTGGTTCCGCCGGTAATTTCACCATAGTAACGGTTGTAGTTTGGTATTTGATATATATGTTTTCCCTGTCCGCCGTCATAGGCAATTTTATTCCAGTATGGCTTAACATGCTCGTATAACTTATCTGCAGCTTCGGGCTTTAAATAATCATCCAATGGTATGTAAGCACCACCTGTTACCAGACGTGCATTTTGATCTGTGGAGCCAATCAAATCGGGATATTCACCACCGGCTAGCATAACACCTATCTTCTGGTCCTGATTATCCGGAGTTATAATTTCGTAATTGAGAGTCACTCCCAGCTTATCCTTCAAAAGCTTTGTCAGCTTGTTGTCGGCTGCCGGAGCTGCCTGATTTGTAGTAATCCAAATGCTCAGTTCAACCGGCTTATCCGGTGAAAGCACCGGTAAAGTGCTGCCTGATGAAGCTTCTGCAGTTGTGGATGGCGCGCTGCTGGTAGTCGCCGTCGCCTGAGTACTGTTTGTTGAGTCACCGCTCTTACCGCATGCGGACATTGAAATTACAACAGCCGCTGCTAAAACTAGTGATGCAAACCGTTTCATAATCATGATCCTCCTAAAATTTATTTTCGGGCAGGTTTATTCACAAGATTCCACATAACTCTAAAGCCGGTATTTTCAGCTTTTGCAGTCTAATTGACTCTTAAACCCGCCTCTTGTATAATTGGATTATATTTGATAAACCTACTGGAAGTAAATTATCAAATTAAGGATAAATATAGGACATTTTTTAAAGGGGTTGAGCAAAATGCTCAAAGTTGTGCTTGCAGACGATGAGCCTTCGGTACTTGAAGGGCTCAGGCTTTTTGTTAATTGGGATAAGCTGGGCTTTAAAATTGTGGGGGAAGCATCCGATGGTGCAGCCTCTTTTTCGGTAATTGATGAGACCAAGCCTGACCTGGTTATCTGTGATATTCGAATGCCCGGCTTGAATGGACTGGAACTAATCGAAAAAGTAAATAATGAAATAACCTCTCCCCCCAAATTTATTCTTCTTAGTGGTTATAACGATTTTCTTTATGCTCAGAAAGCCCTGCAGCTCGGTGCTCTGGGATATCTGACCAAACCGTTGGACTCGGAGGAACTGGAAAATGAGCTATGCCGGGCTGCAGGAATTATAGAAAACGAAAGGTATTCAAAGCTGGAAAACCTGGAGCTTATCCGCTACACCGCCAATCAGCTCTATAACGATATTATGGATGGGAAGCGCAGTGAAAAATCCGGCAGGAAAGCACGTTTCATTTTTGATATACCCGATAGTGCCAAGATATGTATAGTTCAGTTTATAGCCGATTCCAGTGAAAATATAATTAATAATCCCGAAAATAAAATCTATGATCTGCTTTTTCAACTCACAGGTATTCAAAACGAAAACTGCCTGTTCTACAATGGAAACGGCAGCTATATTGCAGTTCTTCATGACAGTATGCCGATATTTTCCCATAAAGCCAGGCTTGCTGAAAAAATAGCCGGCCAGTTAAGGGACATAAATATAAACAGCTACGGGTTCAGTGCTTTTTGGATTCTGATAAGCGGTATGAATGACAGCGGAATTATCGATAGTATATATAAGTGCGGCAAACAGCTGGAGCAGCTGCAAACTTACTGCATGCTGCACCCTGAAAAAAATGTTTTTAATTATGAGGAATTTGAAGAAAAGACAATTTCTCAGAGTCAGTCCAAAACAGTAACAGGAGCAATATTTCCTGAGCTTCCCTTTGAGAAGGTTGTCAATTCATTAAAAGGAAATGCTGCAGATCAGGTAATAAGTGCTGTTGACGAGTTTTTCCATAAGCTTAACCGGGCTGCTGTTTCACGTCGGCTTTATTCCATCTGCCTTTACAGATTGGCAGATGTAGTCAGAAAAATGTCTTATGCCGACGGAATCGAGGCCAATAGAGTTATTCATAATTTTACCGCATCCATCGATTCTCTAAATCCAAACTGTAAAAAACTTGCTCTTGAAATGTGTAATTTTGTTTTTCAAAAACAGAATATTCATAATGACAAACCTTTGTTTATACTGGAAAATGAAATTCTGGACTATATCAAAGGAAACTACAGAAAAACTCTCTCTTTGCAGAATATTGCCGAGAAATTTTCATTGTCGGCAATTATCATAAGTAAGATAATAAAAAAGAGAACAGGTCAAAAATTCAACGATTATTTCAACTATTTGCGCATTGAACACGCAAAAATGCTCATAGCTTCGGCAAATATGAAAATTACCGCGGTCTGTGAGGAATCTGGATATTCGGATTATAGCTATTTTACAGAAAAATTCAAGGAGTTTGCCGGCGTTTCACCGTCAGAGTATAAAAAGAAATATTCATGATTTTTATATCAGATTATTAAGATAGCTGTTGGGAGGTACTAAGGGTAATGAGAAGATTTTTCGTATCATTTGACAACATCAGTATCAGGCGGAAATTTATTTTAGTTTATATATTCTGCATATGTCTGCCGGTAGTTGCCGGAGGTATCATCTGGGTGGCATTTACATCACGGGCAATGCAGCAGAATGAAACTCATTATCTGAATCAAACCTTTGAGGGGGCATCCAATGATTTTTATGTTCTTACTCAAACTGCTGTTAATATTGCCAATCAGGTAAATGCCGACAAGTCCCTGCTCAGCGATTTGTCCAAAGGCTTTTCTACACCGGTCGAGCATTACGATCTTTACTGGAATTCACTGAGGAACCGTTTTAACATGTATCTGGTCAGTAACCCCGATATAGCTGAAATATCGCTGTATATAGATGATCCTCATTTTATCAACACCGACTATTTCCGTGTATTGGACACTACCGCCAGAAAAAGTGAATGGTACAGGATGGCTTCGGCAAGCAAGCCCAATCTTGTGATTTATCCCGGCTCTACAGCTATAGCTATTACGCCCTACAGAAACAGATTGACAATTATCCGCAAAATCAACTCCCCCAATTATTTAAAAAATGCGACAAACTACCTGCTAATAGAATTGAAACTGGACAGGGTAATCGACAAGCTGAAAAGCGAAACCGGAACCATGAATACATATCTTACTGCCGCAGGTGATAAAATCATCTGGAGCACTCAAAGCATGAATTTTAACCAGCTGGGAACTGCTTCGACCTTAAAGCTTCCTCCCGACAACAGTTACTATATCCTCCAGGATGCAATAGGGCCGGCTCCTTACTTTGACGGCTGGAAAATAACCGGAGTATATGACAAATACTTAATTTACAAAAGACAATTTGTTGTACTGGCATACATTTTGTTGATTACACTTTCGTTGTCTGGATTTTCAGTGTTTTTGATATGGTCTGTGCTGAACTCAATGAGTTACCGTTTATCGGCTTTGTCCAACCACATAAAAAAAGTCAGCGAAGACCATCTGGAACCTCTGCTGCTTGCCAATACGGGAAAGGATGAGGTTGGTTGGCTGATTAGAGCTTTCAACAATATGATAGCTGAGATCAACGACCTGATAAATGATGTTTATAAGCTTGAAATGCAAAAAAAGAGTATTGAAGTGGAAAATATCCGTGCAGAATACCAGTATTTGCAAGCACAGGTAGATCCTCATTTTTTGTTTAATACCCTTAATGCAATACTTGTTTTCTGTGTAAAAAACGGGTATACCGAACTTTCTGCCATCATTTCCAGCCTGTCAAAACTTTTTAAACGAATGCTGACCACCGGCAGCGATCTTATTACAATTACAGAAGAAATGGACTTTATTGACAAATATCTAGCCATCGAAAAGTTCCGGTTCGGTGATAAGTTTGAATTTGAAATACAGGTTTCACCCGAAGTAAATGAATCAAAGCGGCTCATTCCCAAAATGAGTATTCAGCCTATTGTTGAAAATGCATGCAAGCATGGACTTCAATCGTCCATGGAAGACAACCGCAGACTGGTAATAAAGGCTGAGATCATTGATAATGCACTTGTTATCTCGGTTAAGGACAATGGGGCCGGTATGGATAAAGAAAAGGTTGAAGCCATTTTCAACCAGCTGGAAAACCCCAAAGCTGAGCTCAAAACGGATATAGGGACCAATAGTGATACTGAAAGCGGGGTTGGTATCCAAAATGTTTATAGGCGAATGATGATGAATTATGGAGAAAGGTTCCATTTTGCCATACACAGTGCCCCGGAGCGAGGCACAGAGATAATCCTCCGCATTGAGGAGGTTTGATTTCCTATTTTCTCCCATATTGGGTAGGCTTTATATGAGTAATTCTTCCAAAATGAGAATAAAAATTATTGTAATTGTTATAACCGACTGTGGCTGAAATTTCACTCAATTTCATATCGGTAGTCTCAATAAGTTCAATGGCTTTACCTATTCTGAGGCGGTGCTGATACTCGTTTATGCTGCAGCCGAACAGTTTATTGAAGGCATCTCCAAGGTAACCTGCTTCTAAAAATACCATGTCGGCAAGATATGATACGCTTAATTCCTTTTCATAATTTTTTTCAATGTAGGTTTTTACCTCGTAAAGATAGCTCCGCGAATTTTTTTTTCTTTCCTCAAGCATTAAACTGGATATCTGCAAAACAATATTTGTAATATAATTTTTCAGGTTTACAAAATCCCATTTGCTGCTGCTGTCTGAGGGCAGAACTGTGTTAACCTTTATATTTCTTTCATATGCAATATAAAGTATATGATAAACACAGCTATTTACCATAATACAGGCATTTGTACAGCTTATGTCTTTAGCTTTGAACCAGTCAAACAGTTCGTCAATAAGTTTCATGGCATCATCGTAATTCATCAGTTTGATCGCTGCTATTAATTCTTCTTCAAAGTTTTCCCGCAGAGATCTCCACCAGGTTCCCTCAGCTTCATCATTCAAAAAATCATTTTTCGTATTTTCAGACGCTAGTCTCCGGCTTGTTTTAAAGGTTTCAATATCGGTTTGAGAAAATCCGTACATTGTGAGGAATTTTGCATCCATTTTGTTTTTGATTTTGCGAAGTACTGAAATTATTTCATCTTTTTCCAATGGTTTTAATAAATAGTCCGATACATTATACCGCATAGCTTCCTTGGCATAAGCAAAATCGGCATAACCGCTTAAAATAACAAATTCGGTATCGGAGTCCAGTTTTCGAACTTCACAAATAAGCTCAAGACCACTTATAACCGGCATGCGTATATCGGTTATAACTAAATGAGGGTGCAGCTTTTCGATTTCAGCAAGAGCCTCCTGTCCGTTGGAAGCCTCTCCGCAGAGCTGAAACTCCAGCTCGTTCCAAGGTATCATTATTTTCAGCCCTTCAATTACTGACGGTTCGTCGTCAACTACAAACACTCTAAACATTGTATGGCATACCTCCGCCTATTAAGAGATTCAGTCAGAAACTACAGCTAAAAGACCACCTGTAATTTTAATTCATTAAATTATATATGGATATTCATTATAATTAACGGTATTATTGAGTTTTTCTGTATTTATAGAGAATAATTTTAATGCTGCCTCTGAAATATCCTTTGTACGGATGCTTTTCCACCGACCAGCAGTATTAATATATTCCTCATTAAATAGAACAGGTGATAATCCCTTAATAATTGAGTATGCTGCAAAGGAATGCGGTAAAGTCACATCATTTTTAGCTTCATTAATGAACTTTTCCATTAAGCTCACTGAATCAGGATTATATATCAGCTCGATCAGTTTTGCCCTGTATTCCAGGTTTACAGGCTTCAGACCGGGATATTTTCTGTAATCACTCAGATGTTGGGCTTCATGCTTCAAAAACCAGACTTGAAAATTGACAGATTCGGTGTCTATTTCCCGGTCCGAGTTATTGACATAATACAAGCCGTCAGCTGCTGCCCATCCACCCGTATGACGTTCCCCCAGCGTTGCGAAGTGCGCCCAACTCAACATCAGAAAATCTGAAACAAAGTACACTGTCATTTTCTGTTCATCCTCGGGCAATATTACCGAAAATTCCTTTCTGCTGGTGGTCTTCCATATATAAGGGCCTCTATAGGGAGGAGTTATTCCTCCTAAAAACGAATATCCTTTTTCTACGAATCTTTTTTTCAGCTCATCTTCTATTTCATCTAAATTGTTACTCTTGCAAGTCAGCAATCCGGTCAAGCCGGTTATTAATTCTTTTTCTGCTTCAAGAGCAGAGATTCCGGTCAGCACTGAACGGAAATATGTAATGTATTCATATAATACAGACCTTACCCATGAATCATCTGAATCAATCTCATGAATATAATCCGGGTTATAAAAACGCTCCTTGTATTCAGCTCTCAATTCCAACAGCTCCGAACTGTTGTCTTCTATGGTATCCAAATACTCAATAGCTTCAGTCACACTTCCCTGCAGGCATATTGAGTAAAACTTTTTTATATCCATATAATTGTCTCCGCATCTATTCATCGTTAGCCAATGTCATAATTTTAACCGATATATTTCAAATATTCCATAATTTTATAAGAAATCCTGATTAAAAGATACTTGCTTGAAATTTTTCTAAATTTATGCTATAATTTCCAAGTGAGATTTCTATTAGTTATTGTTTTTTGTCTTCCAATGGGGGAAGTCTTTAGGACTTCTCTTTTTTATGTTCAAATTGAAAAAAGCATCTGCTTAATCAGGCTGATGCTTCTCATTTCACTTATAATATTTATATATATGCCTACTGAGCTTTAGTCAGCATGACATGTGCAAAACATGCATCTTTAAGCTCCGTCCTTATGATTGTATCCCATTGTTCCTGCTTGAATTCTCCTGTTTTGATCCTGTAGGGATAATAGTAGTATATTATTCCCGGAACTGATATGTTCAAAAGAGTCATTATGTTGGGACATCCGCAGGGACCCATAAAAATTTTCATGGCATTTCTGATAAACTGAGAGTCAATAGGCAGTCCATTTAGTTTTGCCGCATTTTCCTCAATCATAGTACAGTAACTTACAGGAAATCTGGTAAATTTGATTTTTGTATCGATTATCTTCATTTGAACCATATCTATTTCCAATATTAAAGTTATATCATGCTGTTCATCTGATAGATAAGATTCTGCAATCCATACCTGTGGCTCTCCTTCCTTTTCATAATAATCCACTTTCAGATTGCGTTCTGTTACTTTTTTCATAAATGAACCTCCTTATACTCAGTACTGAGTAATTAATTATATTTAAAGGGATTACTCGGATAATCCCTCTATAGTCCTGGCCAACCATTCCAGTTCAGCTTCCAGGTGTAATAAATGATGGTCGAATATCAGTGTAGCACTTAATCTGCCCAGTTCATTAATATTATTTAATGTATTCGTTTTATTTTTTTCTGTAGCTTCAAGTTTTTTTGCAAGCTGCTGTCTTTTACTTTTCAGTACATTTACCAGCTCTTCGTTACTTATTTTATCTCTGAAATATAAAACCCCATCTAAAGCAAACTCTGATTCAAAGGCTTGTTCCAACAGGCTGTCAAATAGCTCTCGAAAGTACTTTTCTCCAGCCTCTGTAATGGAGTAGACCATTTTCTCAGGCCTGTTGCCCTCCCTGTCCTGAAATTCTACTACATAACCCTTCTCTTTTAATTTATCCAGATGATAATAAATAGTTGGCAGTTTTATCTTTGCAAAATCAGATATTCTTTCTTCAATGATTTGCTTTAGTCTGTATCCGTCCTCTTCACAGCAATTACTCAGTCCTGACTATTATATTAGAATCTATTTCCCGGAATGTCAAGAACAACTTTTTACTCCTTTTTTACATAGATAAAATATTAAAGCAGGCAAGTCTGTCAGATCAATATTTGAAGACTTGCCTGCTGCTGTTACCGGGTTAAATTGTTAGATTACTATTTTGCCGAAAGTTTGGCTTCAAGTTCTTTCACTATATCTTGTATTTCAGAAGCTGTTATTTCCCCTTTGGGATTAAAGTTTCCGCTGCTGTCAAGCTTCATTACACCGGAATAAACTACTGCTTTTATTTGTTCTCTCGCCCACTTTCCGGATGTCTCCAGGTCCGCTATATCCACTTCATTTCCGCCAAGTTGTTTTCCATACAGCTGTACAACCTTGCAAATGACTGCTGCCAGCTCTTCTCTGGTAAGTTTGTCATTTTCGCGGTAATTACCCCTACTGTCAGCTGAAATCAAGCCCATCTGTTTTGCTGTATCCAATGGACCTGGCACACCTGTCAGCAGAATATTGAAAAGCTCCGCTCTTGTTATGGGTTCATTTGCCACCTGACCCTGGTCCAGTGTCACTATATTATCAAAAAGAGTTTTATTGTCATTTAGTTTCTGAGCACTTCCAACTGTTGTGTATGACCCGTTTTTCATTAATTTCTCAAACAATTCAGCAGTGGCTTTGACATCTTCAACCGATAAAGATTTGATTTCCCGTAAGGTTTTCAACCTATCCTCAACTGTTTTACCCGAAAGATAATCAATTATATTGGAAGAAGCTCCCGTCAGTTCTCCTTTTGGAGCGGTAAAGGCACTGTATGAATTTACAATATACCTCTCCAGCTCCTTTTGGGTCAGCTTTGTGTTCTTTATAAACTCTGCCAGACCATAATAAACGTCATAAGTCTCCTTAATATTCGGATCTCTGTAAGAGGCTGCAAAAAATCCATTGGAGTTGAAGTTTACAAGATTGTCATAGGCACCATAACCAAAACGGATTTTAGGTGTAATATAATTTTCCTTGATAATAGCCTCAATGGGGATGTATTTGCCGGAGAAAGTTGTGCCCATCCTTTCGTAAGTGGCAGATACCATATTATACTGAACCGGAGTATCCAGTACAATACCCTCTTTCATTGCAGGCTTTGGCAGTTTGGAATAATCCTGCCTGACTATATTTTGAGCAGGAAACGCATCTATTAATGACTTGATGGCAGTCTCATATTTTCCTGCACTGTTTTTGTTGCCTGCAAAGGTAATGATCATATTTGTTTTATTGACAACCATGGCTTTTATGGCCTTAAGCTCCGAAATAACGGTGTCAGCCTTTTCAGTCATGGTTTTCTCAAGCCCGGTCAGGAAATTGTAATAATCCATATCCGAAATATATGTTGTGTAGTTAATACTATCGTCAAACTGAGCTGTATTTCTATTCAATAAAAGGTATAGCGGCTCGCCTGTAAATCTTGCTTTAAGATTCGATTTTTGGGTTTTGATGCTATTGAGTATATCATTTTTATTTTCAAGCCTGGTATTAAGAAGGATTTCTTTTACAAGGTTTATCTGTTGGTCATAATCCCCTATCAATCCTGACCAGGACACCGCCAGGTATGGAGTAAAACTCTTATCCTTCTGTTGTATTGTTGCTACATTGAAAGCAGCACCATTCAAATATCTTATATTCATAGTATTCAGCTGCTTTGTGTTGTAGGTGTTTGTATCCAGTCCACCCAGCAGTGTTGAATATAACTTGAGGAAATGCAGCTTATCAACAGGGACACCGGATGTATCCAGGTATATTGATGTTGTTCCTGTTTCACCGACATCAGCTTCTGCTGACAGAACTCTGATTCCATCCGTGAGTTTAGCTTCTTTAATAGAATATTTTTTTACCTCTTCAGGTAAGTCAGCTGCATTTACAGCCTTCAGCAACTCTACTGTTTTTTCGTCATCACTTCTGCTGTTCCATTGGCTGTATTCTCTTGTACCGGCTACTATTTCAGCTATTTCCTCCTTGTCCATAGAGGCCTTCAGGTCAGCAAGATACTTCTGATGCTGATTTTCCAGCTTTTCTGCCAGGCCGGCCTTGGGAACTGTAGTTACCAGGGCAGCATGTTTGTTGGTTTTAAGATACTTATTAACAAGTCCTTCAAGATAAGCATTTTTAGCTTTTTCCTTAATAACTTTTATATTCTGCAGCAAACTGCTCAAATAATCGGTTTTGCCGGTAATACTCCACCTTTTGTCCAGTTCAAGTGAAAGGTTAATCCCCAGATTACTTGCTTCGGTGAGGTTGGAATTACTTAATAATACGGCTGATATTATTGCATCTACGGCATCCTCATCCAGCCCTCTGCTTGTGATATCATTCATAACTGTTTCTACAACATTTTTAAATTCTTCTGATTTTTTCTCATCAGCATTTAAAGCTGAGAAAACCAGGACAGGCTGAATGGACATATCAATCATACCCACTGATACACTTCCGCCTATATTACTTTTCTTAAATGCTTCCTGCAGCGGTGATGTAGGCTGATTGAGAAAAGCAGCCAGAATCTGCAGACCCAATGAATCCATATCTGATATATCTGTTAATGCATATGCATAATCAATTTCAGATGCATTTTTTGTATTTGAAGAGGCAGAAACCGGAAAGTCAAAGATTTTGGTCACTTTCTCCCCGGCTGGAGCTACCTTTCCCGTATCAATTTTAATTTCTTTCTTCTCATATTTTGACAGGTATTCGTCATTAATCAGCTTTAAAAATTTCTCGTAATCCAGATTTCCATAAAGTATCATCATTGAGTTTGACGGATGATAATAAGTCTGATGTGTCTTAATCACCTGCTCATAGCTTAAATCCTTTATGAATTGAGGATCTCCTCCTGAAACATTTGACTGATAACTGTTCGGGTATAAGGATTTCAAAACGTTTAACTGTGCTGAAGTATTTATGTTTCCCAGAGCACCCTTCATTTCATTGTAAACTGTACCTGTTATATTCAATGGTGATTTTTCATCGGCCATTTCATATCTCCAGGCTTCTCTTTGAAAGACATTCTTATCCTCATAAACCGAAGGATGATAAACACAATCAAGATACATATCGGTAAATTTAAGCAGCTGGGCCTCACTCATTGAGGATACCGGATAGGTTGTAAAAGTCTGTGCGGTGAATGCATTAATAAATGTACAGTATGTCTGGTTCAAAACAGTAAACAGAACGTTTTTTAAAGGATATTTTTTTGAGCCTGATACTGTAATGTGCTCCAGAATATGATTTACTCCGGTATTATCAACAGCAGGAGTTTTAAAGGTAATATTAAAGGATCGGTCAATATCCTTGTTCTGTATGTATAGCAGTTCTGCACCGGTCTTCTCATGTCTGAATAGCGCGGTCTTTGAATTTACTATTTCCATGTTGCCGGTCTCAACCGTTTTAAAGCCTGAAA
>JAQSXC010000309.1 GCA_029266335.1 Eubacterium sp. | reverse complement strand
TCATCAAAAGTTTCAAACTATGCATTGGAAAGTGTTGCTGCATTGGTTAAAAATGAGATAATTGCAGGCTCAGGCGGTAATATCAATCCGAAACAAAATGTTACCAGAGCTGAAACAGCAGCTATACTTTACAAAATATATATCAAGTAGTTTGAATTACATAAAACATAGCGGATAAACAAATTTATATGGCAGAAACCCAATTTCAATCCGGTTAATGGACAATAAATGTGGTTGAGTTTCCAGATTTACAGCAGTTATCAGTTAACATTATTTAGTTTGTACTCCTTGGGACTCATTCCTGCATACTTTGTAAAAACATGGGTGAAATAGGCAGGGTCTTCAATGCCCACGGCACAGGCAACCTCAAATACTTTGTTGGCAGGGTCCTTTAAAAGCTTTTTGGCATGGTCGATCCGGTACTTGTTTATGGCGTCTATAATGGATTCCCCTGTTTCCTTTTTGTATAACCGGCTGAGATAGCTGCTGTTGACATGGATATGGTCTGCTATAATCTGGAGGCTGATATTCTTGCAGAAATTGTCACGGATATACTTTTGTGTTTCCTGTATAAGATAGCTGAATTTTTTATCATTAGAGGCTATAACCTGTGCAATGCTTTTTATGAGTTGTTTTAAAATGTTTACCAGGCTTTGGATACTTCTGCTTGACTGTATCTGCTTGTATATTTCAGGTTCACTGTCGGCAAGCTCGGGTGCGAACAGCTTGAAACCTGCAAGAAGCCTGTAACAATAGGATGCAATAAGCATACAGGCTACCTTGATGTTTTCTATAGGCTCCTTGTTGCGTCTGTATTCCTCCAGAAGACTTTCAAGGCTTTTTATTGCTTCTGAGGGATTTTCCAGCTGTAGGCTGCCGACAATTTTTTCAGCAAAATAATGTGGCTGTCCAGGTGATGAAGGAGCCGGCGTTGTGTTGGGCATAAAAACAGAAACGTGGTTGTCATTATAAAAGCCGCCGTTCAATGCATCCTTTGCCTCCTGATAGGCAACAGGCAGAGAAGGGATGTTTTGCTGCATCTGGCTTATTCCTATACTGATAGTAAAACGCATAAAACTGTCAGCCATGGATAGAATTTCGTTGCAGGTCATGAGCAGGGTTTGAGTACAGAGGGGAACATTGTAGTTCTTGAAGGAAATTATAGCTGCAAGTAAAGTTCTGTCCACTGCCACCGTATAATGAGGATAGCTCTTAAAAGCCATAGAAAGCAGATTGCTCACTGACAGCATGAATTTATTATAGTCTTCTGCACTTATGATGGAATTTTCATTTGAAATGCTATGTATATCAAATAAAACAACAAAATAATTTTCAATTTTTATCTCAAGCTCGGTCAATTTGCTCTGGATAAGTGCATCGTTCACCAGAATTCCGTTAAAAACATCCTTAAAAAACTTCTCGCAGATTTCTGAAAGCCGTCTATTGGCTTTTTGCTCCATGAGCTTCAATTTTTCTTCTTTATCTTTTTCCTGTGTAATTAAAGCTTTTGCTTTATTAATTGCGTCAGGAATTTTCTCGGTAGGATTTGTTTTAATTACAAAATCTACTACATTATATTTTATTGCTGTCTGGGCATAGGAAAAATCTGCAAAAGCAGTAAGAATGATGACCTTGACAGCGGGATAATTTTCATGGATGAATTTAGACAGTTCAAGGCCATCCATTCCGGGCATCTTAATATCAGTCAGTACTATATCTACTGAGTGGGAACCAAGTTTTTCCTTTGCTTCAATTCCGTTTTGAGCATCACAAACCACCTGGCAATCAAGAGCTTCCCAGTTAACAAAGTATAAGAGTCCCTGCTTGATTACCGGTTCATCATCAACAATCATAATGTTATACATTTATTATTTCACTCCTGTCTACCGGAATATGTACTGTTACTTTTGAGCCTTTGTTGATCTGGCTTTCAATCCGGATACCGTAAGGCTCTCCATACATCAGCTTAATTCTTTTATGAGAATTGATAAGGCCGATGCTGTTGTGTCCCTTCTTCCGCATGCTGATGGTTTCACTGCTGTCAAGGTCGATATTTGCACTTTTAAAACCTGTACCGTCATCGGTGACTTCAATATATATGGATTCATTTTCCTTGAAAATGTTCAGTTCAACAGTACCTTTTCCCATTTTTTCCTCCAGACCGTGAACTACGGCGTTTTCTACAAGAGGTTCAATACTTAGCTTTGGGATTAAAAAGTCTAAAATATTTTCGTCGGAAACATGAATGATATATTCAAGTTTGTCTTCAAACCTCATCTTTTGCAAATAAAGGTAAAACTCTATGAATTCCAGCTCCTGCCGGATGGGAACCTTGGCCTGGCTGCTCGTATAGATACCTGCCTGCAGCAGTTCGGTAAGGGAGGTAACCATTTTATATACCGTCTCATCCTTTGACAGTCTGGCCTTATAGCCAATGGTAATAAGCGTATTAAAAAGAAAATGCGGATTCATTTGAGACTGAAGGAATTTAAATTCGGTCTCTTTTAACAGCAGCTGCTTTTCATAAACCTGATTGATAAGATACTTTATTTCATCCGTCATATTGTTGAAGGTATTGCTGAGCAGTTTAAGTTCTCTGTCCTTGTAAGCAGGCATTTTTATTTCATAATTCCCTACCTTGACGTTATTGATGACCGAAAGAAAGTCTCTGATAAATCGCGTGAACCTGAGTGAAAGCAGGATTCCGGCAAAAATGGATACAAATATTATTACAAGGGTGATTACAATATAATTTCTCATACTGTCTGACAGTTTTGCCAAAACCTGATTTTTGGGAATTCCTGCTATAAAATTCAGACCAGTTCCGCTTATTTTTCTATGGGCAACTAAATATGTGGTATTCCTCAGGGTGACCTCAGATACGCCGGTATCGTTATTTAAACTCAGGATTGAGGGGTCAACATTGCCTCCAAGGACGCTTCTGTCTGAACTGGAGTAGATTGTACCCCTGTCGTCGGTAATATATACCATTGAGCCTTCAAAGGACAGAAGTTCCGCATATTTGTTATACAGTTCGTTTTCCTCGGTTCCGAAAATCATAACCAGTCTTTGTTTAGGATTATTGATGTTGGTAACAATTCGTGTAAAATAAATGGTTCTATCTTTTAAAGATGGTGGAAGTATTGTCTTACCCCTGATTTTACTTCCGCTGATTTTTTTAAAAACATTGATATTGTTATTGTTTATCAGTTCGATATTCGGAGTTGATTTGAAAATGGAGCAATAAGAGTCTTCATTCAAAAACATATAGGCTGTGGAGATAAGGTTCATATCCCAGGCATTGTTGAACATCAGGCTGTACCTGAGGTCTTCTTCAATAAGACTCTTATTGATAAACAGGCTGTAAAAATCTCCATCAAAAGACGAATCACCGGAAGTCCAGGAGCGTATATTTTTATTCGATAGAAAATGAAGTGAGGTAGTATCGATTATTTTAAAGGAATTTTCTATATTCTCATTTGCCTGATGAATAAGCTGGCTCAGATTGTCATTAGCATTTTTAGTGAGTACCGACCCCATATTCCAATAAAAATAAAAACCCACAATAGACATTGGTAACAGAAGCAGAAGAACCATAGCCAATGTAATCTTGTGTCTGATAGGCACTCTTTGAATGTATTGTATTACCAGCAAATTATGTCCGGGCTTAAATAGTCTCTTGAGCTTACTCATTAAAAATATTCCAACTCCTTATTTATAGCGTGTCAATACACAATACATT
>JAQSXC010000308.1 GCA_029266335.1 Eubacterium sp. | reverse complement strand
TGGAGAATATCGATTCCAATGGGAGCAGCGGATAAATCAGTGGATGCCAATTGTATCTAAGACAGGTGGAGATGGGCCGATCCAAATTCATCAGGATGCTAACATCTATGTAGCAGAGTTAGAAAAAGGAAAGGAAATTGGCTTTGCTGTAGCTAAAAACAGGCAGGCTTATCTGGTTCAGATTGAAGGAACTTCAGTAATTAATGAAATACGGCTTCAGGCAAAAGATAGTATGGAGATTACAGAGGAAGATATTATAATTAAGGCAGAAGAGACCTCACATATAATGCTAATTGAGATGAATAAGATATATAGAAATTAGGAAAAGATTTAGATATAAGACAATTATAAAATGTCCTTTCGACTTGAACTGCTCCCTGCCCAACTTGACAGAGAGCAGTTCATTTTATTTTAAAATAAAATCTATTTGTATAATACGAATAAGTAGGGTAAGATAGGAAATAGAAACTAGGTAATTAAAGGAGCAATCTGAAGATGAATGAAATAAGGCAAAAAGAAATAAAGAAAAAAGAAATAAAGAAAAATGAAATAAAGAAAAATGAAATAAAGAAAAATGAAATAAAGACTGATAAAATAACGAAAACTGATAGAAAGCAAAACGAAATAAAGAAAATTGATATAAAAAATAATGCAATAAAGAAATCTAATATTAAGAAGCTAAGAAAATTGAAAGAAAGCAAAATGAAGAACTGTTAATCTGTCCTGTAGTTAAAAACTGTGGAGGATGTCAGTTACAGCATATAAGCTACGAACAACAATTAAAGATAAAACAGAAACAAGTAAATTCCTTATTAAGTAAATATTGTAAAGTGGAAAATATAATTGGGATGAAAAACCCATATTATTATCGAAATAAGGTACATGCAGTATTTGACCATGATAAAAAAGGAAACCCAATCGCCGGAGTCTATGAACCAAAGAGCCATAGAGTAGTGCCAGTAGAGAGTTGCTTAATTGAAGACCAGAAAGCAGATGCTATTATACAATCAATACGCTCCTTATTAAAATCATTTAAAATTAAAACCTACGATGAAGATACGGGTTATGGCCTTCTTCGCCATGTATTAATTAGAACAGGATTTACCAGTAAAGAAATAATGGTAGTCCTTGTGCTTTCTACTCCAATAATGCCTTCCAAAAATAATTTTGTAAAGGCACTTCGAGATCTTCATCCTGAAATAACTACCATAATAGTAAATGTAAATAATAAAAAAACCAGTATGATCTTAGGGGATAAAGAGCAGGTAATTTACGGGAAAGGCTATATTGAAGACAGCTTGTGTGGGAAAGTATTTAAAATATCGCCAAAATCTTTTTACCAGGTTAATCCAGTGCAGACAGAAATACTATATACAAAGGCAATTGAATTAGCAGAATTAACTGGTAAAGAAACGATTATGGATGCTTATTGCGGAATTGGAACAATTGGAATTATAGCAAGTGAAAAAGTAAAAAAAGTTATCGGTGTAGAACTGAATAAAGATGCTGTTAACGACGCTATTACCAATGCAAAGCGAAATAATGTAAACAATATTGACTTTTATAATAAAGATGCGGGAGAATTTATGGTACAGGTTGCCGCCGGTAATCAGCCTGTTGACGTTGTCTTTTTAGATCCTCCAAGGGCAGGAAGTGATGAAAAATTCCGTGACACTAGAACGGGATCTAGCATATCTGACAAAACGTGGATATCAGGCGAAGAAGGTGTTGCCAGTAGATATGTTTCCAGGGACGGAACATGTGGAGACAGTGGTATTGATGTCACGCAAAGATAAATAGATTGGCTCTAAAGGGCTTGAAATCAAAGGTTTTCAGACTTTCGGTAAGAATAGCCGATTGATGGAAACCTTGTTTTTTATCCTTATAGTGAGGCTTGGAATAAAAAATATAAGTTAGGGTTGAGACTACAGAACTGCTTTTTGCTTTGCGAGACAAGGGAACTACTGTTTTTAGGATAGGTTGAGACTATAGAACTGTTGTTAATGTTAGACTGTTTCACATAGTATTTTCTCTACTGGTTTCCTCCCGTTTAATTGAAAGGCATCGAGGCTTTTAATCTGTCGATGGCAACTGTAAGACTCCGAGCGTCTCTGTGCCTGTGATAATCGTCATGACTGTTGTGCTTTAGGGAAAACATACGACATTGAGTATTATACCCTGCCCAAAAAGATGCCGATTGTCGATTTTAAGGTTACTCATAAAAACACCAGAACGAGGCTGAAATTTTAATCAAGTTCTGGTGTTTTGTTACCAAGTATGCAAAAGGAAGGTCCAGTGGTAGTTCCTTTTGTTTTTGAAAGTATTAGGCATTTTCTGGGAGATTAAATGAATTTAGGGCTTTATTAAAGCAGCTCTCAGCTACTTTCATTAAATCAAATTCAGGGTCATCCTGACGGCTGTACCATTCAAAACTGATACCTTTATCAAGAATAATAAGGTAATTGCTGAGTTTGAGAAATTCATCTTCAGAGTATTGACCTTCACCATAGGATGTGTCAAAAGCAGCTTTGATTTGATCAAGAAAGAGCTGACGACTGACGTCACAGTTGCATTCTGGGTTGTCTATATTTAGATAGATGAAAAGACTATCCGGTCCCATGATTTGTAATGATTTTACACTCCAAAGACTAATTTGTAGTAATTTCTCACGAAGGGACATAGTAGAAAATTTATCTTTAGATGCTTCGAATAACATCTTGGATGTTTCAATGGAATAAAATGCTAATAGGTCGTTCTTTGTTTTATAGCAACGGTAGAACATACCTGTGGTGATGTTGATTTCATTACAAAATTCACGAATGGTGAGTTGATTATATTTTCCAGATTCAATATATGGTAGAGCAGCTTGTAAAATATCCTGTTGTACCTTTTTTCTTTTTAACGTAACTTTGAGTGATGCCATAATCCTTCTTCCTTTCGAATAGGTACTATTCTTACTATCTTATCAAGGCATATTTTAAAAGTCAACTACAATAAATCGTAACGTGTTACGATAATTTATTGACAAAAATTTATCGATGATGTAATATTAATATTGCAAAACGTAACACGTTACGGAAATAATGACGAATATTTATTTTAGGAGGAAAAAATGAGCGAAAGTATTTTACGTACTCGTCATACAGCACGAGCATTCAAAAATCAAGAAATTAATGAAAGTCTAATTAGAGAAATTATTGCCGATGCACAGTGTGCACCATCTTGGTGTAATAGCCAGCCTTGGAAGGCCTATGTAGTTACTGGTGAAGCTGCTAAGAAGATACATGAATCTCATCGAAACAATGTCATGAGTAATGCAAGAGCTTGGACAGAGGTTGTTCCTCCGCAGTTCGAAGCTGATTGTTGGACTAAAGAAGAATGGCAGAATATGCGTGGTTTTTGGAAAGCAGCAGATGTGAGTGCGGATCCTGCTGATGGTACTGAAGACAAGCTTGGTTTCATGGAAGCAAGCACATGGAATTTCTATGCTCCAGCGATTGTTTATATCACAATTCCTAAGAACGCTACTATGTTCTCTGCTTATGATGTAGGAGCCTTTGGTTATGGTGTAACTTTAGCTGCTCATGAACGTGGTATTTCATGTATTCCTGCTTATGAATTCATTAGATATCCACAAGAAATTCGTCCTTTATTCAATATCCCTGAAGATGAAGCAATCTTCATGGGAATCGGTATGGGTTACGCACAGGAAGATGTGGAACTTAACCGCATTCACGAACTTGAAGTCAATCCACGTGCAAAGACTGAAGATATTCTTAAAATTGTAAAATAACAACTCCAAAACATATAATTAAAGGTAATCTCTTACTAATGATACTATACGTGAGGGATTACCTTTTGTATTGATTGTTTCCGACAATTGAAAATTTAACTTCAGGGAGGCGCAAAGACAACTTTGTAATAAGAGTTGTTCAGCATATAAAGTAAGTGTTGATATGTTCCCTAAAATGTCAAAATCGTTGATCTGTTTCCCCAGACCCGAAAACGCATAAATACGGTTGATATGTTTCCTAGGACGTAGACATCAATAATGAGCACTCGAGACACGTGGAGACCGTGGTATTGATGTCGAAAAAGTGAGACTCGGAAAGTCCATTCTACCATTTTAACGCTATCAATCATCGTTGATATAGGACAGACTTCAGAGCCCCCCTTAAGTTTCTGAATTGCAGACACTTCATGACCACTTGTTACATCCTTCTTATAATTAGTGTGTGTAGTCAAGGAAACGGATACCTTCACCAAGGTCTTTCTCAATTAGATCCTTCATCTTTTTGGCAAAAGGACAAGGGTACCCAATTGGATTACCTCTTTGGATACAGGATGCAAAAGCAATCGTGTCTGCTCCTCTATTAACCAGTTCCCTGGCACGTAATACAGATTTCTTTGCCGGACAGCCACCACAATTGATAAAACCAATGATTTCAATATCCTCCTCAATGCCTTCAAAGGCACCTTTTTTTTCACGGATGAATTTAAAATCAGTGGTACCAGGGCAATAATCCTCTGTCTGCATGCAACGAATTACACCTAACTTCATAGTTGGTCTCCTTTCTGCTTATTGTGCAAAACTTCCAGTCGGTGCAAGACTTCATCAATTTCATGTTTGCTAGTACTTCTGCCAAGACTAAAGCGGACAGCACCTCTTGCAATTTCGCAAGGAAAACCCATTGCTTTAAGAACAGGAGAAATTGAAACAAGCCCGGAATGACAACAGATCCCGTAGAGGCAGCAATATCACTTCCAATGCTGGTAAGTATATCTGAACCGTTTTCACCGAAAAACTGACATTTAAGGTGTTTGGTAGTTTTTTGACTGGAACGCCAATATTTCTTCTATCGGCAGAAGGGTTCCGGTTTCGTATTCCCTCCCTAAATTGTTTTATTTTCAGTATATCATTTATGAATTATAACAGTCAATAGATTACTTGAATAGAAAGACTTGAGATACTTGATATTTTGTTTCAGGGATAATTACTTTTTTGGTATGTTATTGTGTAAATAATTATGGTAAAATATTTTATGCAGATTAGAATAAGGTACAAAGATTTAATACAAGTATATGAAATTGGACAATTTCTTAAATCTGAAATTATTGAAAAAGTAAAACTTTAATATATGCAAACACTTAGGAAAGGAAAGTACATCTGTGAAAAAAATTGAACAGATTCAGATAATTTTATGAATAAACTAAATGATTATTTATACTCAGGCGATACCGTACTTAGGATTTTACAGAAATATGCTGATGATTTGAAACAGTCGGCCAAACAAACAAATAATCAGATTGATCTTGTGCATTGTAATTTTCTGCTTCAAATCGCGGAACTCTTGCAGCACAACGATTTCTTGACTTCCCAATCCCAGCGGATTCGGGAATTCTATAAATTTATGGCAAATGAATATCCTTTTCTTGCATTTACTTTTAAGGGGCGAATTAAATCTCTGATACGCGCGGAAGCAAAATTTAACGGATACATTGTGGAATATATTTATGAGTATTATACGAAACGAGGTTTTTTCCCTTCTCTTCCTGAATTAAAGAACTATTTAAGTTGTTTTCGGGACCTGATTGCATATAGAATTGTGATTTCACTTCCAAAATGTCATCTAAAAAAAGGGGAAAATCCTACAGAAGAAGAAATAAAATATTTGTATGATGTTGCCAACCAGTTGCTTGGTTTCCTGGAGGAACGGGGATTTTCCGCGGAACTATCTTCTTTAACAGGTCAGAAAAAATCGCCCTTATTAAAAGAAAATGTAAGCCCGTACTATAGAGATTTTATTGCTAATTCAGAGTCTAGTGGCTATCGTTCACTGCATATAACATTTTATGATAATATAGCCCGTTGTTATGTGGAAGTACAACTTCGAACAAAAGAAATGGACGATTTTGCTGAGATT
>JAQSXC010000307.1 GCA_029266335.1 Eubacterium sp. | reverse complement strand
CTGCTGTTTCAAAAGCCGCTGGATAAGATTACAGTGATTGATATCGTAGAGGATTGTGAAGTAAACCGGCAAACCTTTTATTATCATTTTCAGGATATTTATGATCTGGTGGAGTGGATGTTTCTGACCGAGGCGGCAGCTGCTCTTAACGGCAAAAAAACGTATGACACATGGCAGCAGGGTTTTTTGCAGGTATTTGAGTATGCTCTTGAAAACAAGGCCCTGGTTATAAACATATATCACTCCATGAGCCGTGACCAATTGGAGCGTTATCTTTATGAGGTTACGTACAATTTGCTCATAGGTGTTGTAGAGGAGCAGGCTGCCGGTATAACGGTCCGGGATAGTGACAAAAAGTTCATTGCGGATTTTTACAAATTTGCTTTTGTAGGATTAATGCTGGATTGGATCAAGAGGGGCATGAAGGATGATCCCAAAAAAATCATTGATCATTTAAGTGTTCTTATTCAGGGAGATATAAAAAGAGCACTGGATAAATACAGAATTGACCGCCACAATTAGACAAAAAGGCCTGAATGTATAAAATTTATACAATATGGCCGCTGTGTTCAAGCTTTCGGCACAGCGGCTTTTTTGTCTATTCTAATCGTTGTCAATTGGAACTATAGTATAAGTATAATTTCAATTGATTGGGAGGTATCAATATGTATTATTCAAACGGTAATTATGAAGCATTTGCGCGTCCTGAGAAACCAAAGGGCGTTGATAAAAAATCGGCATACCTTATTGGAAGCGGTCTGGGGTCCTTGGCAGCGGCATGTTTCCTCGTCCGTGACGGACAAATGAAAGGCGAACATATTCATATTCTTGAGGAGATGAAGCTTCCAGGCGGAGCCTGTGACGGAATCAGGGATGCTCAAAAGGGATTTATAATACGAGGCGGGCGAGAGATGGAGAACCATTTTGAATGTCTCTGGGACTTGTTCCGTTCGATCCCTTCAATAGAGACCGAAGGGGTATCAGTACTTGACGAGTATTACTGGCTCAATAAACGCGACCCCAACTATTCTCTTATGCGTGCTTCTGTAAACCGCGGACAGGACGCACACACTGATGGTAAATTTACTCTTTCTGAGAAAGCTTCCATGCAAATTGTCAAATTGTTTATGACAAAGGATGAGGATTTGTACGATAAAACCATGGAGGATGTTTTTGATAATGAGTTCTATTGTTCAAACTTCTGGCTATACTGGCAGACCATGTTTGCCTTTGAAAAATGGCACAGTGCTCTTGAGATGAAGCTGTACCTGCAGCGCTTTATACACCACATTGGAGGTCTGCCTGATTTTTCAGCTCTCAAATTCACAAAATACAACCAGTATGAATCTCTTATTTTACCGATGGTAAAATACCTGGAAGCACACGAAGTACACTTCCAGTATGATACAAAGGTTACCAATGTTATCTTTGACATTAAAGGAAATAAAAAGGTTGCAAAACAGATTGTCCTTGTACACGAAGGCAGAAATGAAACTATAGATCTGATTGAGGATGATCTGGTGTTTATAACCAATGGCAGCTGTACAGAGAACTCCACTCTCGGTGACGATGAGCATGCACCTGTAATGAATACAAAGCCGGGAGAAGGAGGCTGTTGGGAACTGTGGAAGAATATTGCCCGGCAGGACCCGGCCTTCGGACACCCTGAAAAATTCTGTTCAAACATTAATGCTACAAACTGGGAGTCGGCTACAGTTACTACACTTGATGATAGAATTCCAAAATATATTGAGAAAATGTGCAAACGTGATCCGTTTTCAGGGAAAGTTGTCACAGGAGGCATTATTACCGTGAAGGATTCCAGCTGGTTGATGAGCTATACTCTTAACCGCCAGCCCCATTTCAAGGAACAGCCAAAGGATCAGCTTGTTGTTTGGGTTTACGGACTCTTTACGGATGTCCCCGGAGACTTTATAAAGAAGCCAATGAAGGAATGTACCGGTACTGAAATCGTTCAGGAATGGCTCTACCATATGGGAGTACCCGAATCAGAAATCCCTGAAATGGCAAAGACAGGTTCACACTGCATACCCTGTATGATGCCTTATATCACTGCCTTCTTTATGCCAAGAACTAAAGGAGACCGGCCAAGGGTTGTTCCTGAGGGCAGCGTTAATTTTGCGTTTATCGGACAATTTGCCGATACCGTCCGCGACACTGTATTCACAACAGAATATTCTGTCAGAACAGCAATGGAAGCAGTTTATACCCTGCTGGATGTGGACCGTGGTGTACCTGAAGTGTTTAACTCCTGCTATGACGTGAGAGTACTCCTTGACTCCACCGCAAAAATGATGGACGGTAAAAAGCTTACAGATATAAAGCTTCCGTTCATAGCAAACATCATAGAAAAGAGAGCACTAAAAAAGGTTTCAGGAACTATTATAGAAGAGCTGCTTCAGAGATATAAGCTCATATAATAAAAGCAATGCTTGTTTACGGATTTTTAATGTAAAATCAATTTGGAGAGCAATAGGTATTGACCTGTTGCTCTTTATTATTTTTTTGTAAAATATGATGCTGTAAATTCAGTAGGGCATCCTAACTGCCCTGAAATGACAACGTCAGTAGTGCATTTTTTTCATTGACTTTTTCGAGAGAGACTTTAGATATAAGGGTGCTATCAATAAAAACCTTGCGGCCTTTCTTTATTTGCATAAATGCACTGTTGTTATTTTCCAATATCTGACCAGAAAGAAGCTTTGAATAGAATTCTTCAAGACACAGATTATTTTTCTTCATATAGCTGCTCAGTGGAATGCCTACATACCTGATATGCCAAGGTTCATAGACGCTATTGGTCTCTTTTGTTTTATCTTTTGGATACCTGACTATAAAACCATAATTCGTAAGATTTTTGATGAGCCATCCCTGTTCCCTTGTACCTTCAAAATCGCTTCTGTGACGTCCGTTTACACTGAAAATATCCAGGGAGAGTCCTGTGTGATGTTCTGAGTTTCCAGGAAGAGCTACCAGCAATCTTGTTTTTTCATAAGCCTCGTCAAGAGTTTTAGAGGTTTTTTTAAAGCTGTTCAGATTAGCATCAAAAATCAGCTGCTGTGTTGTGAAGCTTCTATATGCGCTGTTAACAATAAAACCTTTGACACCGGTTTTTTCAGCAGCAGCCTCCATGGAATACAGAGCATTTAGCGTAACTGAGTTAAGCTTGAGCCCCGAGTACTCCAGCTTAACCTTGTTTGCATCAATGACTGTCAAGTTTTTCGGAGAATAATCCTTTGGCAGCGGATTATACTTATTTACCAGGAGCTTAGTGCTGAGGGCACTATTGACTGTAAGCTCCTTCATGTGTTTGATACTTTTAACAGAAGGATATGAGCCGGTTATATAAACAGTGTTATTTTTCAAATAGAGCTTAATACTGTTTCCATCTTTTTTTACAAAGCTGAAGAGCTCTTTATATTCCAGATTATTAACATCTGATAAATTATTTTTATAATCAATTTCATCTGATATGGAAGCTCTTGGATTATTGTTATATAAGGATTGATTCAGGAC
>JAQSXC010000306.1 GCA_029266335.1 Eubacterium sp. | reverse complement strand
ACTGGCCTTTATATTATACAGGGATAAGATGTTTAATACCAACACTCTTTACTTCTGTATCAATTCACTGGCATTGACTCTGACCATCCTTAGCCTGAGTTTTCTGGTGGGAACAGTAATAAAAAGCAAAAATGCACAGTCAGGAGTTTCAAATGTTTTATCTCTCGGACTGTGTTTCCTGAGTGGCGTGTTTGTACCACAGGATTTGCTGGGAGATAATGTTCTGGCTATAGCAAAATTTACTCCTACCTATTGGTATGTAAAAGCAAACAGAGCAATAGGAGATCTGACAAATTTCAATATGGATAACCTTGCACCCGCAATTTCAAGCGTGCTGATAGAGCTTTGTTTTGCTGTAGCACTGGTTTCCATAGCACTGGTAATGAGTAAGCGTAAACAGTTAAGAGGCAACTGATAGATACTGTAAAACCCATTGTCTGAGTAATCACAAGGATTCTCATGCAATGGGTTTTTTGCATTTACCTTCCGGGCGGGTATCCAGTCAATAGCGGGAAAATATTAAAAGGTTCGATTTATAGCCTGTTACCCCTTGGTAATATCTTTTATAAGGTCAAAGTATTCCTGCCAAAAGCTGCAATTTTTTAAAAGGAAAGAATCGGGCAGCTTTTGCATCTCCTCCCAGGACATACTTCTGAGCAGGGGCTTCAGTATCTTCTCACTCTGAAGGGTATAGAGAATGCCTCGAAGTCTGAATTGCAGGGTATATTTCATGCTGTCGTCTATTCCATCAAACAGGTGATCTCCTACTATATCCATAATATAATCTGCCTGGTCCATTTCCTTGTAATGAGTCCATTTCCTATGAATATGGTTAACCATTTCCATCCAGGGAGAGTCCTTACCTGGGTAGACAAGACCCATGAAACATGCATCTTTATAAGTCCATACAGCCCATGAAATTTTATACTCTTCAAATAAGTCCAGAGTATCCTTGAGCAGTTCCATACAAAAGGCCATGTCCTCCGGATGCAGATCATATCCCGCCTCACCGCAAATGACCGGACGGGAGAAGGTATCACGTATTTCCACAAGTGATTCAAGTCCCTTCCTGAATTCCGCTTTTCTGTCTTCCCGTCCGTAATTCTTGTTCAACAGATTCGGAATCCAGACGGTAGGGTAATAATGGAAGCTCAGAGCCAGCTGCTCATCCTTAAAATGTCTGAGCTTGCTGAAGTCCATTGCAAAATGGTCACTTTCAACAATGATTACATGATTCTGGTCAACCTCCCGGATAGCATCTATGGTATTCTGGAAAAATTCATTCATTATTTCGGTGTCAGGAAGCATAAACGGTTCATTCAGCAAATCATAACCCATAAGATATGTACGGTTTTTATAACGTCTGGCAATTTCCTGCCATAGAGCAGTTATTTGACGGCGGAAAACATCAAAATGCCAGAATTGGGCAATGCCTGTAGTATTATCGGAATGCCAGTCAGGATTCTGTCCCCCCGGAGTAGTATGAAGATCCGGCATAAGGAATATTTCATATTTATCGCAAAGATCCATCAGGCGGTCAAGAATTTTAAATCCTTCTTCCCGGTATGTCATGCTGTTCTGATCATCAATTAGCAGCCTGTAATTGAAGGGTACTCTCAAAAAGTTAATGCCACTTTTTTTCAGGAGCTGGAAATCCTCATCGCCGATAAAATTATTTATGAAACTGTTAAAAAAGCTTTGTGCATTTTCCTTGCCATAGATATCCGAAAAAGCCTGACGTATCATCTGGTCGGGAGTCGGGACCCCCAGCATGAAGTGTTCCAGGTTGAGCCAGCTGCCTATTCCAAAACCCCTCAATCTTACAGATGAGCCCTGAAAGTAAAACTCTTTTCCGTTAACCTGCAAAAACTCTTTATTCATAAGTGCCTCCAATTATAAGTTATTCCTGTTATAAATATATTATAAAAATCACAAGGTATACAGAGTAATTATTTAACCAGAAACCTTGTAAATTTCTTTATTGAGCAGTACTCTGTTTTAATGAAGATTATATTTATTCAGGCTTGAAATATTGCCATTTCGGTGATAAACTTGTATAAATTATTATAGAAAATCTTATATTCAATTTATAAATGCAGAGGAATAATATGAAATATGGATTGTTAATAAAAAAGAATAGCTACCCGTGCCCAACGTAGCATTTGCAGCTTAAAACTTAATAAGGTGCAAGTGCTTTACTCGCGATGTCGATTCTTCAGCAACAAAGAATTTGAAGTTGGGCGTGTAGGGCGGTTTGTAGATAGAAAAACGCTGTACAGCTTATGTACAGCGTTTTTTATGTTATGTAATGCATTTTCTCATATATTGGAATTAATTTATTTAGGACTTAATGATTAAATAGTATTTGATTACGCTAAAGTTAATTGGGTTAACATATAAAACTATATAAAACAGGAAAGGAACAGAAGGTTATGTTATTAAGCAGGCTTTTGGGAGAAAGATTAAAGGAAAAACCGGGTGAGGCAAGCATTATCAGCCATATTTATCTTTTAAGGGGAGGCTATGTGCGTCAGGTTGCCAACGGCATTTACTCCATGCTTTTGCCGGCAAAAAGGATAGCAATGAAAATTGAGAATATAATCAGAGAGGAAATGAACAGGATAGACGGACAGGAAGTTCTCCTACCTGTAGTACTGCCGGCAGAATTGTGGCAGGAATCAGGAAGGTTTGAGAGTGTTGGCAGTGAATTGATGCGATTAAGGGACAGGTCGGGCCGCGACATGCTGCTGGGAATGACCCATGAGGAGGCAGCGGTCCACCTTGCCCGCAGTGAGGCAATGTCTTACGCAAAGTATCCCTTCATGATATACCAGATTCAGACTAAATTCCGTGATGAACCCAGATCCAGAGGCGGCCTCATCCGTGTCAGAGAATTTACAATGAAGGATGCTTACTCCTTCCACACCTCGCAGGAGGATCTGGAACAATATTACGGGCAGGTTTACGACTCCTATTACAGGATATTTGAAAGAGCAGGGCTTCCCCAGGTAGTATCGGTAGCTTCGGATACAGGAATGATGGGAGGCAGGATGGCACATGAATATATGCTGCTTGCCGATTCGGGTGAGGATTCGGTCATTGTATGCAGCAGCTGTGATTACAGGGCAAACATGGAGGTGGCTGCATCAGTAATTCCCCATGCCTATGAGCAAAATGACCAGAATACCGGCGAAAGTCAGCAAATTGAGGAAATATATACTCCGGATTTACAGAGCATAGATGATTTAAGTGATTTTCTAAAGGTTGCTCCTTCAAACCTGATAAAAGCTGCCGTGTTTGCTGTAGAAAACAGCAAAAAGCCACTGGTTGTATTCATACGAGGAGATCTGCAGGTTAATGAAGCTAAGCTTAAAAGAATTCTAAAGGCCAACGTATTTCCATATGATGAAAGAGTGGAGGACAATAGCGGAATCTGCTTCGGATTTATAGGTACCCAGGGGTTGGATGACGAAAATATAGATATTCTTTTTGATGAATCTCTGCGTGGCAGCTACAACATGGTCACCGGAGCAAACAAAAGG
>JAQSXC010000094.1 GCA_029266335.1 Eubacterium sp. | reverse complement strand
ATTAACCTGTGGAGCAAACGGCAGCCTGTTGAATAGGGTCAGATTAAGCGTAAATCTTGGATTTTTGCTCCATGACGCCAGGATCTCAGCGTATGCCGCAACCAACATACCGGACTGTGTAATCCCTGCAGTTGTAGAATAGTTTTTGAGTTTATCCCACCGTTCTTTTTCAATACTTGCAATCCTTCTTTCAAATCTTGGCTTTGTAAGCTCAGCAGGATTTTTTGCAAGAGGAAGCATCGGTGCAGGAGGAAGCTTGCTCAGACGCTTTCTCCAGTATTCAAGCGATTTATTATAGATTTCTGTTTTTCTAAGCTTTGTGTCGGCTATGACATAATCTCTGAAGGATAACTCAAGAGGAGTAAGTTGCTCACCGGTTAGATACAACTGAGTTATTTCCCTCGAAATAATCCTCGCGCTCCATACATCACTTATAAGCAAGTCCATACTTACATGGAGCCGTATTTTTCCATTTCTCAGTTTTGTCGCTTTTATCTCAAACAAAGGCCACTTATCAGCAGGCAATACTTGGTGAGACATTCTTTCCCTTATTTCATCAAGCTTCACAGCCGCTTCTTCCTGGTTTATTCCGCTCAAATCAAGAACTTCGACAATATACTCCGGAACAGCCTCGAGAATTTGCTGCTGCCCGTCATTTCGAACTACAGCCCTCAACATTTCATGCCTCTGAATTATTTGACGCCATGCCCATTGGAATCTATCCAGGTCAAAATTTTTCTGTTCCATTTCCATATAAACATGGGTAGCGATGTTACCCAGTTCAACAAATGAGTTTCTTCCGACCCAGTATGCCTGCTGTACATCTGTCAGAGGAAATGGTTCATACCTATTTTCCGGGTCATTTATAAGTTCAGTAAGATTGTTGTTAAATCTTCCGAATTCCTCTTGTGAAGATTCATCCGCCTGTCCTCCCAGCAATTCTATTTCTTTTGCAATTCCCTTTACAGTTGGTGCTGCAAAAAGCTGCTTTAACGGCAGTTCTATCTTAAATATCTGCCTGACCTGAGAAATGAGCTGTATTGCCATCAGTGAATCAGCTCCCAGTTCAAACAGGTTGTCAAGAACGCTTATATTTTCCTGTCTAAGGCTTTGGCAAAGAACTTCTGCCAGCTTTTTCTCAATCGGTGTTGATGGTGCGACAAAATTCTTCTCCTGTTTTTGCATATCCACCATAAGTGATAGAGCAGTTCTGTCGATTTTCCCGTTTGCTGTCAACGGGAATTCTTTCATCACAATATAGTCGGAAGGAATCATATTGGTCGGAAGTATGTCGGCCAACATATTTTTTATCCCTTCAACAAAGTCCCCGGCTTTTTCCTTATGTCCCAGTGAAAGCTTGTAGCCTCCCCAGTCCTTCATCAAGGCTTCCATTTTGTCGGCTTTGTTGTCGGTTTTTCCACCGAGAATACAATGCAGATATATCTGGCTGTCTGAGAGCTCAAACAAAGGCCTTAGTTTGTCGAAGCCAACACTTCCGATCTGGCATAAACCTATCCCGCATTCAATGGAAGCCATCTCAAGCAATTGGGTAATAATACCGGCTTCGATAAGGCAAAAATTGTTAGTAAGGCTTCCATACATGGGTTTTATGGCATCCAAATCGGCTATCAGAAATGTTGCAAACGCCGCCTCCTCATATATATCCTTGTTCCCAGGCGGGAATATGTCGGAAGCCAGCTGTTCAAACTGTGTTACCAGATACAGCTTATTTTCATATGGGTTATAATAGTAGGCACCGCCTTGCAAGCCCTCTATCCTTTCCGGCTTAACAACTACATATGTTTGTACAGGATATAGCCCTCCGGCCGATGCGTAACGGTATTTAGGGAAAGGCATCCCCTCAAAATCCACTTTGGAAGTGGTTGCAAGGAATTTTCCGAAATCCTCTAACTTTAAAAGCTCTTTTTCAAAATTTCTGTAGCTTCTTCTTTCAATATATGGGTTTATAGAATCTTCCTTTAAAGTACCTGTCAGTTGAATAGCAGCTTTGTTTTTATAGTTTTTAATTGCTATATGTTTTTGCTTGAATTCAAGCCTTTCAATAGGATCCGCTATAATCCCTTCGGAGGTTAGGTTCTCTGTAAGCGAATCCACTTCTCCCCTCCCGGTATCACTCGGATTTTCTGCATTTTCTGTCACAATATAGCCTACCAGTCTTCTGGCATTTCCTTCTCCGGCCACATTTACTATACACGCTTTGACATCAGGCAATTTTGAAATAGCAGACTCAATTTCTCCGAGTTCTATTCTGACACCATTTATTTTCACCTGGAAATCAGCGCGTCCAATAAATTCAATATTTCCATCCGGCATATATCTCCCCAGGTCACCTGTTTTATAGATACGCTCCCCTGACAAAGGATGGACAATAAAGCTTTTTGCTGTCTTTTCTTCATCTTTCCAGTAGCCACTGCTTACCTGAATACCTGAGCAATACATCTCACCGCTAACATAGCATGGTTTGTCTCTAAGAAGATGATCCAGAACAAAATACTTTGAATTTGCAATCGGCTTTCCATACGGAATACTTTTCCATACAGGATCAATGCTGCCGATCCTGTGCCATATGTTCCATATGGTTGTTTCAGTAGGTCCTCCGATACTTAATATATTTATATTCGGAACAAGCTCTCTGAGTTTGTCGGGAATATACAGCGGTACCCAGTCGCCGCCAAGTATAACCTGTCTGAAGGATGACGGAACTAAGCCCTCCCTACCCTGCACAAAAGTTATAAGCATTTCCATCATTGCAGGTACTGTATTCCAAAAAGTAACATTTTCCCGCATCATGATATCCGACCAATGTTTCGGATCCTTCTTAAGGGAGGCATCTGGAATAACCAACGCACCCCCGGCTGCCAGTATTCCAAAAATATCATACATTGCCAAGTCATGATGCAGCGGTGTCAGATGTATTGCTTTGTCCTTGCAGGTTATATTTAGTTCTCTGTTTGTATAAAGAACCACATTGACAACATTTTTATGAGAGATCATAACCCCTTTTGGCAATCCTGTTGACCCGGAGGTATATATAACGTAAGCCAGATTATCCTGATTTTGGAGTTGAGGCAGGTTTTCTTCAGCCATTCCACTCAAATCAATGGTATCTACCTCCAACCGTATTTTATTTTCCGGCCACTTCAAAGTCTTATTCAGCGATGATTGAGTTAATATTATTTCTGCCTGACTGTTCTCGATCAGATATAAAAGTCTGTCCGAAGGTGAATCGGCATCTATAGGAACACATGCAGCACCCGACTTTAGTATGGCCATGACAGCTGCAATCTGCTCCCACCCTTTATCCATAACAATAGCAACAAGCTTGTCAGGTTGAGCCCCAAGTTCAATAAGTTTTTTCGCAAGTCTGTTGGTTATACTGTTAAGCTCCTCATAGTCCAGCGTTCTTGTTGCGGATATGACTGCATTTCTATGCGGATATGCCGCAGCAGCTTCTTCAAACATTTTATGCAGCAGCACATCAGGTACTTCCATAGTGTACGAATTAGCAGACTCTCTCTCACTCAACTGCTTTTCAGGTATTAGCCTGAATTCCTCAAAAAGCCAGGCATCCGGGTTTTGAGCCAATAGATCCAGTAGATTTCTATATGCGTCAAACATATCATCCAGCAGTCCGTCAGGGAATAGTTCATCTACCGCGTCCCAGTTGAAAAGTAATCCGTCGCCCTTTTCACCTACCTGGCAATCCAGCCATACCTGAGGCGTTTGTGATATGCTGTACACAATATTGCCAATACCCTCAAGAAGCGAGCTTTCTTCATGATTTATAAGCCCTATTGTGCTTGTAAATACAATGGGCATTGCTACATTCGGCAGTCCGCCCTGGACTTTTGTCAATTCCCTTACTACCTGAACTCCGCTTACATAGCAATTATTCATATCCTCCCACAACTGGTTCTGAACACGTCTTGCTCTCTCAGCAAAAGTATCTTTCACCTGGTTATTTACTTCAAGCAGATAGAATGATGCGAATTCGCCCACTAGATTGTCAACCTGCTGGTGAAGCGGTAATCTGTTAAACTGGGGTACGTTTATTACAAACCTGTTTAAAGTGTTCCATATAGTCAGTATTTCGGAAAAGGCAGACAGCATGATACCTGCAGGTGTTATTCCCACCTTGCTTGCGTTGGCTTTTAGCCTTCTCCATGTGTCAGGATCAAGTTCTGTCCTTCTTCTCACAAACTCAGGCCTTTTTATTGATTCAAAATTTGTCTTTAGTGGTAACTGTGGCGCCGGAGGAAAATCAGGAAGCCTGTCCAGCCAATATTTCAGTGAACTTTTATATACTTCTGTATCTTTTAAAGAATGTTCATTTACGACATAATCTCTGAAAGAAATCTCAAGAGGTTCCAGTTCCAGATTTTCGTTTCTGTAAAGATCACTTACTTCCCTGGTCAGGATACCTACACTCCAAGCATCTGCTATCATGGCGTCAATACTGATATGAAGCCTTGTAATCCCGTTATCGAGCTTGGTGGCCAGAATTTCAAACAAAGGCCATGTATGAATATCTATAACCTGATGGGACATTCTTTCCCGAATATTCAGCAGCTCCTTGTTAACTTTATCTTCCGGACTGCCTTGCATGTCAAGAACCGGGATCTCATATTCCGGAATATCCTCAAGTACCTTTTGCATTCCGTCATGAAGTATGACCGTTCTTAAAACATCATGTCTCTTTATAAGTTTGTTCCATGCCTTTTCAAATCTTTTCAGGTCATATTCGTAAGCATCTATTTCTTCATAGGTATGGCACGCCACATTTCCCATTGCAACGGCATCACTGCGTCCTACCAAATATGCCTGCTGAAGCCCTGTCAGCGGGAACGGTTTGTGGGCTTCTTTCCTATTGGGCTTTATAACCGGCAGCTCAGCCTCGCTGCTTTTAATATTCGGTTCGATATTTACTGAGGCGGCCAGTTCCTGTATTGTGCTATTTTCAAACAGCATTTTAACTGGGATTACAACATTTGTTTCCTGCTTAATCCTTAATAAAAATTTGACTGCAAGGATTGAATCTCCACCAAGCTCAAAAAAATTATCTGTTATACCTACACGTTCGCAGCCGATTTCCTCTGCGAGAATTCTAGCAACTTCTTTTTCAAAGCTTGTACGTGGCGCAACATAAGTTTTTTCAGAGTCTGAAACTTTTATATCAACATCAGGCATTGCCTTCCTGTCAATTTTTCCATTTGCTGAAAGCGGCATTGAAGTGAGCTTTTGGAACACTGCAGGCACCATATAATTAGGGAGCTTTTCAGTTATATATTTTTTCAGATCATCAATTTCAACCGATGTATTTTCAGCAACATAATAGGCTATAAGCCTTTTATTACGCTGTGTTCCTTCACCGCTGACCGTTACAACGCAGCTCTTGATATCCGGGTGGCTGCCAAAAACACTTTCAATTTCTCCAAGTTCTATCCTGTGCCCGCCTATTTTAACCTGAGTGTCTTCTCTGCCAAGAAATTCAATATTCCCATCTGGCATATATCTTCCAAGGTCACCTGTTTTATAAAAGTACTCTCCTGTAACGGGATGAGTAATAAAACTTTCTTTGGTTCTTTGATCATCCATCCAGTAACCTTTAGCGACTCCTACACCCCCAATGTATATTTCCCCGGGAACCCAAACGGGGCGGTGCTCCAACAGGTGATCCAAAACAAGCATTCTCTGGTTTTTCATTGCTTTTCCATAAGGTATGCTCTTCCATTGCAAATCAACTTTATCTATAGGGTACAATATTGACCAAATTGATCCTTCTGTTGCCCCTCCAAGACTTATAACCCTGATATCATTCGCACGAGCCTTTATCCTATCGGCAAGGTTCAGTGGAATCCAGTCTCCGCTTAAAAGTGCGAGCCTTAAGGAATGAGGCAGGTAAATCTTTTCTCCCTCACAGTACTCAACATACATCTCCATCAGTGCAGGGACGGTATTCCATACAGTTACTCCATGTTCAGTAACCAGTTCATTCCACTTTGCCGGGTCAAGCCTTTCTGCTTCGTCAGGGATAACTATTTTACCGCCGGAAGCCAGCATTCCAAAAATATCATATACAGAAAGGTCAAATCCCAGCGCAGAAACAGCAAGAGCACTATCCTTATCAGATATACCAAACCTTGAGTTTACATCCAGGATTGTATTAACGGCACCACGGTGGTCAATCATAACACCTTTGGGTTGACCGGTAGAACCGGAGGTATAGATAATGTATGCCAGATCTCCAGGTTTTTGAAGTATTTCAGTCATCACGGATGCATAAGCTTCCGTTTCGAGCCCATCAATGCAAACAGCTTCTATATCACTTAAATTAAACTTCTCTTTTGTATTGGAGTTTGTGACAATAATAGAGACTCCTGCGTGTTTTAATATATTGTCCAGCCTATCCCTCGGGACTTCGGAGGATATAGGCAAATAAGCCGCACCAGAGAGCAGAACTCCCAAAACTGCTACTACCTGTTGCCAGGATTTCTCCACAACAACCGCAACTGGTTTATTTACTTCAGCACCCTTTTTTTTAAGGATATCTGCCAATTGGCTGGACAATCTGTATACCTCTTCATAGGTTAAGCTTCTATTTCCTGAAACGACTGCGGTATTTTCAGGCTTCTTAATGACCTGCTTTAAAAAGAGAGTGTGGAGCATCTCATTAGACAGAGGTGCCTCCTCAAATGAATCTTCAATGAATCCTTCTTTTTTGTCCATGATTTGAAAGGGAGTCAGGTTCCAAACATCTTCACTTTCAGACAGCTTCATTATAAATGAATAGTAAGCATCAAATGCATTATCAATCATGCCTTCCGGGAACAAGTCAATGGCGACATCCCAGTTGTATGTCAATACTCCCCTTTGTTCAAACACCTGATGGTCAATCCAAACCTGAGGAGTCTGGCTGATTGCATATATTTCCTTTCCGATGCCCATAACACTAACATCCATTTCATCCTCACCAGAAATGAAAATATCCTGTTCAAGGCTGTCAATTTCACTTGTAAATACGACAGGCATGCTTATGCCTTCCCTGGTTCCAGCAATTTGCGCCATTTCACGCATTACTCTTATACCGCTTACATGCCTGTGATCCAAATCCTGCCACATTCTTTCCTGAACGCGGTGGGCTCTTTCTATAAAAGGAATTTCTTTAGAATTGTCAATTTCAAGTAATGTCAGAGATGTAAAATCTCCAACGACATTATTAATAGCTTCATGTCTGGGAATTCTGTTAAACAAAGTAAGGTTCAGAGAAAACACAGGTTTTTTGCTCCAGGTTGAAAGAACATGAGCAAACGCGGTCATTAGTGCAGTTGAAGGGGTTATTCCATGTTTTGTGCTTGTCTCTTTTATTCTATTCCAGGTTTCTGAGGCAATTTTTCTGGACTTTCTTACAAAATGAGGTTTGGTTATGGCCTTAGGATTTACAGCCAATGGGAGCACTGGCCCGTGCGCAATACTGGCAGCCCTCTGCTTCCAGTATTTAAGAGACCTTTGGAACAAATCGGATTTTTCAATCTCCTCAGAACCAATAATGCAGTCTCTGAAAGAAATATTTATCGGTGGAAGCTTTTTGTCGGGCTCCATATACAATTGAGCCAATTCCCATATCAGAAGCTGGCAGCTTCTAGCGTCAGCAATTAATAGATCTATGCTTACGTGCAGTCTTACTATATTGTTATCAAGTGATGTAGCCCGGATATCAAACAAGGGCCATGTATCACTGGGGAGTACCTGGTGTGATAGTTCATCCCGTACATCCTGCAGCTTCTTCTCAGCATAGTCCTTTTCTGTTCCTTTAAGGTTAAGCCTTTTCAGCTTGTACAGTGGAACCTCCTTTAAAATCTGCTGCTGACCATCCGGCCTGATTATCGCCCTTAGCATGTCATGCCTCTGTATAAGTTTTTGCCATGCCTTCTCCAGACGGTCAATGTCTAGTCCTATGCTTTCATACTCATGATACATATGTGTCGAAATATTTCCCATTTCAAAGTCTGATGACCTTCCGAGCCAATAGGCCTGCTGAATGTCCGTCATGCCGAATGGGTCATAAAGACTGCTTTCATCGTGAACAAGCGGCTCAAAATGAGTGTTAGTCTTCATGTTCTTTAAAAATTCAATTATTTCCAACTTATGCTCTGCCAGTTGTTCCCTCAATTCTACTGTCAAAGCACCATCAGGAGCAGTAACACGCATTTTATCGCCGTCAAGCTGAATGTTAATACTTTTTCTGCCAAGCTGCGACAGCAGTTCAAAAGTCTTACTTTCCATATTCTAAAATCCCCCTTTGTTATACTTTTAAAACTTGATAAACCTTTAGAATACCTGTCTGGCCTGCCTTCTTCTATTATGGTGGGCCTTTTTTGTTTCTGCTCTGCTGCTCCCGTTTTCCAGCACTGAGTTCTCTTCCGTCATATTGGAACTCATATATTTGCACCAGAGGCGAATTGTGGGATACTCAAACAACTTTACAACTTCGATTTCACCGTCAATAATTTCTTTCAATTTATTGAGAGCTCTGATTAAGTGAACGGAATTGCCGCCCATTTCAAAAAAGCTTTCATTCACACTTACCTGTTCAACTCCAAGAATTTCCTTCCAGATTGTAACAACTTTTTCTTCCAGTTCTGTTTCAGGCACATTACTTTCATCTAGTGGTTTTGAGGTTATCTGCACCAGATCGGGAAGTGCCTTCCGATCCACTTTACCATTTGCAGTCAGAGGTATTTTGTCAATCTCAATAAATGTCGCCGGGCACATGTATTCAGGTAGCTTTTCTTTTACATGTTTCTTAATCTGATCTGCTGCCCATCCAATATTATCTTTATCTGAGGATTCCCCCCCCGATCCACTACTGTTTACATGACTTCTGTTTTGACTCGAATCAAAGTTTTGCGGTTTTTTGGGTACAAAATAGCAAACTATTCTTCGCTCATCCAGGCTATTGCCGACAACCTTCGCTATCGCTGCTTCTACCATGGGGCAGCTTAAAACAGCTGTCTCCACTTCTCCCAGTTCTATTCTGTACCCTTGGATTTTTACCTGCCCGTCTTCTCTCCCCAAAAATTCGATATTTCCATCCGGTATGTAACGGCCTAAATCTCCTGTTTTGTACATCCTCTCGCCGGAGTGGGGATTGGTTATAAATCGTTTGGATGTCTTTTCGGGATCATCCCAGTATCCGAGTGCCAGACCGTAACCGGATATATATATATCGCCTGTAACCCAGCAGGGACAGTGTCTTAGTTGGTTATTCAACACATATACCCTCTGGTTGGAAAGCGGCTTACCGTAAGGAATACTGCTCCATGCTTCATCTATGTGCTCAATTGGATAATAAATAGACCATATTGAAGCTTCAGTTGCACCTCCAAGACTGATAAATCTGATGTTTTTATTTGAATTTATCAGCTGTTCGGCAAGTTTTAACGGAATCCAATCCCCGCTTAGAAGGACAAGCCTCATAGAATCCGGAAGCTTTTTCTTTCTTCCCGAAAGATATTCCACTAAAATTTGTATTAAGGCCGGTACTGAATTCCATATTGTTACATGATGTTTTTCCATAAGCTGTACCCAGGCTTCAGGATCCCTCTTTGCCAATGACGGTGGCACTACCACAGAAGCACCTGTTGCAAGAATTCCGAATATATCGTATACGGAGAGATCAAAAGAGAGTGACGAAAGGGCAAGCACCTTATCATCCGGACCTACACCAAATTTCGAGATGATATCAATAATAGTGTTTATTGCTCCTCGGTGGTCAATCATAACGCCTTTTGGTGTACCGGTGGAGCCTGATGTGAAGATAACATAGGCCAGGTCTTCGGGGGTATTCACTGCTGAAGGCTCATAAAAACTGGCATTGGAGCGTCCCATGCCCTCGTTAATCTCAATGACGTTGACATCACCGGGCCAATTTATAGTCTCTTTCAGGTGGGGTTGTGTCAAAACTATGTTAGCCTTTCCAAGTTTAATAATTTCAAGGATTCTTTGTTCCGGGAAATCCGCTGACACCGGAAGATATGCTGCCCCACCGAACAGTGTTCCGATGGAGGCCGCAATCTGTTCCCAGCCCTTGTCCATCACAATAGCAACAAGTTTATTGGGTTGTGCGCCAAGTGAAGAAATTTTCAACCCTATGTCAGCCGCTATATTGTATAATCTGCCATAGGAGAGAACTGTACTTTCTGAAATGACCGCAACCCTGTCCGGATATGATTTTGCCTGCTTTATAAACATGGTATGGAGTAACTCACCACTAGCAGCTGTCTCGGTATTGTTGGTTTGTTCTATGGTTTGAAGCTGTCTTTCGCTTATGCGGGAGATGTTCCGGCTGATTTTGTCCCAAATGTTATCGTCTTTGGAAAGTGAATCTAAAAGTTCTTTATACGTTTCAAACATATCATCCAGGAAACCATCGGGGAAAATTTCCTCAACGGCATCCCAGCTAAATTCAAGTGAACCTTTTTGCTCTTTTGCCACATGGTCAAGCCACACCTGTGAAGTCTGTGTAATACTGAATATTTCTTTGCCTTCACCGGTGAAAAAGCCCCCGGCTTCGTCATCGAAAGAATAATTGAGCATACTGGTAAAAACAATGGGCATTCTGGCTTTATTAGAACTGCCATATTTTACTGCAAGATCCCTTATTACATTTACACCGCTGTAGTACCTGTTATCAAGATCAGTCAGCAATCTTTCCTGTATTGTTTTGGCTCTTTTCAGAAAGGTTTGTCCGTCCCTTGAGTCAACGGCTAAAAGATTAACCGTTGTGAAATCTCCAACAACACTGTTAATATCCTCATGGAAAGGAATGCGCATGAACATAGTCAGGTTTATGGTAAAACAGGGTTCTTGACTATATAATGCCAATACTTCAGCAAAGACTGAAGCGACAAAGGTTGAAGGGGTTAGTCCTTCAGCAGCACACCTTTTTTTTATCCTGCTCCACTTCTGTTCCTCCAGCGACCCACACCGTCTGGTAAAACTGGGCTTTTCAAGTTTCATTGTATCAATTTTCAGAGGTAATGCCGGGGAATTAGGTATGGTGTCCAGCCTGTTTTTCCAGTATTCACATGATTTTATGTAAATTGAAGTATTCTTCAATTTTTGTTCATTGATTATATAATCCCGGAATGAAAAACCTATAGGTTTTAATAAAGCATGGGAATTGTTATACATTAAGCCTGCTTCCCTGGATAATATCATAAGACTCAAGACATCCGCCAATATAAGGTCAATGCTAATATGAAGCCTTGCAGCACTATTGTCCAGAAGAATCGCTTTTATGTCGAAAAGCGGCCATCTAGTTGTATCAAAAACCTGGTGAGACATAGCATTTCTGATTTTATGTATATAGGGCTCTGCTTCCTCGAAAACCATATCCCGTAAATTGACAACTTCAATTTTATAGGGCTCTGTTTCCTTGAGCACTCTTTGAAGCCCATTTTCATCAATAACAGTTCTCAACGCTTCATGGCGTTTTATCAGTTCATGGACTGCCTTCTCAAATTTTTCAACACTGAAATCATGCAGCTCGTATTCAATATAAGAATGAGTTGAAATATTCCCCATTTCCAGTTCACTGTTTCTTCCAACCCAATATGCTTCCTGAATATTTGTCAGAGGAAATGGCTTATATTTATCGTCTTGGCAGGTTTCAATATCCATTAAGTTTAGAAAACCAAGCAAGGATTCGTTATTCCCATCATCAGTTCTTAGGTTTTCAATTCTTTCAGCCATTTTTCTCACTGTGGATAAACCGGATAGTTCTTTTATGGGAAGCTCAATGCCAAAGCTTTTCCATACCTCCGTTACGATTTGCATTGCCAGGATAGAATGGCCTCCCATTTTGAAGAAATCATCGTACACTCCGACTGGACTGATACCGAGAACGTTTTCCCACATACTGCACAGCTTTTTTTCTTCATCCGAGTTAGGCGCAATATACTCATCATCCAGGTATCTTTGCTTTTTTTTGCTTCCGGCATAATAGACTGAAGCAGAATCTTTTCCATCAGAATTTATGTTTGCAGGCATTTCCTGGTGTTCAATCCAGTGCCTTTTGCCTTCAAAGGGGTAGGTTGGAAGGGAAACTCGAGATCTTTTATCATTTTTATAACATTTATCAAAATTAATGTTACAACCATTTTCCCAGAGCTTTGCGATCATCTCTGTAACAGGATTTACACTGCAAACACCTGCTGAATTATTCGGGATAAGGATGGTACACATTTCATTACCTGTTTGGCTGCTGATTAAAGAGTTAATTTCTTCCTTAGAATCCAATGGTTCAGTATACAGCAGCTCCAGAATATCTTTAAACTCTCGTTCACCCGATAAACAGCTTTTTGCATATCCGCCAATCCCTGCCGAAATTGTTTCGTGAGGCACGATACCCAGCTCAAGCAGAAATCGGGCGAAAGAATACTGATATATAAACAAAGCAATTCTTTTATTTTTCTGATTTGCGTTTGAGCCGGTAAGCAGGCTAAAATCCTTATCATAATTTTGTTTATAAAGCTCGGTATTTATATACAGCTTCTCTCTGAGCAGCGGTTCAGTTTCATACAGCTCCTCAGTTATATTAAAATCATTGCTGAAATCACAGAAGTTAAACACCACCTTTTTCCTTGGACAAACATCTCCCTCAGCGGCTGTGTCTATAAAACCCTGTAGCTTGCTGCAAGCCTCCTCCACGCACCATGCTGTAAAAGAGAATCTATGCTCAAAAAATTTTCTGCCCACACATAATGTGTAAGCTGTGTCGTCTAAATCAATATTTGGATTATTGCTGAAAAAGCTGAGAAGTTCCGATGCCATGGAAAGCAACGCAGATGTGGTTTTTGCCGAAATCAGGAAAACTCTTTTCTGACCAATGCCGGCACTGCTTGTAATTGCGGGAGCTTCTTCGAGAATAATATGTGCATTTGTTCCGCCAAACCCGAATGAATTGACAGCTGCCCTTCTTGGGGAACCACCCTTTTGCCATTCAGTAAGTTCTTTGTTTATTATGAAGGGTGAATTATCCAAATTTATATCGGGACTGGATTTATCAAAGTTAATGGTTGCAGGTAAACGCTTATGGTACAGCGAAAGCACTGTTTTTATAAAACCTGCTATCCCCGATGCGTTTTCAAGATGCCCGACATTCCCCTTTACAGAACCTAAATAGCAATATTGCTTTTTATCGGTGTCATATTCGAATGCCTCTGACAATGCCATCACTTCAATTGAGTCGCTAAGAATAGTTCCCGAGCCATGAGCTTCCACATATGAAATTGTATCTGCATTTATACCAGAGCATGCAAGCGCTTCAAGAACAACATTTGTAACGCCTTCAACACTCGGCGACGTAAATGAAGATTTCAATGAACCATCATTATTTACAGCCGTACCTTTAATAACAGCATAAACCCTGTCTCCATCCTCTATCGCTTCATCCAACCGTTTTAGTATTACGACACCAATTCCGCTTCCAAAAACAATTCCTCCGGCTTTTGCATCAAATGGCCTGGAGTGCCCATCATTGGACAGAATTCCTCCATGCTGGTAGTGGTATCCCACGTTATGAGGAACACTAATAGAAACTCCCCCGGCAATGCACAATTTGCTTTCACCTAATAAAAGACTTTGGCATGCAAGATGGATTGCAGACAGTGACGTTGAACAAGCTGACTGTACCGTGTAGCTTGGTCCTTTAAAGCCAAACTTATATGAAACCCTTGATGACAGAGCAAAGTCTCCATTACTCAAAAATACTTGCATGATGTTCTCTGGTAATAAGAAATGTGAATTGCTTAGTATATTATTAAAAAAATAAGTATTTACCTTACTTCCAACAAAAACACCAACCATATCTGCATTTTTACTGTCGGGTACATACCCTGCATCTTCCATGGCAGACCATGCACATTCAAGAAGCAGTCTTTGCTGAGGATCAATAAGATCGGCTTCATTTCCGGTATATCCAAAAAAATCTGAATCAAAAAGGTCTATGTTTTTAAGCACAGGCGATGCTTTAACATAGTTGGGATTCATAATGGTCTCATCCGATACTCCTGATGCTTTAAGTTCTTCATCTGTAAAAAAACAAACACTTTCCTGGCCTTTGCACAAATTACTCCAGAACTCATGTATATTCTCTGCACCAGGAAACTTTCCAGCCATTCCAATAACGGCAATATTTATACCGGAATCGTACAAAATTGATCCCTCTACTGACTCGTTCATGTTCTACCCCCCACATAATTTCAATGTTGTTTTGCAATGTTTTTGTATTTATTTAACATATTTTAGTTATAATACTTTATAAGTTAATATTTTACATCGACAGGCAATACTTAACCCTACCATATTATATCTATGGCTTATAAAATTTTTTAAGTGGCAGTAAATTCAATCATGCTCTTAACTTAAAGCAACCTATCAACTCCGGCCTCTTTTGACAGTAGCCTAATTTGTTCAATCCTTTGTTCCTGTTCATAAACCGGAACATTTTTTGTTATAAATACGGATTTTAACATATCCAGAGCTTCTCTTACTTCATTAATTGAAGGTTCCTTCTCAAGTGCCATTATTTCTTCGTACAGCCTTTTAATTCTCTCATAGGGCTCAACTACCCCCTTTTGATAATTCTCATTATTCCAGTTCCTGTTCCGAACACAAACTGCAATTGCCAGGCATTTTGCCATCAACATGATTTTTGACTCACATTCACGTTTTGTATTTGAAGTAATTATGCCTTTTAATCTCTCCCTGTCTTCATTCCTGTCAAATGAATATGTATTAAAATTCTTGAAATTGTTCTTAAGCAGGTTTCCCAATATCTCCCCGGGTCCTATCTCTACAGCAGCTTCACCACCATGTTCTATTACATATTCCATTGATTCATGCCATCTTACCGGATACGTCATTTGCTGTGTCAGATACTCTATTATCTGATCTTTGCTTTTGTACGGAGTTGCACTGACATTGGATACCACTGGCCATGCCAGCGCACTATATTTATATTTCTTAAGCTCTTCATTCAGTTTATCGGCTGCCGGCTGCATCATGGCACAGTGAAAAGGAGCACTTACTTTTAGCGGTGTCACGCGTGCACCTCTTTGTGCCAAGCTATTCTCAGCTTTTTTCAATGCAGATATATGTCCAGAAATGACGATTTGCTTTGGAGAGTTATAGCATGCAATGCTTGCCACTTCGGTTTCCATGTTAACTTTCTGGCATTCTTCCTTAACGCTATCCATATCTATTCCGGTTATGGCCAGCATAGCACCTGTTCCTTGCAAGGCGGCCTCCTGCATGAAGATTCCTCTTTGTCTCACTATTCGAAGGGCATCATCAAATTTGATTGCTCCACAGCACGTAAGTGCTGAGATTTCTCCAAGACTATGGCCTGCCAGGTAAGCAGGCGCCACACCAAAAATATTCATATAAACACCGAACATAGCAACACTGACTGTAAGCAATGAAGGCTGGGTATTGTGCGTCATGGTCAGTTCTTCCATATTTCCTTGAAAACACATCCTCTTAATGTCAAAACCCAACACATCATTTGCTTCCTCAAACGTATCCCTAACCGTATCAAAATTCTCATATAATTCACGCCCCATTCCGACATACTGCGATCCTTGTCCAGGAAATATTAGTACGATATTTTCCATTCTGTCATACCTCCAAGAAAATCTAAATGCGATGTGTGAGCAAGCGTACTGTTAACAATATCAATAATTTTTTCTGATTCATCATTGATGAAAAAATGTCCGTTGTCGAATTCATACAGTTTACATTTACCATTGGAATACATTTTCCATTCAAAAATATCCTGTAGCGGAATTGTATCATGCTTACCGTAAAGTACTGATATATCACAGCCCAGCATGTTATTCCCTTCAATAAATTTATAGGTCTCAAAGACGGAATAGTCAGCCCTCAAAATAGGTAGGAAAAGATTAAAAAGCTCCTCATTTTCCAGTATTTGCCGGGATGTGCCTCCTAACTTTGCTATTTCGCTCTTGAATTGTACGTCAGGAAGTTCATGTATAGTTAAGCCATCTTTTTTTATAATATGGGGGGCTTCCATTGCAGAGAAGAATATATGTACAGGCTTTTGATGCTTATGCTGCTCTAGCTTCTTTGCTAATTCAAATGCAATCCAGCTTCCCATACTGTACCCAAACAAGGCATAAGGTTGTGCATTTAACCTGTCTTTTATCACATCGTATACATCATCTACCATTGAACTCATGGAATGATGGAGTACCTGCCCAAGCCTGCTTCCCCTCCCTGAAAGTTCCACTGGTTGCAATTCAATAGATCTATTCAACTTGTTTTTCCATCTTGAATAGGTTACTGCAGAGCCCCCTGCATATGGAATACAGAACAACTTGATTTTGTTCATATTAACCTCCATGAGCCGTGTAGCGGCCATAAAATATTAATGA
>JAQSXC010000093.1 GCA_029266335.1 Eubacterium sp. | reverse complement strand
GACCGGAGGATTTAAAGATGAACTGTAATAAAAATACTGTGCTTGTTGTAAAAAATTACGATAAAATAGATGGCTATAATGCTTATGCCTCACAAATAAAATGTCTTTCACTGGGAGTTGAGCAGCAGGAGGACAGCCAGCGTACAAGAATTTCTGCAAAGGTATGGAAAGACAGCGAAAAGGAAGGAATGACAGAGCAGGCTGAGCTTGAACTCCATCAGGTTTTAGATCTGGCTATATTCTCCTGTCAGAGTCTTGAGTATTTTCAGGAGGCATACCGTTTTCCGAAGCTGTACGACCCCGAAAATCCTTGTGTTGAGCGGATTGGTCTACAAGGAAATGTAATGCCTGTTACAATGTGTACCGATAATGAAATGCTTGATGCAGATATTCAAGGTCTTTCACTGGCAGTTAACAGGCAGGGCGAAATGATCGGTGAGCGGCTCCGTGTGCTCTCACGGCTGCTGGAAGAAATGGGGTATTGACAGATGAGAACGCAATGGACACTGTCTCCTGATAGAATTTTGACCCGGGCCGAGCAGGCGCTTGTGTGGAAAAAGCCGATCTCTCACAAGGAGAGCAGTGAAGAAATCCGGGTTTCAGATGAAGTAAAGCGTAATTGGAACAGTAATGAAATGAAAATATCCACAATATTGCTTGAAGGTGAAGCCGGTTCCGGTAAAACTGAGCTGGCCAGGGCTTTATCGGCCAATTTTGGTTTGCCCTACACAAAAGTGACCTGTTTTGCAGATATGGATAAATCAGATGTGATTGGTGCCATTTTACCAGTCATTTCACCTGAACAAAAGTTTTTTTCCGGAGAAGAGGAAGAAAAAATTCTATCTGTATTGTATAAAAGTGATAGTTTATACACAGCAGCTGAAAATCTTTCAGCTGAATCAGGTATAACTCAGGATCAGGCAGAAGATAAAATCAGAAACCTGGTAAAAGTTCTGGAGAAAATGCCGCTCAGGGACAGCGTTGAGTACAAATTTTATCCGTCTGAGATTGTACGAGCTTTTCAAAAAGGTTATATATTGGAGATCCAGGAACCTACAGTGGTCAGGGATGCAGCAGTCCTGATGGCTCTGAATTCAGCGCTGGAACCCGACGGAACCATAAACCTGCCCACTGAAATCATTCACAGGCATTCTGATTTCATAGCGGTAATCACAACAAACAGAGGATACAATGGATGCCGGCCGCTTAATGAGGCGCTGCGCGATCGCGTCCAGCATGCCGAAAAAATGGAATTGCCGGCTCGGCAGGTAATGGTGGAACGCGCCATGGCAAAGACAGGATATGCAAATCAGAAGATATTGACTGTGATGGCAGAGGTAATCATTCTTCTGGATCAATCTGCCAGGGCGAATGCAATCAGAGGTGTTGCAGGGATGCGTTCCTATTTCTACTGGGCGGATGCAGTAGCCAATGGAGCTGACTCAAGAGAAGCGTTGTATAACAAGGTGATTTATAAAGTTACTACCGATCCTGAAGAAATTGCCATCCTGGAAGATACTCTGGCATCGCAGGGATTACTTGATGAGTTGAGCAGTGCAATTCAAAATGAACCTGATCAGGAAGTAAAAAAAACTGAATTCGGCTGTAATGGAAATCCGGACATGGGATGAGGGAGAAGATTTTCTGACAAAAGCTTCGGATTATGATGATATTGCCATTAATTTGAGAAAATCCTCCGACAGTGCGGGCCATTCCAGTGAAACTTCAGATGAAGCTCAAAACACAAGAAGTTCCGATAACGGAGATAATGGAAAACCGTTTTATCATCAAATTGATCCCAGCTGGGAGAAATCAGAGCTTTCAGAGCAGAAATTCCGGAAACAGCTTATCCGGGAAGCCAGAGAAGCTGTTTCCGGTTCATTACACCGGGATGTTAAACTTATTGTCCACCGCCCTCAGGTATTACCAGCCTATATTGAAGAATACTATAGAAGGTTAAAAAAACTGACGCCTGTCATAAACGAACTTGTAAGAAAAACTGAGCCGCTTTTGGAACATGAAACCTCGGCTGACTTTGCCAGGCATCATGTATATGGCAGTAAATTTAATGCCGGCAGTATCATAAATCAGGACTTCCGTTATTTTGGAAAAAAGCGTCCGCCGGAGGAAGAGGCCTCTCTTGCTGTTGCCCTGAGAATTGATGAGTCTGCGTCCATGAATGCCTTTGGAAGATTAGAGGCTGCAAAATATGCTGCTATGGCAGTGTACGAGTTTTGCAGCAGGTGTAATATTCCCATACTTATTTACGGAGATACTTCTGACCGTTCAAGGCTTGAGCAGATGTCTGTTTTCGTATACAGTGATTTTGAAGAAAAAAGCCCTGAGGACCCATTCTGTTTAATGGATATTCAAGGCAGAAGCAATAACCGGGATGGAATGGCTTTAAGAATAATTTCCGAAAAGTTGTTGACAGCAAACAAAAAGACAAAGCTGCTTATCAGTATCAGTGACGGACAGCCCAAGGCAGTACACGAATATACGGGGAGTTTTGCGGCTGAAGATATGAAAAATACTCTCAGGGAATACAGGCGTAAGGGGATCACCTTTATTGCTGCCGCTATCGGACAGGATAAAGAAATTATAAGCGATCTTTATGGCAGAACATCCTTTATGGATATATCCGACCTTAAAAAGCTTCCGCTGCGGCTGTTGCAGATACTGGCAAGGTATTTATGATTTAATACTGTATGTGATATATCAAGCGGTTTTATTCTGAAAGTGTGGAAGGGTCAAGGAATTTTGTTTTCCGCCAATACTTTTTATTATTTAAATATGCCTAAGCAATTAATGGTAATATATAGGTAAAGGAGATGAGTTGATTGGATTGTACAAAAGTGGGAAACCTCATACGTCAATTGCGTCAGGAAAGAGGCTTGACGCAAAAAAATATAGCTGATACGTTAAATATAAGCAATAAAACAGTATCCAAATGGGAAAGGGGCTTCGGCTGTCCCGATGTTTCCCTGCTGAGTGAACTGTCTGATGTTTTAGGTGCAGACGTACAGAGGATGCTTGAAGGAAGACTTGCTCCCAACACCAGAGACAGCGGCAATCTTAACAGAATACGTTTTTATGTCTGTCCTGTTTGCGGCAATGTGCTGACAAGTTCCAGCCAGTCCTCCGTCTCATGCTGCGGAAGAAAACTGAATCAATTGACACCCAAAGAGAAATTGGAAAATCATCAATTGACCATTGAGGAAATTGACATTAACTACTATATTTCCATAGAGCATGAAATGAATAAGTCTCACTTTATTTCTTTCATTGCTTATGTCGGGAACGACACATTTCTGCTGAAAAGACTTTATCCCGAACAAAGTGCTAATGTCAGTATCCCGTATATGGGGCGCGGAGGCTGGATCTATGCCTACTGCACCCGGCATGGACTGTGGGTACAGGCAATGCGGTGAAATTACCTTTGTGTATATTTTCGTTAACTCAGTTGAGATATTGCTTCAGTCGATTTAACCTGATTATAAGGTATCAATCGGTTTTAAAAATGCAGAAATCTTGTGGAGCATAATATCATTTTCACCAGCAAATAAAGTAACAGGCATTGAATTTGTTAAATAGTGTGGCAAGCCCACATGGTTGAAACAGTGTTAATTATACTATATTGACTACAGCTGCTTATCCGTGCTACAATCAACCCAACTGAATAAGACAGTTCGTAACCATCCTGTCTATAAACAAAACTACGGACCGGCTATCGGAAGATGGCTTATTTTTGTTTATAGAGGGCGTATGCCCTTTTTTTATTGTCCAAGTATAATTCCTTTAGTAAATTTTAAGGACTGGAAGTATTAAAAAACAGCATTTTTGGATAAAGTGGCTTTGCCTCCTTTATTGCGCATGGAAAAAGACTGCTTATTATCTGTTGACAAATAAGAATTTGTGGGGGTGTAAAATGCGTAATATAGGAATTACGACCACTGTGCCTGTTGAGGTGCTGCTGGCAGCCGGGTACAGAGTTGTTGACCTGAACAATGTTTTTATATCCTCTGCAGTTTATGCAGAGGATATTGAGAGAGCTGAAAGGGACGGTTTTCCAAGAAGTTCCTGTGCATGGATAAAGGGTATGTATGGAGCCTGCCTGCGATATGGAATAAATGAGATCGTGGGTGTTTTGGAGGGTGACTGTTCCAATACTGAAGCACTGCTTGAGGTGCTAAAGAGAAAAGGAATTAAGACATATGATTTTTCCTATCCTTCAAATCATACGGTGGAAAATGTCACTGCCGAAATAAATAAATTTATGGATATATTTGGAGTAACTGCGGAGCAGGTGGAAGGGGTAAGGAAAAACCTGCAGCAGCTTCGGCAGTATGCCAGGGAGATCGATGAACTCACATATATCGCTGACAAGGCCAATGGCTTTGAAAACCATCTTTATCAAGTCTCACTCAGTGACTTTAACGGAGAAACAGAACAATATCTGAAATTATTAAAGAATAAAATTACCGAGATAAGTCAGAGAGCACCAAAAAGTCACTCAATCCGCCTGGGTTATATAGGTGTACCGCCTATGACCTGTGATTTATATGACTTTGTAGAAGCTTTCGATGCTCGGGTTGTTTACAATGAGGTTCAACGTGAATTTGCCTTTCCAAGGTCAATAGCAGCTGAAACCATATATCATCAGTACTATGATTACACCTACCCGTACAATCTCAAATTCAGACTGGAGGAGATCAGGCAGCAAAGCAAAGTGAGGAAGCTGGATGGAATAATTCACTATACACAGGCTTTCTGCTACAGAGCAATCGAGGATATCGTAATAAAGCAGGAACTGGATTTACCCGTTTTAACCATTGAAGGGGATAAGTCCAACCGGCTGGATTCCCGGACGAAACTGAGACTTGAGGCTTTTCTAGATATGCTTTGGGATTTGAAAGGAGGTGTCTGAATGAGGGTACTGGGAATAGATATGGGCAGCAGAGAAGTGAAGCTTGTTATGATGGAATGTGATCAAATTATTCAAAAGAAAAAAATCAGTACAATGACTTTTTATAAGAACTTCTGTATATATAGGGACGGCAAGCTGGAGGTGGATGTAAGCAGGCTGGGAATGTACAACCAAGACAAAGCCGTATCAACCGGTTACGGAAGGAATAATACCGATTTGAACAGCTTCAGGGCTATTACAGAAATAAAGGCACATGCTTATGGCGCGATGTTTCAGACAAAACTGAAGGATTTTGTACTTCTGGATATAGGAGGGCAGGATGTGAAAGTGGTTAAGGTGGAAAATGGGCTTGTGACAGATCTGGAGTTAAACGAGAAATGTGCTGCATCCTGCGGAAGGTACCTTGAAAATATGGCAGCTGTTCTGGAAGTATCTCTTGAGGACATGTCACAGCACTATGAGGGAGCTGTTCAGCTTAATTCAACCTGTTCGGTTTTTTCAGAGTCAGAGTTAATAGGTAAAATAGCTGAAGGAGTTAAAACAGAACAGCTTTGTGCAGGTGTAAATTATTCTCTTTATAAAAGACTGAACCCCCTGCTCTCAAGATTCAAGGGCAAAAAACTGGTGCTTGCGGGAGGGGTGGCCAAAAACAGAGCATTGACCCAATACCTTAAAAGTGATTTTGATGAAATAATCCATTTGGCTGAACCTCAGTTTAACGGTGCAATCGGCTGTTGCAGCTACGCAGAACTTCTTGCAACCCATGTTGATTAACCTCCACAAAATGCACTCAGATTGATTAACCCGGACAAAATGCACTAAGATTGATCAACCCGGACAAATGCACTCCATATTTAATTAATCTGACAAATCCAACTATTCATTTGAAAAGGAGCTTACAATGAAAGCAGTTAAAAAGATAACCATTTCCGCAATAATAATTGCACTGTATGTTGTAATAATGTTTATTTCTCAAGGCTTTGCCTTTGGGCAGTACCAGATAAGGATTGCCACCTCTCTTTACTCACTGAGCTATATTTACCCATTCCTGATTCTGCCTCTGGGTTTGGCTAATTTTTTGAGCAACACTATAATGGGAGGACTTGGACCTCTTGATATGTTTGGCGGAATTATTGCCGGAGTGATAACTTCGGGTGCAGTCTGGCTTATCAGAAAATTTAACTGGAACAAGTGGCTGATTGTATTACCTGTGGTTTTCGGACCGGGTCTCCTGGTTCCGCTGTGGCTTTCCTACCTTCTCGACATTCCATATCAGGTTCTTGCAGTAAGTATCTGCATAGGACAAATTATTCCTGCAATAGTTGGCGTATTCCTTGTTGAGCTGCTAAACAAATACATCAGAAATTAATACTTCTGAGTAATCCTGAAACAGTTCAATAAAAACATTTTTTGCTAAGGATAACAGATTCATGTGATCAGTATAGAGATAAGGATATACACATTTTAAACTTTTACCCTATAAAGTAGTTTTTATAAATTTATGCAAATTTATTGACATAAATTTTTTTAATGATATAATACGATATAGAATTAATACGATATCGAATATAATGAAACCGTCGTAAAAGGAGATACAGTTATGAGTGGTATTAATCCTGAGCAAATCGCAAAACTTGATAAGATTATGCATACTATTCAAAAAAACCATAAGAATTTCCAAACCCATATTGAAGCCTTGTTTCCTGAAGGTATTACGAGTACAGAGCTAAGCATTATAAAAATAGTAAACTCGAAACCTGAAATAATTATTAAGGAAGTCAGCGAATATCTTGATCTGGCAGGAAGTACTCTTACCAGTGCAATTGACAGACTTGAGAAAAGGCAGCTGATGAGACGTGTTGTCAGCACCAGAAACAGACGCTCCTTCGGATTGGAATTGACAGAGGAAGGTATCAGGATAAATACCTTGCATGAAGCTGCAGAGCGGCAAATCTGGTCCGGGATTCTTGGAAAGCTTGAGGATGACCAGGAGCGCGAAACATTTTTAAGATTATTGGAAGCCATTTCTAAATAATCCGTTGTAAAAGCTTAGAATTGAGGTGAGTAAATGAAAACTACTATTTATTATTTTACAGGGACGGGTAATTCTCTAAAATGCGCAAGAGACTTGGGTGATAAACTGGGAGATATCCAATTGATTTCTGTTACTGAAGCAACAGAGAGGGAAGTCAATCCATTGTCTGATAATATAGGAATTGTCTTTCCAGTGTATATTTGGGGTATACCACTGATAATATCTGAATTTATAAAAAAACTTTCCAAAGAGAATAAAAATAAGTATATTTTTGCAGTTGCCACAAATGGAGGAGCAGTGTCGGGGGCATTACAGGTATTTCAGAAAAGATTGATGGCACAAGGACTGAAGCTTTCAGCTGGATTTTCTGTCAAAATGCCCTCCAATTTTATCGGCATGCATCAAAGCAGTATTGAGGAACAAAAGCAGATTTTCTGCCAGGCTGAAATAAAGATGAATGAGATAATTGATTATATTAAAGCAGGAAAAACCGGAATCCTTGAGAAAGGTTCATTTATCGAAGGAATTATAAAAACGGGAATAATTTATAGGTTGGCTTCGGTTTTTTTACATAAATTCGATAAAGACTTTTGGGTGAATGAAAAGTGTAATGGATGTGGAATGTGTAAAAAAGTCTGTCCTGTAAAAAACATTCAGATGGAAAACAGCCGGCCAAAATGGCTGCATCACTGCGAACAGTGTTATGCCTGTGTTAACTACTGCCCCAAAGAATCAATTCAGTTCAGGAAAATGACTGTGGGAAAGCAAAGATATAAAAATCCATTTGTTGAGATCAAAGACATTGCGAGGAATTGATAAACCAACCGCATTTTACATTTTTAAATTGAACATATTGTATATTGACAAAACCATTCTATAAGCATAGAATGGTTTTGTCAATGTTATTCTATATTTATAGAATGGTCATATAAATTTGATAAATTTTCTTGCAAAAGTGGAGATAAAATATGAATGAAATTCGATTACCCGACTCCGAGTTAAAAGTTATGGGATTTTTGTGGGATAAGGGGTATACCTCAGCGAAGATTGTAGCTGAATATATGTCGGAAACCTATGGCTGGAAAAAGAATACCACTTATACAGTTCTTAAAAACCTTACAGCGAAGCAGGTTGTTGAAAGAAAAGAACCTGACTTTATATGTCTTCCTCTGGTGACCCGTGAGCAGGTAGGAAGGACTGAAACAAATTCACTTCTCGAAAGATTTTATAAGGGGTCTGCAAGTGCACTGATTTCAAGCTTTTTGAGTGACAGAAAGCTTTCGAAAGATGAGCTGGAAGAGATTAAAAAAATGATAGATGAAAGCAAATAGGGAGGAGATTACCATGCTGACACAATTTCTTTATACATTTTTAAGTTTAGGATTGTTAGGTTCTATTACTGCAGTGGTAATTCTACTGATAAGAGCTATTTTTAGCAGGAGTGTTAAGAAATCAGTCTTTGTTCTGTTATGGCTAATTGTCTTTTTGCGCCTTTCAATACCAGTATCAATTCCATCTCCGACAAGTGTATTTAACCTGATTAAAAGTAATGGGTACACTGTAAGCGGCAGTGTAAATATAATACCTGACATCCTGAAGGAAAATCTCGACATTACGGATAATACACAGATAAATACACATCAAACAGTTGCGGTCGGCAATGAATCAATTAAATTTGAAGAGCCTGTTAAAAATATGGCGGCGCCTCAAGAAGTTAAAAATCCTTTATCACCAAGTGCTGTGGCAGGTTTTATCTGGCTGGGAGGAATTGTAGTATTGATTGCAATTTATATTGGCATTTACATTGCTGCAATAAACAGGAACAAAAACTTAAGTTTACTTGATGAAAAATTGTTGTATGATTGTAAAAAAATTATTACATTGAGAAGACCGGTTAGTTTGCTTCAGAGTAAAGATATCTCTTCTCCATATGTATTTGGAATTTTTCGATCCAAAATTGTTTTGCCTGATATTATGGGAACTTATGAAAATAAGTCCTTTCAGCATATTATTTTACATGAGTTGATACATATTAAACGATTTGACAATCTCATAAAGTTATTTGCTTTTCTTGTATTGTGCCTTCATTGGTATAATCCTGTGATATGGTTAAGCTATATTTTTTTACAGAGAGACCTGGAAGCCTCCTGCGATGAAAAAGTTGTTAAGCTTCTTGGGGAAAATGCTAAAAAAGCTTATGCAGAATCCCTTTATGAATTTGCCTGTAAAAAAAATACTCTTGATTATCCGGGAATTATGACTTTCGGTGAAACAGGTACCAAAAAGAGAATACGAAATATATTAAGCTATAAAAAAAGTACTCTGTCTGCAGTGATTATAGCCTGCTGCCTTATTGTGACGGTACTGGCAGGCTGGGCCACAAATCCTGTTGCTGCTGTGGTAGCCGCTTCTCCGCTTAATAACAGTAAAGTAGTATACGCAGCTGAAGAGGGGCTGTACGGAACTGACCTTGGCGGAAGTAAACCTGTGTTGCTGGTCAAGGGCTCTGGTATTTACCTGCCGGTTTTTTCGGAAACAGGAAGAGAGGTCGCTTATTTGCAGAATGATACACTCTATGCCTTTGACTTCAAAAGTAGGAAATCCCGAACTCTTGCGAAAAGTGTAGAATCCTTCTGTTCTGGAAAAGATGAAGAATTCTATGTTTCATTGAAGCAGTCCGGAATAGTGTCTGTTAATGCAGCAAATTCAAAAAGAACAACAATAGTCACCGCTCAGAAAGATGCTTTATTCATAAATTTAAAGCTTTCTCCAAATGGACAGTTCCTTGCATATGACTTGGTGGCAAGCGGTATTAATAATCAGGGTAAAGCAGGAACCTGGCTGTATGATACAAAGTCTAAAAAAAGTCAGCAGATAATAAAGGCAGCAGCAGCGGAGTATGACTCAATGGGTATAAGGCCTGCTGCCGGCAAATGGTCACCGGATTCCGGAAGAATATTTATATGGTTAATGTCACAGTCCGGTTCTTTATCTGCAGATGGTGTTGGGACAGCTATTTATGATATTGCATCAGGAAAACTGTTGGAACTTGATGCTGTTGCGTTAGCTTATGATGAAAACCTGAATTATCTGGACAGAAACAACTTTGCATTAATATCCGGTGGCAGCAGGATGATGTTTGAGGCAAAAAGAATAACCCTATTTGATCTGCAGAAAGGATTGCCCTCAGAGAGCGTCGATATTGGAAACAAAGTTCCGGCTGCACCAAATTATTCTGCAGACGGCAAAAGAATGATCTTCTCGGCATCACCTGCAGCAAAGCCGGCAGATGATTATAAAAAACAGATATCTTCTATTGCAGCCAGACAGCTCTATCTCAGAACCGAGGGAAAGCTGTACCCGCTGACAAATGATGGTTCGTACCGTTCTGAAGCACCGGGATTTCTTAAGGATAATAACTATATTTTGTTTACCAGAGTAAATACTAGCGGCGAAAAAAGTGTCTGGCTAATGGATAGTGACGGAAAAAATATGAAAAAACTTGCCGGATGGAAATATAAAGATTTGAATGATCCGAGAGATACTGATTTTTACGGGCGAATTGAGTGGGATAAAATGGTTGCTGTTTATGACTCAACCGAAGAAAGAAGTACTGTTAAAATGCCACTTTCAGCAGTTGACGTAGAGGCTGAAGCAGATAATAGTAATGATAATCTGAATGTAATAAAGCAAAATGAGCTTAATCAATACGAATTAAATAACAACACTAAAAATTCCATCAGGGCTGTTGGAAAATCTGATTACGGAACTATAAAAATAAAAGCAGCGGGAGCAGAAGAAACTGGCCGGCTGGGAGCTGATTCAAGCTATGGAAAAGCCGAAGACTACTCTTTTAGAGGCAATTATCAGATTGTTTTTGAGGATAATGCCGGCACGGTAAAGACAATATGTGAAATAAAGGATTTAAGTATAATACAACCTGAAAAGACTCCCGTAAATTTGAAAAAGCTCAGGGTAGGTGAAACAGATATATTTTATTTCATTCCTGAATATGCCGGGTCTAATGATGTGACAGCATATTTCTTTGGAATAACAAAGGACGGAAATGCATTTCTGTTTAATATTGAAAGCAATAAAGCAAGTGAGTTTGGTGATGAAAAGATTTTATCAAATACAACCGCCATATTAACCATGAGCAGTAAGGAGTATACTGCTCCCGGGGTAAAAGGAGATAATGTATTTTTTAAGGCAGTATATAATATCGGTGAGGGTCAGAATCTTACACTTTTCAATGTAACCTTTAATGTGGATGTAAAAAACAGGGTTTTAAAATTTGTATCAAAAGAGAAAGTATAGCTTGAAAGACCCGCAAGCTCGTCTATCAAGCGAACCTGTTGAATTTAGCCGCCGCGCGGCATATTCAAAGCAATTGACCTGATGCAGAAAAAAGTTATCTCCTATTGAGTGGTAAACTTTGAAAATCCTGGTGAACTGTTCCTGAGATACTTCCGATATAAGATATGGATATAAATCAAGAGATAATTTAGAGGAGTAAGGTTGAAATAAATTTTAAAAATAAATAAGGAGGTACCGAGCTCATGCTATTTCTATCATTACGTTTTGTGCGAAATACTGGGCATGGGCATATTTATGAGAGGGAGAGAAGAGTCTTTTAAAGATGTTCAAAAAATAGTGGGCTATTATGCGGCCTGGGCTGTAAAATCAGGTTTTACCCCGGATAAAATTGATTCCGATAAGGTAACACATTTAAATTATGCCTTTGCCGATATCGGAGATGATCTTAAAATTCATCTGGGGTTCCCGGAGGTAGATCCTGCAAATTTTGAAAAACTGAATGAGCTGAAGAGAAAAAATCCAAAGTTAAAAACTTTAATTTCTGTTGGTGGATGGACCTGGTCGGGAAAATTCTCCGATGCGGCATTAACAGAGAAGTCCAGGTCCGGTTTTGCCGACAGTTGTGTTGCTTTCATTTTAAAGTATGGTTTCGATGGAATTGACCTTGACTGGGAATACCCGGTTGGTAAAGGTTTGTCAACGAATAAGGAAAGGCCTGAAGACAAGCAGAACTTTACTCTTCTTTTAAAGGCCATCAGGGATAGGTTAAATCAACAGAGCCGGGTAGACGGGAAAGAGTACCTGCTGACAATTGCAGGCGGACCCGGTCAGTGGTATGTGGATAATACCCAGTTGGACATACTCCACCACCATATTGATTATGCTACTCTTATGACTTATGACATTCATGGAACTTCAGGGGCGTATAGTGATTTCAATGCACCGCTGTATGATAATTCTGATTCTTCTCCACACTTCAAATGGAGTGTGGATGCATCTGTAAAAGCATGGTTGGGTACCGGATTTCCCCAGGAAAAGCTGATAGTCGGTGTACCTTTTTACGGACACAAATATGATTTTGTCAATAATGCCAACAATGGCTTATATCAAACCTTTTCGGGAGGAGACTTTGTTGAGTATCATAGATTGGTTAATACTTATCTTAGTGATTCCGGCTATACCAGGTATTATCACCGGCAGTCAATGGTACCCTGGCTCTTTAACGGTTCGAGCTTTATAAGCTACGACGATGAGGAATCGATTGAATTAAAGGCCAATTACATTAAAGCAAAAAAACTAGGCGGAGCAGCCATCTGGGAACTGAGCCATGATCCGGGGAAAGTGCTTCTGAGTGTACTTAATAAGCTATTAAAGTAGGAAAGTTTGTACGAAAGTACTGATATATTATAGATCAATCATATTTTACAAATTTTTTACTAAGAGTCTGAAAATTATATTTGACAAAATAATGGTTCGGAGATAGAATAAAAATATACTTCGAGCAAAGAACTAATATAAAGGGAGTGTTTATAATAACTGACGAAGGGCTTGATTTTGAAACTATAATCTTTGATTATATAGATGAGTTTAAATTCTTGTTTTTTCCGGATCAATGGAGTACGGTTTTTTTGGATTATTCAAAGAATGAGATTCTGGTATTACTTTATCTGTATAAAAAGAAGACTGCCAACATGACCGAGCTTTCGGAGTATATTTGTGCCCCTTTGAATACTGCAACCGGCGTAGTATCCAGACTTGAAAAAAAAATTATGGTCGAAAGAGTCAGAGGCAATGAAGACAGAAGAGTGGTTAATATAGTATTGACTTCGGCAGCCGAAGCTTTTATTGAAGAAGAAAAAAAGCTTTTAGGCTATTATTTCAATGAGATATATAAATCACTCACCGGTGAAGAAAAGGCAGCCGGGATAAGTATAATAAACAAAGTAATCAGCGTTCTGAAAAAAGGAAAGTCAAAAGAAACTCAGGATAATACAAATAAAAAGGTTAAAAGAATTAACATAGATTAAGCAAAATTTTTTACGCAAATACTTCGAGACAAGAACTATTCTCGAAGTGAAATAAGGAGGGTTCAATTATGGGAAGAATAATAGTTTTTACAGGGAAAGGCGGAGTGGGGAAGACCAGCACAGCAGCAGCCCACGCAGTAAAGGCTGCCAGAGCGGGAAAAAAGACCTTGATTGTCAGTACTGATATGGCGCATAACTTAAGTGATCTTTTTATGCTGGAATTAAAGGAGGAGCCGGTTGAAATAATTGAAAATCTTGATGGGCTTGAGATTGATTCCAATTATGAAATGGACAGATACTACGGAACAATATCAAAAACCTTTAAGAACATGCTTACTTTTGAAAATACAAAAGACAGCGAGGTATTTGATGATATAGTTGTTTTCCCCGGAATAGAAGAGTTGTTTTCTCTTCTGAAAATAAAGGATTTGTATGATTCAGGGAAATACGAACTGATTGTTGTAGATTGTGCTCCTACAGGTGAAACCCTTGCATTGCTGAAGTTCCCGGAACTGTTCTCCTGGTATATGGAAAAGCTTTTTCCTATCGGCAAGGTAGCAATGAAGGTTTTAAGGCCTATTTCGAAAGCGGCATTTAAACTGGAAATGCCCGATGACAGGGCTATGAACGATATTGAAAAGCTCTATGTAAAGCTTGGCAGACTTCAGGATCTGCTTAAGGACAGGGCGGTTTGCAGTATCAGGCTTGTCACCATTCCTGAGAAAATGGTGGTTGAGGAAACAAAGAGAAACTATATGTATTTGAATTTGTATAATTTTAATGTGGATGGTCTTTATATCAACAGAATAATTCCGGAAGATGTGAAAAACAGCTTCTTTGATCAGTGGAAACAGCTCCAGAAAAATTATTTGGAGGAATTAGATGCTGTATTTGCAAATATACCGGTTTATAAAATTAAATGGTATGAATCGGATATAAACGGTGTGGAAGGTCTGGAAAGGGTGGTTTCCGATTCCTTGCAGGATGAAGATATTTTCAGGGTTTTAAAGACTACGGTTAATGAGACCTTCAACAAGACCGAGAAGGGATACAGGCTGGATGTATATGTACCTTTTGCAGATAAAAGAGATTTTGATCTTTTTGAATCAGGTACCGACATAATCATTAAAATTGGAAATTTTAAAAGGAACATTCCGGTTCCCAATTCCATAAGAAAGTATCAGCTTGGTTCAGCTAAGCTTGACAATGGGATTTTAAGCATTTATTTTGAGTGAAATTCATAAGGCACTGTGCTGTGCCGGGAGGGGAAAACAATATGAATAAAGAGTTTGTAAAAAAGATGGTCAAGGCTGAAATCCTGAGATATGAGGCAATTAAAGAGATTTTGCCTGAAAGTTTGAAAAATAGAGTAGAGACTCTTGAAAAGGATGCGGGAGTATTTATTCAGGAACTGGCCCTTGAGATTGTTTCTGAGAATACTTTGAAATCAAAAGGTCCAGGGAGTACTGAAAATAAAAAGTCAGCAAAGCGTGTACAGGTTGATTTTAATTAAGTATAGTCCTGCCAGGTTTAAAAATTAGTTTTTAGCTGTGATCTTAAAGTAAGGCAGGTAAATATGAAACAAGGAGATGTTTTTATGAGAATTATTTTATATACAGGTAAGGGCGGTGTCGGTAAAACCAGCGTGGCAGCGGCCACTGCCTGCAAAATAGCAAGTGAGGGTAAAAAAGTACTGGTTGTAAGTACAGATATGGCTCACAGCTTAAGTGACTCTTTTGACGCCAGGCTTTCCAATGAGCCAACAGAAGTCGGTTCAAACTTATATGCTCTGGAGATTGATTCGGTTTTGGAAAATGAGAAATCCTGGGGGAATATTAAGGCTTATATGGAAAAGCTGATGGTGCTTAAAGCCAAAAAGAATATCGAGAGTGAAGAATTACTGGTTTTTCCGGGCTTTGACGAACTGATGTCATTGCTTAGAATAAAGGATATATATGATGAAGGAATTTATGATGTACTTATTGTGGATTGCGCCCCTACAGGAGAGACCATGTCACTGCTCAAGTTCCCTGACTTGTTCAAATGGTGGATGGAAAAGCTTTTCCCTATCAAAAGAAAAGGTGCCAGAATAGTCAGGCCTGTCGTTCAGGCCACTCTTAAAGTACCTGTACCCTCGGAAGAAACCTTTGACGATATAGAGAAATTGTACGCTAAAATAGATCAATTGCACCAGCTGATGCAGAACAAGGATATTGTAAGCATCAGAATAGTTACTACACCCGAAAAGATAGTTGTTAAGGAGGCAAAAAGGAGTTTTTCCTATCTTCACCTGTTTGATTACAATGTGGATGCTGTTATTGTCAACAGAATTTTTTCCAAAGCATCACTGGACGGGTATTTTGAAAAATGGACAAATATACAAAAAGAAAGCCTGACAGATATTGCCGAAAGCTTCAAGGGAATACCGATTTTCAAGCTGGAGCTGTTAAGCCATGAGCTGAGAAAATATGAGACACTCAGAAACATTGGAGATAAGCTCTATGGTGCAGCAGATCCTGTTGATATTTTATTCAGAGAAAAAATATTTAAAGTGGAGAAGGAGGAAAATGGGTATACACTGGCTATAAGTATGCCCTTTGTGGATAAAAAGGAATTGAAGCTGTCACAAAAAGGAGATGAAATCACAATATCCGTTAAAAATGAGAGGAGATGTCTGGCTCTCCCTGCTAAACTTCAATCCCTGGAAATTGATGGTGCAAAATACTCTGAGGGCAGGCTCAAAATTCATTTTTCAAGCCTTGAACCTGTACCCGGTTCCCCATAGAGTCTCAATGAATTCAGGATTGGAAGGGTCCTTCTCAATCTTCTTCCGTATTTTCTGGATGTGAACGGGAACCGTAGCAGTGTCGCCATAAATATCGTCACCCCAAACACGGTCAAAGATGTGCTCTTTAGTAAAAACGATATTTGGGTTCATGGCTAGAAATACGAGAATGGCATACTCTTTTGATGTCAGTGTTATTTCTTTTCCGTTAACAAAGACTCTATGGGATGCGGTATTTATCTCAAGTCCGCCATGTGCTATGATTTCAGAGAAAGTATTGTTTCCCTTTAGTCTTTCATACCTGTTAATATGGGATTTCACTCTTGCTGCCAGTTCTGCGGGACTAAAGGGCTTTGTAAGGTAATCGTCAGCACCGAAATCCAGCCCCCTGATTTTATCAATATCTTCAGATCTTGCAGAAATAACAATAATGGGTATTTCAAACTTTTTTCTAAGCTCTTTTATTATTTCGTAACCATCTTTGCCGGGAAGCATCAAATCCACTATAACCACATCGTAAATTCCCTGAAGGGCTAATTTGAGCCCATATGCTCCATCCTGAGCTATTTCACATCTGTATCCGTTCAGCTGAAGGTAATCCCGTTCCATTTCAGCAATATTTATGTCATCTTCAATAATTAAAATCTGTTTCATAATACCTCCATTTAGCCGCCTGGCGGCCATAATTCATAGGTTGG
>JAQSXC010000305.1 GCA_029266335.1 Eubacterium sp. | reverse complement strand
TTGGAAACCAATTTTAATTGTATAGAAGTGATGGAATTTATGTAAGATTAAATACTACTTCAACTTTCTTATAGTGGAATTTACTTTTTCATTCAAGCATTTTTAATAAAACGGTAATAAATTGTTGATAAGTTGAAATAATAATGATATAATACACGAGGATAGAGGTTTAATAGACTTGACTGCCAAGAGTGGGAAATCCCACTCTTTGTTGTTTATCTGACTTGTTTATGGCTATGATATTTGTATTGGCAGTGGTCAGTCTGATAACGTATATTATTCAAAGTCAATGCTTATTGGCTTTTTACTGAGGCACATTTAGTGCCTAAGTTTTTGTGCGTCAAAGTTGACTGCCAAAGGAAATAATATATTATCGGATTTAAACTCTAACTAATTGGAGGATACGTATATAATGAAAAGAAACGTACAGCAGGATATTATGGAGCTTGCGGCACCTGTAGTTGAAGCATTGAATTATGAATTGGTGGATGTTGAATTTATTAAAGAGGGTGCCAACTGGTACCTGAGAATATATATTGATAAGCCGGGTGGAATAAGTATAGATGATTGCCAGGCTGTCAGCGAACAGATGAGTGAAATTCTTGACAGGAAAGATCCAATAGAACAGAGCTATTACTTGGAGGTTTCCTCGCCCGGACTTGAAAGACCATTAAAAACTGAGAGAGACTTTGTAAAATATAAGGGAGAATTGGTTGAAGTAAAGGTATTTCAACCAATCGACGGTAAGAAAGTATTTGAAGGCGAATTAGTTGGATTAATTGATGACAAAATAGTTATTAATGATACCGGAAAAGATATTGAATTTGAAAAGGATAAGGTTGCCATAGTTAAAAGGGCCATTAAATTCTAAATTTTTACTAGTACTGGGAGGTTAACGGAATGAGCGCTGAGTTAATACTTGCACTTGAGCAATTGGAAAAAGAAAAGGGTATTAAAAAGGAAATTATTATAGAGGCCATAGAAGCCGCACTTATTTCTGCATATAAGAAAAACTTTGGTTCTGCTATGAACGTAAAGGTAAATATAGATAGAACAACCGGTGATGTTAAAGTGTTTGGACTCAGAAAAGTTGCTGAAGTTCCGGATGTTGACCAGATGGATATATCGGTTGATGAGGCTGCAAGATTAAATCCTACACTTTCAGTTGGAGACATAGCTGAGATGGAGGTTACTCCAAAAACCTTTGGCAGAATAGCTGCACAAACTGCTAAGCAGGTTGTTGTTCAAAAACTGAGAGAGGCTGAAAGAGGAATAATATACGACGAGTTCTACAATAAGGAAAGCGATATTGTAACCGGTATTATTCAGAGGATTGAAAAAAGAAATGTAATAGTTGATCTTGGAAAAACGGAGGCAGTGCTTGCTCCAACCGAACAGACCCCTGGAGAGGAATACCGTTTTAACGAAAGACTTAAATCCTATATTGTTGAAGTTAAGAAAACAACCAAGGGTCCTCAGATTATGATTTCCAGAACCCATCCGGGACTTGTTAAGAGGTTGTTTGAGCTTGAAGTTCCTGAAATACACGATGGTACTGTTGAAATAAAAAGTATATCACGTGAACCGGGCTCAAGAACCAAAATTGCCGTATTTTCCAAGGATGAGAACGTTGATCCTGTTGGAGCATGTGTGGGCCAGAAGGGTACAAGAGTTCAGGCAATTGTTGACGAACTTCGCGGTGAAAAAATTGATATTATAAAATGGAGCAACGATCCCAAGGATTATATTTCCAGCAGCTTGAGTCCTGCAAAAGTTGTAAGGGTAGATGTAAATGAGGATGAAAAGGCTGCAAAGGTTATCGTTCCCGATTATCAATTATCACTTGCTATCGGTAAGGAAGGACAGAATGCCAGACTTGCTGCAAAGCTTACCGGCTGGAAGATTGATATAAAGAGTGAGTCACAGTTAAGACAGTCCATTGAAAGGCAGCTTTTTGATGACAGTATAAACAACAATTATAATGATTTTGACCTGGATAATAATAATTACGATGGTGACCAGGATGATGATGTTTTCATAGACTAATAGGTATATGAAGTGTCAGCGGGTCGGTGTTGAACAATAAATAAGGTCTTGGCACTATTTGATAATTTGCTGGCTATATAAAAAGTACTGAAAGAAATTGATTATAGCGAATTTATTTGGATAGCAATTGACTATGGGAAGGTGTGGATGGATGAAGCAAAAAAAGACTCCATTGCGTATGTGTCTGGGCTGCAAGGAAATGAAGCCTAAGAAGGAATTAATACGGGTGGTAAGAAATAATGAGGGAGAAATCAGCATAGATCTCATTGGTAAAAAGCCTGGTAGAGGTGCATATATATGCAGAAATGTCGGTTGTCTTGAACAGGCAATTAAGGCAAAAAGACTTGACAAGGCTTTTGAAACTACAATTGATGTTGAAATATATAATAATTTAAAAAGCCAATTGGAGGGAAATGATGGATAAGGTTTATTCCTTATTAGGTCTTGCGAAGAAAGCGGGACAGCTGTTATCCGGAGATGAAACCTGTGAAAGAACTATTAAATCCGGTAAGGCTGTACTTGTAATTGTAGCAGGAGATGCTTCTGAAAACACGAAGGACAAATTTAAAAGCATGTGCAGCTTCCGGGATGTTCCATATAGAGAATATGGTGAAAAATTTGGCCTGGGAAAATGTACCGGAAAAGAAATTCGATCAGTAATTTCTATTCAGTCAAAGGACTTTAAAAATGGCCTTCTTAAGCTAATAGATAACCAAATTAATGAATCCGGGGGTGAAGGTATTGGATAAAGCAAGAATATACGAGCTTGCCAAAGAACTTAATACTACAAGTAAGAGGTTAATGGAAAAGCTTGCTGAGATAAATATACATGTAAAAAATCATATGAGCCTTCTTGAACCTCATGAATTAAATGCACTTTATAAACACATAGGTGTAATTAAACATGACGAAAAGAAGCAGGATGATGAAAAAAAACCAACTGTAGACAGTTCTCATACAGTTGAAAAGAAAAAAGATGTAAAAAAGGATATGAAGAGTGCTCCGAGAATAATCAGAACCACAGAAATAGTAATTGACAGTAAAAATGAAGCTGGTGGCTCGGATCAAAGCAATTTTCAAAAAAGAGAAACAAATCAGACTCCGTCGAAGCCTAATTATTTTAAAACGGAGTCCAGTACATCAGGTCTGAGGCCGGGATATGTCAGGGACAGCAAACAAGACCATAAAAATAAACCGGTTAATAGAACTGAGAAAGCCGCAGAGCATCAGAAGAATATAGTAAAGACTCCTGCTATTCAACAAGATGATATCTCTACAATAAAGCATAACGTTAAATCAGAGGATGTTAAAAAAGAGGAAAAAATTGTGGCTGATAATACAATCCCAACCGATATTAATACAACCAAAAATGAAGCAACCGATACAGTAAAAATAAATTCAGATAATGTTGAAAGAGTGGATATGAAATCAAACACTATTGTTGAAAAGAAGGAAGCAGTTACCGTAGCAGATTCAGCTCCAAAGACTGAAAGTATTGAAGCTAATAAAAAAGAAGCTGTGCCTGCGGAAGTCAAAGTGTCCGAGGATAACAGGGGCAGGATTGAAAACAGTCCGCAGACTGACAGACCTAATGG
>JAQSXC010000092.1 GCA_029266335.1 Eubacterium sp. | reverse complement strand
GGAATGATTAAACAGTTTGGTGTAGCATAAATATTTTATTGCTGTTTTTGTCGCTGCACAGCAGCCCAATGAAGATTAAATGAATTTTTGATTGAATTAACAGGAATAATATAATAGTATATCAGTAAAATTTGTTAATTCTAGCAAAACGGATTTTCAATTTATGATACTGAAAGGTAGAAAGATAAATGACACAATTAGATGAAAGAAAAGAAAGAATTGTCGCTTTTATGAGAGAGACGGCATATAAACCTTTATTATTTCAGGAACTTGCCATGGTGCTTGATGTGCCTGCTACAGATATGGAGCTTTTCAGTCAGGTTTTAAATGAGCTGGAAGAAGAGGGAAGGATATTTAAAACTCATGCCAACAGATATGGGATGCCTTCAAGGCTTAATCTGGTCGCCGGAAGAATCCAGGGGCATGAAAGAGGATATGGCTTTCTGATTCCCGATGATGAAATGCTGGAGGATATATTTATATCTGCCGACAGCCTCAATGGAGCCATGCACGGAGACAAGGCGGTCGCCAGGGTTAATAAAAAAAGTTCGGCTGACAGAAGAATGGAAGGCGAAATAATAAGAATAATAAAGAGGTCCAATACTACACTTGTTGGCACCTTTGAAAAAAGCCTCAGCTTTGGGTTTGTTGTACCTGACAACAAGAGAATTTCAGGTGATATTTTTATATCCAAAAGTGAATTTAACGGCGCAAAAAAAGGGCAGAAGGTTGTAGTTGAGATTCTGAAGTACCCCGAACAGCGGAGGAACGCTGAAGGACGGGTTATTGAAATAATAGGTGATGCCAACCAGCCCGGTACTGATATTCTCTCAATTATCAAGTCCTACAATCTGGAGGAAGAGTTCCCTGCAGATGTAATGACACAGGCTGAAAATGTAAGCGATACGGTTACAGAAGCAATGCTCAAGGGGAGAAGGGACCTCAGAGGTCTAAGAATGGTTACCATTGACGGAGAGGATGCAAAGGATCTGGACGACGCAGTGTCGGTGGAAATGCTTCCAAACGGGAATTATCGTCTGGGAGTGCATATAGCTGACGTAACCAACTATGTCACTGAAAATTCTCCTCTGGATATGGAAGCTCTGAACAGAGGCACCAGCGTTTATCTTGTAGACAGAGTAATCCCCATGCTGCCCAGAAAGCTGTCAAACGGCATCTGCAGCTTGAATCCCCAGGTGGATAGACTAAGCTTTACCGTAATGATGGAAATAGACAAAAACGGAAAGGTCTATAACCACGAGATATTTGAAAGCGTTATAAATATTGATGAAAGAATGACGTATACAAATGTATATAAAATTTTAGCAGAACATAATGAAGAACTCATAGAAAGATACAAGCATGTGGTGCCGGATTTTCATATAATGCATGAACTGGCAATGTTGCTGAGGAAGAAGAGATTCCAGAGAGGTGCAATAGATTTTGATTTTGATGAGGCAAAGGTGGTACTTGATGAAAAGGGAAAACCTATAGCAGTAAAGCGGTATGAAATTACAATAGCAAATCAGATAATAGAAGAATTTATGCTTATCTGCAATGAAACAGTGGCTGAGCATTTCTTCTGGACCAACACACCATTTGTCTATAGAATTCATGAGGACCCCGATGAGGAAAAAATTACAGCTTTAAATGAATTCCTATATAATTTGGGATACAGCATCAAGGGAATAAATAAAATTCATCCTAGAGCCTTGCAGGACCTTTTGGAAAAGGTAAAAGGAACTCCCCAGGAGAGAATAATAAGCACAGTTATGCTCAGATCACTGCAAAAGGCCAAATACAGCAGTGAAAGTGTCGGTCACTTTGGATTAGCCGCAAAATACTATTGCCATTTTACTTCTCCTATAAGAAGGTATCCCGACTTGATAATTCATAGAATAATGAAATTGTATCTTAAGGGCCAAATGACAGAACAGAAGATTGCTCAGTTGGAGAGTATACTCCCTGAGATAGCAAAGCAGTGTTCCGAAAGAGAAAGAGCAGCTGACGAGGCTGAAAGAGAGAGTGAAGACCTGAAGAAGGTTGAATATATGAAAGCCCATGAAGGAGAAGTATTCAAGGGCATTATAGCAAATGTTACCTCCTTCGGAATGTTCATAGAACTGGACAATACCATTGAAGGTCTTGTAAGAATGAGCAGCATGGAGGACGACTACTACAATTATGACGAAAGACGTTATTCACTGATAGGTGAGAGAACTCACAAGGTTTACCGGATAGGAGATTCTGTAAGTGTTATACTGGCAAAGGCCGATATTTCTGCAAGAAAGATAGAATTCGTTCTGGTGGATAATGATGAAGATGAGGACGATCTCAGAGATTTTGATGAGGCAGCCGAAGATGATAGGATATTTGGCAGTTCAAACAGATCAGGCAAGCCAGGCAGGTCAAAGGCCGGCAATAAGGCCAGAGCTCCCGGAGAAAAGAGGAAAGCAGCAATCGGCAGGGACAGGGGACCTGGAGCTGAACCAAAATCAGATAAAAAGATATCTGAGCGTAAAACAAATAAAAAAGGCAAAACCATTGATAAAAAGGTTTTTGATAAGATAAACGGCAAGGGAAAGAAAAAGAAAAAGTAAGAATGGGAAATACTAAAAGGAGCTATGTAACCAATGTTCAAAATTGGTTTACATAGCTCCTTATATAGCGCTTGAAACGCTTTGATTCAAAATTAACGGTTATAGCTTTAAATTAAACTACAAAACGTTTGATTTCTTCGCAGAAGTTTCCGCAATCATCCACTTGAATTTCAACTCTGATAGGTTTGCTCAAATCCAGGCTGAAGATGCCCATAATTGACTTGGCGTCAACTATGTAACGGCCTGATGACAAATCAACATCAAAATCGTACTTGTTAACGATATTAACGAAATCCTTTACATCATTAATTGATTTTAAAGAAATATCAAATGCTTTCATATTATCCATCCTCCTTAATAAAAGGTAAAAATCTAATTACTAAATTTATACTTTAATATTATCTTCTTTTTATGACCAAGTCAATCGAGATGTTTGTGTTCAAATTAATACAGAATGCCTATAATCCCTGGAACCATAGAGTATCAAGGCTTGTAAGGCCTGTTGTGCACATTTTACAAACTTTGATGCTTGTTTTCATTCAATAATATCACTTGTTTAAAGCTTTAAGCCTTTAAACATCGGGCTTCCTAAAAAATTAACAAGTTAATGGTTGACATAAAAACAAAAACATCTATAAGGAAATCCTCTCTATAGATAAAATTAGTATTAAAAAAAATATTGTAAAAATTTCAAAAATATTGAAATAATATAGAGAAAATGGTAAAATAATGGTACGTATTCTGCAATACCATGTCAGGTTTGTTTATTTTTCAGACCAAGAGCAAAACTAAATAATTAATTGTAATATAATGAAAGGGGTGTTTTATTATACTTCAAATTAAGCCATTACACACAGAGGGGTTAGATTGTTTTGAAGATATTGTCATTTCTATTGCTGCTCATTATAATAAACAATATCAACTGGCGTTCTCCGAAGCACTTAATTTTGAATACTTTCCTGAAAATACGGAAAGTTCTGGTCTCATTGGCGATAGAATCAGTGCCGGAGATAGGAATACATTGCCATTGCTGCAAAGATTCTGTGATATCAGTATCAGAAGAGCGGATACTGAAAATTACCGGGACGTAATAGCTGTCGTAAAACAGCAGTTGGAAGCAGGTCTGCCGGCTGCTGTTTATATCAGTACCTTTTGGTGCCCGTGGCATGGTGAATACCAGAAGTTGGATCACAGGCATTACTGTCTTGCAATTGGGATTGAAGAGGATACTCTTATGTGCATTGATCCAGCTTTGAGCCCGGAAATATGCCGGCTGCCACTTAAAGATTTTGAAAATGGGTTTGGACCATGTATGGTGTTTGAAATTAACGAAGAAGATAAAAATAGAAATTATTCATCCATCTTAAAGGAATCGGTAGAGAAACTTGAGAAATCTGATTTTCTGTCCAAATTTCAGATATTCATACAGGATTTTAAAGAAAAGTTTGATTATAGAAAAGAATTCAGCAACTTTGAGATCAGCCTGTGGGATGTTTTGTTTTTCAGGAATATGACATATGTTGCAGGATCACGTATTCTTTACTCCAGATTTATCGCACTTGTTGCCAATATCACCAAAAATCAGGAATTAAACGAAATAGCAAATAAGCTGATGATATCAAAAAGTAAATTGGATGTTATCAGAAGCTTATTGGTCAAAGGACATCACACTGTGTTTACCGACAGAATGAAAGATAAGACTGCCAGCATGCTGGAGAGTGTAGTTGAACTTGAGAGTAATATCATAAATGGTCTGGGTGCCATATCTCAGTCCATCGAATTAGCTGAAATCGGCGTTGATCCTGTAGAAGTACAGGAAAAAGAGATATATATACCTGAAGGTCACACCTTTGTTGACTTAAGAAAGCATTTTAATAACATTGCCTTTCATAGTATTATATCAAATGATTGTGCTGCTGATATTACAGGTACAGGTCATTATTTTCTTTCACAAAACGCTCCTGCAGGCCAGGTTATAAAAGTTAATAATATGAGTTTTGCATTTCCTGAGATAAAAGATGATATTCCTGATAATGTCATGTGTCAGGGACAGGTTATTGAATTACCCGGGACAAGCTGCAAGGGTATTATGTTTTTGGGCTGCTGTGAATGGGGCAGTTGTTTCGATTTTGGAAAATTAAATTTTAATGATAATGAAAGCCGGGATATACAGATTAATTTCAGCGATTGGGCCATAGCTACTCCTGTTTTTGATGAGTATGTAGCATGGAGAGGTCCGGTATATGACAAAACTGTTTCAAATATTCTGCATGAAAAAAACAACCTGTTTGCACTTTTCAGACCAATACATAAAAATGATCAATTGCAGAGTATAACTTTGCCGCAGTGCCCCAATATGCATATTTTCGCAGTTACACTTTGCTGATGTTCACAACATATTTATAAAAAAGGGGATATCAAGGAGAAATCACTCTGAGATCTCCTTGTTTTTTCATAGTTTTTATTATTTAGAGGAAAATATAAAATACTGATTTAATTTTATGTACAATTTTTAAGACTTATTTTCTTGAAATGACCATTAATACAATGCTATACTTTGTTGGTACATTACATATGTACATGTGAGGTTTTCAGAAAGGGTTGTTAATAATGGAAGAAAACAAAAATAATGCTATAGATTTAAGTCAATCCGAAGAGTTTTGCAAAGAGTATGGCGGTAAAAAAACCATGTCTATGTTTACCCTCGGTTGCAAGGTAAATCAATACGAATCTGAAGCTGTCTCCTCGCTGTTTGAACAGAAGGGTTATGAAATAGTTTCTTTTGATCAGAACTCAGACGTTTATATAATCAACACTTGTACAGTAACCAACTTAAGTGACAGAAAGTCCAGACAGGCTATAAGAAAAGCCAAGAAAAATAATCCTGATTCCATTGTTGCGGTTATGGGCTGTTATGCACAGACTTCTTCCGAGGAAGTCCTTAAAATACCGGGAGTAAATCTTGTCATAGGGACCAGGGACAGAAACAGGATTCTGGAGTATGTAGAAAGGCTTGAAGCCGGAGAATGCAAAATAAATGCTGTGGACAATATTATGACTTCCAGAAGCTTTGAAGAGCTGAAGGTAAATACCTATAAGGAAAGAACCAGGGCTTATCTGAAAATTCAAGAGGGCTGCAGCCAGTTTTGCTCTTATTGTATAATTCCTTATGCCCGGGGACCTATCAGGAGCAGAAAGCCCGAAGACATTATAGAAGAAGTTAAAGAGCTGTCACAAAACGGATTCAGCGAAATTGTACTCACCGGAATACATCTTGCTTCCTATGGAAAGGAACTGAAAAACACAAGTCTGCTGGACATGATTCAAAGGCTTAATGAAATTGGAGGTATTCAAAGAATTAGACTGGGTTCAATTGAGCCTACCACAATTACTGAAGAATTTGTAAGAGCTGCAGCAGCCATGCCAAAGCTTTGTCCTCATTATCACCTGTCCTTGCAGAGCGGCTGTGACAGAACCCTGAAGGCAATGAACAGGAAGTACACTGCCGATGAGTACAGACAAAGTGTTGATCTGCTCAAAAAGTATATTTCTGATGTAGCCATAACTACAGATATTATGGTTGGTTTTCCGGGGGAGACTGAAGAGGATTTTATCAGTTCGCTGGAATTTGCCCGTGAAATGGGTTTTTCAAAAATTCATGTTTTCAAGTATTCTCCCAGAAAGGGAACTCCGGCGGCCGAAGCATCAAACCAGATTGCTCCCGAAGTAAAAGAGGAGAGAAGTGAAAAAATGCTCAGCCTGTCGGACTGTCTTGAGGAACAGTATTTACGGAAGTTTGTTGACAGGGAGCTGGAGGTTTTGTATGAACAGGAGCTCAATGACAAAAAAGGCTATATTGAAGGCCTCACAAATAATTATATACGGGTGGCAGCTGAAGGAAACGATGCTCTGAAAGGTAAAATAATCAGCACAAAACTAAAAAAAATTACTGGCAATTTGTTTGAAGGAAATATTTTATGGTAAATATGACTTATAAACCGTGCTGTTGTACGAATATGCGGAAATAAAAAAACGTTTTTGTTACAGCAGAGGTAAAATGGTTGCAAAAGCTCAATCCATGTATTAGTATTAGTATATAACGAGGCAATAAATGTCCCCCGCATCTATAGGTGCCGGGTGCAGCTTCTGTTTTCAGGCAGTGAGCATATATCCTGCCTCGTTGAAACGCAAAGAGGTAAAACTTTTTCTACAGTTGAAAAAGTTTCTATCAATACAATGCGTTATAGCGTCAAGGAACAGTATGTCCTGCGGACATATTAAGTTCCCAGAGGTTAAAAGAGCGTCAAAACTGAGACTACAGCTACGCTAGGAAGGTGATTTGAATGGGTATTAATGAGACTATGATGTTTAAAGTAGATAAGGAAAAGGATAACGAAGCAAAAGAAATTTTGATATCGGTTTATCAGGCACTTAAGGAGAAAGGATATAATCCCATAAACCAGATGGTAGGTTATATACTGTCCGGTGATCCTACTTACATCACAAATTATAAAAATGCTAGAAGTATTATTCGCAGATTGGAAAGAGATGAGCTGCTGGAGGAAGTTTTGAAATTTTACCTTGAAAGTAATAATGATGCTATCGAATAAATATTATTCAAATTTTAAGGCACTCTAAACTACTAGGAGTGCCTATTAATTTTTTGCCCAAAACATTCAATTTGCGTTTTGGGCCATTTATAGGAGCAATTCATTGACCTTGCACATTTGGGGATCTGGGGGGTAATATGAGAATATTGGGTATTGATTATGGGGATTCTAGAATAGGTATTGCTGTCAGCGATCCCATGGGCTGGACTGCCCAGGGGCTTGAAACGGTAAAAAGCAAGGATAGCTTGAAAAAGGCAATTGCAAGGATAGCTGAAATAATAAAACAATATGATATAAAAGACATAGTTATAGGGTATCCGTTGAATATGAATGGCACCGCCGGGCCGAGGGCAGAAAGGACCGAGCAGTTTATCGGAAAGCTTCTGGAGCTGGGCGACTTCAATATTGTCAAATGGGATGAAAGACTGACGACGGTATCTGCTCACAGGGCAATGAATGAATTGGGTGTCAAGGCCGCAAATAAAAAGAATATTGTCGATACCATGTCTGCAGTATTTATCCTGCAGGGGTATCTGGACAGGCAAAGCAGGATGAAATAAACGTAAGAATCTACAGAAAACTTATTATTGGAAATCCTGTACAAGTGTGATATTATTAAATCGATAATTTTGATTAATAGAGCAAATTATTGATTGTGATAATAGAATAATAAATAAGATTGGGATATCAGGAGGATATAGATATGAGCCAGGAAGAAAGAGATGATATAGTAATATTGGTAGGAGAAGACGGAGAAGAAGTAGAGTTTGAACATATTGATACCATTGAAATGAATGATAACGAATATGTTGTACTGCTTCCGCTGGAAGAACAGGAAAACGAAGAAGTTGACGAGGTAGTAATTCTTAAGATTGATCACAATGAAGATGGTGAGGATTCCTTTGTAACAGTTGATGATGAAGATGAATTAAATGCTGTTTTTGAAGAATTTAAAACAAGAATGGAAGAAGAATACGACTTCGAAGAATAAGATCAAACTATGAAAACCTCCAATTTGATGCTGGGATTTTTGCATTATTTGGAGGTTTTTTGTCTCAAGAAAGAAAGCTTATATACAAATTTATTGTTAAATAAATCGTTTCAAAATATATTTTCTCACATAATAATAAACATATAATAGTAAAGTAATTAGTCCGTATCTATAATTGACTAAATTTTAACAAGTGCATTGAACAGTTCAATTTTATTTGTTATAATATTAACGAATATTGTTAATATTATAACAAATTCGCATTTAAAAACATAACACATTTTTAAAGGAGGGTCCTGACTAATGAGTGAAACTACGTGCTGCTGCGCGTGCGCAGATCAAAACAGTTTAAAACTCACCGAAATAATTGCAAAATATAAGGATACCAGAGGTGCTCTCATTCCTGTTTTGCACGAAACTCAAGAAGTATACGGTTATTTGCCAGAGGATGTTCTTAAAAAAATTTCAGAAGGTTTAAATGTACCATTGGCTGAAATTTATGGTGTTGTTACTTTCTATACTCAATTCTCACTTAATCCAAAAGGTCGCTTTAAAATTAATGTCTGTATGGGTACTGCCTGCTATGTTAAAGGCTCCGGGGACATACTTGACAGATTCAAGGAAAAGCTCGGAATAGAAGTCGGGCAGTGTACCGAAGATGGAAAATTCTCTCTGGATGCATGTAGATGCATCGGAGCATGTGGACTTGCACCTGTAATAATGATTAACGATGATGTTCACGGCAGATTGGTTCCTGATGATGTAGATGGTATTCTGGATAAGTATAAAGACTTATAGTCAGAGGTTACATATGAGAGATTTATCACTTCACATACTTGATATAGTTCAGAATTCAATAAGTGCCGGAGCATCGGTAATAACAATACAAATCAAACAGGGCTTAAATAACGCTCTTCTTAAAAACAATCTTGAAATTACAATAACCGATAACGGAAAAGGCATGGATTCGGAATTGATTAAAAAAGCTGAGGATCCTTTTGTTACAACCAGGACTTCCCGCAAGGTGGGATTGGGAATTCCATTGATTAAGGAATCTGCAGAGATGTGTAACGGTGAATTTAAATTAAACTCTCAAATAAACCGTGGGACTGAAGTTTTTGCTGCTTTTTCAATAGATCATATTGACAGACTGCCTTTGGGTGATATTGGAGAAACCATGCTTGCACTGATTTCTTCAAATCCGGGAATTCAATTCATGTTATTACTGTCCAGCAAAAAAGGTGATTTCATGCTGGATACAGCTCAGCTGGCCAAATCCCTGGAGGGTATTAAAATAACTGAATATGCAGTATTAAACTGGTTAAAAGAGTATGTTGATAACGGCATAAAAAATATTTTCGGAGGTGTACTTAATGAAGTCGATAGCCGAATTGGATGAGATCAGAAGGAAAACTCTTGAACAGATTTCTCTCAGATCGAATGAAAATGGAATCAGAGTTGTTGTCGGAATGGCTACCTGCGGGATTGCAGCAGGGGCAAGACCGGTAATGAAAGCGTTTATGGAAGAAATAAGTAAAAGGAATCTGCAAAATATTACCGTATCTATGACGGGGTGTGTTGGAGCGTGCAGACTTGAACCCATAGTTGATATTATTGACAGGGACGGAAATAAGGTTACCTATGTAAAAATGACTCCCGAGAAGACTGAAAGAGTTGTTCTGGAACATATCGTGAATGGAAGAATATGTTCTGATCTGACTATTGGGGCAGAAGAGGCAAAGAAATAAAATTCTTTTTTACTTTATTTAAAGGGAGGGTTTTTAATGCATTTATATAGAGCACATGTACTGGTTTGTGCCGGTACCGGCTGTACCTCCTCCAACTCTTTAAAAATAATGGAGGAGATGGAGACCTTACTCACAGGTAACAGCCTGGATAAGGAAGTTAAAATCGTAAAGACCGGTTGTTTCGGACTTTGTGCCGAGGGACCGATTGTTGTAGTTTATCCTGAAGGTGCAATGTACATAAGGGTTGGAGTTGAAGATGTAAAAGACATAGTTGAGGAGCATCTGCTGAAGGGTAGAATTGTAAAGAGACTTCTTGCGGGAGAAAAAGAAGCAGAGGACATCTCAAAAGCCCTTGAAAGCGTTGACTTCTTTAAGAGACAGGAACGTATTGCCTTAAGAAACTGCGGTCGTATTAATCCTGAAAATATTGATGAATACATAGCTTTTGACGGGTACAAAGCACTTGAAAAAGTTTTGACAGAAATGTCCCCCGATGTTGTAATTGACACAATTAAAAAATCAGGGCTCAGAGGAAGAGGGGGCGGAGGCTTCCCGACGGGAATCAAATGGGAATTTGCTGCAAAGCAGGTTGCTGACCAGAAATATGTCTGTTGTAACGCCGATGAAGGCGATCCTGGAGCATTCATGGACAGAAGTGTTCTGGAGGGCGATCCTCATTCACTGATTGAAGCCATGTCAATAGCCGGATATGCAATCGGGGCAACTGAAGGCTTCATATATGTTAGAGCGGAATATCCCATAGCTGTTAAAAGATTGCAGATTGCAATAGAACAGGCGAAGGAATATGGGATTCTGGGTGACAATGTTCTTGGAACAGGACACAAATTTGATCTGGAAATCAGGCTTGGTGCCGGAGCCTTTGTATGTGGTGAGGAGACAGCTCTGATGACTTCCATTGAAGGCCACAGAGGTGAACCCAGACCACGTCCGCCTTTCCCTGCTGTAAAGGGACTATGGCAGAAGCCAACTATTCTGAATAATGTTGAAACTTATGCAAATATTCCGGTAATTATACTTAAGGGGGCAGACTGGTTCTCCGGCATTGGAACTGAAAAGAGCAAGGGAACCAAGGTTTTTGCTCTTGGCGGAAAAATAATAAATACTGGTCTTGTGGAAGTTCCAATGGGAACTACTTTGAGAGAAGTTGTTTATGATATCGGTGGAGGAATCCCAAAGGGTAAGAAATTCAAGGCTGCACAGACCGGAGGTCCTTCTGGAGGATGTATTCCTGCCAGCCACCTGGATACTCCAATTGATTATGATTCTCTTATTGCACTTGGCTCGATGATGGGTTCGGGTGGACTTATTGTAATGGATGAGGACAACTGTATGGTTGATATAGCTAAGTTCTTCCTGGAATTCACTGTTGATGAATCCTGCGGAAAATGTCCTCCCTGTAGAATCGGAACAAAACGTATGCATGAAATTCTTGAAAGAATTACAGAGGGAAAAGGTGAGCAGGGAGATATTGAAAAGCTTGAACTTTTAGCTAAAAATATCAAGGCTTCTGCTTTGTGTGGTCTCGGTCAGACTGCTCCGAACCCAATTCTAAGTACTTTGAAATATTTCAGAGACGAATATGAGGCACATGTATTTGAAAAGAGATGTCCTTCGGGGGTCTGTAAGTCCATGTTGAGATACACCATTGATGCGGCAAAATGTAAGAGCTGCGGTCTTTGTACGAAGGTTTGTCCTATGAATTGCATAAGTGGAGAAAAGAAGGTTCCGTATGTTATAGATCAGGACAAATGTGCTAAATGCGGAGCTTGTCTTGAAAAATGCCCATTCAAGGCCATTGCCAAAGTATAACGAGGTAATAAAATTTTTCTACAACCGAAAAATTTTAATCTGAACTTATGCATTATAATGAGAGGAGAGTAGGTTAGCCTGAAAGACTCTGCTAGCACTCGTCTTCCAAGCCAACCTGTGAATTTATGGCTGTGCGGCATATTCAAAGAAATAATAGAACATTATTAAAATAATAAACTTGGCAATACTTTGAAAACGCGCATGGCCAATTAACATCCTTTATTCGCCTTATTGCGGATATTGGAGTGAATAAATTTCATAACTATTTTGTGGCCGCTATGCGGCTCATGGAGGTTAATATGTCAACAGTTAATATATCAATAGACGGTAAGAAACTGCAGGTCGAAAAGGACATAACTATTTTAGAGGCAGCAAGGCAGGCCAATATAAAGATACCAACACTTTGCTTCCTTAAAGATATTAACGAGATAGGTGCATGCAGAATGTGTGTGGTAGAAATAAAAGGAGCCAGAGCGCTTCAGGCAGCCTGCGTTTATCCTGTTTCGGAAGGTCTTGAAATATATACTCAGAGTCCCGGTGTAAGGGAAGCCAGAAAAGTAACACTGGAATTAATACTATCAAATCATGATAAGAAATGCCTTACATGTACAAGAAACAGAAACTGCGAGCTTCAGACCTTATCAGAGGAATTGAATATCAATCAGCTGAGGTTTGAAGGAGAGAGTGCAAATCTTCCTATAGACAGTTTTTCTCCTTCCATAGTCAGAGATCCAAATAAATGTGTACTTTGCAGACGTTGTGTCAGTGTCTGTAAAAATGTTCAGACAGTTTCAGTTATAAGTGCAACAGAAAGAGGCTTTAAGTCAACTATATCCTGCGCTTTTGACAGATCTTTGGCTGATGTACCCTGTACCATGTGCGGACAGTGTATCAGTGTCTGTCCTGTAGGTGCTTTAAGAGAAAAGGATGACACAGACAAGGTTTGGGAGGCTCTGGCAAATCCTGAACTCCATGTTGTGGTTCAGACGGCACCTGCTGTAAGAGTGGCAATAGGTGAGGAATTCGGGCTGCCGATCGGATCAAGAGTGACAGGGAAGATGGTTTCAGCATTAAGTAATTTGGGTTTTGCAAAGGTATTTGATACGGATACGGCTGCAGACCTGACAATAATGGAGGAAGGAACAGAGCTGCTCAACAGAATCAAGAATGGAGGCAAGCTGCCTGTTATTACTTCTTGCAGTCCGGGGTGGATTAAATTCTGTGAGCATAATTATCCAGAGTTTCTGGATAACCTGTCCTCCTGCAAATCTCCACATGAAATGTTTGGAGCTGTTCTTAAAACATATTATGCCGAAAAGATGGGCATAGACCCTTCTAAAATATTTGTTGTCTCCATCATGCCATGTACAGCCAAAAAGTTTGAAGCTCAAAGACCGGAGTTGTCCGCTTCAGGCTTCCCGGATGTTGATGTGGTTCTGACCACAAGAGAGCTGGCAAAGCTGATAAAAGAGGCCGGAATTGACTTCTCGGGGCTGGAGGACGGTCAATTTGATGACCCCATGGGAGAGGCAACAGGTGCCGGAGTTATCTTCGGTGCTACAGGGGGTGTAATGGAGGCAGCTCTCCGAACCGTGGCCGAGATAGTTTCAGGAAAATCCTTTGAAAATGTGGAATATGCTGCTGTCAGAGGAATTGAAGGAATTAAGGAAGCCACAGTTGAAATAGGTGGTATGCAGGTAAAAGCCGCCGTTGCAAATGGCCTGGGTAACGCAAGAAAGCTGCTTGACAGCATCAAGGCAGGGGAAGCTCAATATGATTTTGTTGAGATCATGGCATGCCCCGGAGGGTGCGTAAATGGCGGCGGGCAGCCTATTCAGCCATCCTCGGTAAGGAGCTGGACCGACCTTAGAAGTGAAAGAGCAAAGGCTATTTATGAAGAGGATCAGAGCCTGACAATAAGGAAATCCCATGAAAATCCAATAGTTCAGGAAATGTATGCCAGGTATTTTGGCGAACCAGGAAGCCATAAAGCTCATAAAGTACTGCACACTCACTATATTGCCAGAGAGAATTATACTGCCGGAACAAAGTAAGAAGAGTGGCCGGGCATGAAATATAGGCACAAAAAAACACCTACCACAGTCATTGTGGTAGGTGTTTAGTATAATGTAGAGTCTTGACAATAGAAAATATATTATTTTTATATATTTTATTTATTTTATATATTTATGTTTTAATTATTTTTCAATCTTTAATCCATGCTTATTAGCAAGTTCTTCATACTTAGTTGAAAAATCATTAAATAGTTCTATACCTTTTGTAAGCTTGCCTTGAGCATCTTCTACAGCCTTTTGATCAGCTGCTTCAGGGTTTTGTGCTGCTTCTCCTATTGCTTTACAGCCTTCAGCTGTTAAGCCCAACGCTTCAACCAAAATACTTTTTACAGCTTTTACGTCTTCTGTTTTTACTTCTATAGCTTCAATAGTTTTTTTAGTAGAGTCTAATTTCTCAGCGTTTTCTATTAATACCTTACCTGCATTGTCACCAGTAGCTTCTGATATTGATTTCTCAACAGAAGTCATTGTTTCTGTTACACTTTCACAGGATTTATCAAAATTTTGCAGATCACTCTTTACTGGATCACCACAACCTGAAAGCATTAGTGAAAAAATAATTACTAAAACTGCTACAATACTTGTATTCTTAAACTTCAAAGTAAATTCCCCCATAAATAGTTAGTATGGAACATTAGTCAGAAATAAATCAGTTTTGCAAGACAATAAACATTACAAGCTTGTATATCGGCAAATTCTGTTATTAAATTAACATATATTTGAAAAAGCATTTTTAGAGTAAATTTTAAATGCGGTTGATTATCATAAAAATCAACTTGATTGTGATAAAAGAATTATTTGTAATATTTCACACTGACATTGTATTTATGCCGGAATTATCAAATATATCAAGGTTCTATCTATAGTTTTACATAATCTTTACACAGACATAATCTGAATTGATTACACATGTTTTATGCTTTATATATACTATTAAAATTTTCTATGAAGGTGTATATGCCAAGCGTAGCAGCACATTATTTTTTTGGACAGGAAGTAGTTAGCCGGGTCAGGGCAAAAAGCCTGAATACAGCCGAACTTATTGAGAAACATAAGGAAGTTTATAATCTTGGATTACAGGGGCCCGATTTGCTTTTCTATTTCAAACCGTATTATCAAAACAAAATTAATGAATTAGGTCAGGTGATACATTCCAGTCCTGCAGTTTATTTAATTGAGCGTGCAGCCAGAAACATAAAAGAAGCAGAATGTAATGAAGCTCTAGCTTATCTCCTCGGGTTTGCCTGCCACTTTGTCCTTGACAGCAGAATGCATGGAGAAATAAATAAACTGGCGCCAACTTCACGAAAACATCTGTTGTTGGAAGCAGAAATGGATAGGCAGATTATTCAGAATTTCTATTTAGAAAATGCCAATTCTTTTAAACGACATCTGCTTGTTAAAAATGATATTAAAAAAATGGATTACCTTAAACAGATATACCCTGAAATTAAGCCAAGTGAAATAAAAAAATGTGCCAAAAGCTTTATCTTTTATTTGAAACTTTTGACCTGCAAAACAAACTCTAAAAAGCGGATGTTGGAAATGGCCGAAGCTTTAGTTTGCAAAGATAGTCCTTTTACAGCTATGATAGTCTCCAATAATGTAAATGAGTTTTTCAGACCTGCTGAGCATTTGTGTGTAAAACTTGAGAGTACCATTTCAGAAGGTGCTTTTGCAGTGGAGAACATATACGAACATATAATAAAGTCTAAGCCTTTACATTATATGTTTAACAAAAATTTTGAATAGGAGGTTTTATGAAATTAACAAAAATTGAAAAAAGCTGGATTTTATATGATGTAGGTAATTCGGCCTTTGTGCTGTTGATTTCTACCATAATTCCCATATATTTTAAAAATACAGCAGCAGATTCAGGAATATCAGCTGCCAACTCAACAGCCTTTTGGGGCTATGCAGCCAGCATTGCGACTGTAATAGTCGCTGTTATGGGGCCGATTTTGGGAACGATGGGAGATAATGAGGGATATAAAAAGAAGTTATTCAGCTTGTTTTTTGTTATTGGAGTTATAGGATGCTCAGTCCTGGCAGTACCTGCATCATGGATGGTTTTCCTTTTGCTGTTTATTATAGCTAAGGTTGGTCTTTCCGGTAGTCTTATTTTTTATGATTCAATGCTGACTGATATAACTGATGATGACAGAATGGATGAGATTTCGTCAAATGGCTACGCTTGGGGCTATTTGGGCAGCTGTATTCCATTTGTTCTTTGTATGGGCTTGATTCTTACTGCCGATAAAACTGGAATCGGTACTTTAAATGCTACACGGGCTTCTTTTTTGATAACGGCTGTATGGTGGATTTTTTCAACAATGCCTTTAATGAAGAACTATAAACAAATGTACTTTGTTGAAAAAACAGAACATCCTATAAAAGAGTGTTTTGCCAGACTAAGTGAAACCTTGAAGGATATTCAGGGCAATATGTCTGTTTACACCTTCCTGATTGCATTTTTCCTATATATTGACGGAGTTTATACCATAATAGAAATGGCTACATCATACGGAAAGGATGTGGGTATTTCAGATAACAATCTGCTTCTGGCTTTACTTCTGACCCAGGTTGTTGCTTTTCCGTTTGCTATTCTGTTTGGCAGACTGTCAAAGAGGATTTCCACAATAAAACTTATTTCGGTATGTATAATTGGTTACTTGGGAATTTCACTTTTTGCACTCCAATTGGACAGAGCCTGGGAATTTTGGTTTCTTGCAGTATGTGTTGCTGTCTTTCAGGGAGCGGTTCAAGCACTTTCGAGATCCTATTATGCAAAGATAATACCAAAAAACAAATCCAATGAATATTTTAGTTTTTATGACATATTCGGAAAGGGTGCTGCCTTTTTCGGAACAGTTTTGATGAGTGCCGTGACCCAGCTTACAGGCAGCTCCAAATATGGTGTGGCTTCCATTGCCTTACTTTTTGTTTTGGGTTTTATATTTTTTCAAATCCATTTAAAAAAGACTAAATGATATTTATTCCATTACTTCCGCCAATAGATCCAAGGTGTTTTGCTGCAGCTTTATTAATAAACTCCCTGCAGTTGTGGAAATGTTCGATACCGTTGATCATATTCATTACCCTCTCATTACC
>JAQSXC010000091.1 GCA_029266335.1 Eubacterium sp. | reverse complement strand
CGCCCTTTTTGACCTGAATGCCTAATACACCCTGCCCTATGGCCGGTATCATTTCCTGCACCGAGAAATACCTGACACATTTTTCTTCCAGTCCCAACCTTTTCATACCGGCGGCTGCAAGAATTATTGCATCATACTCTCCTGCAGCAAGCTTATCAAGTCTTGTAAGCACATTACCTCTCAGCTGCTTAATCCTAAGGTCGGGCCTCATACTTAAAAGCTGAACTTCCCGCCTGATACTGCTGGTACCTACAATCGAACCTTCCTTCAATTCTTCCAAACCTTTTCGGTCTGCTGTAATTAAAACATCCCTTGGATCTTCTCTTTCCGAAACAGCAGCAATTGTCAACTGTTCAGGCATCACAGCAGGCATATCCTTCATGCTGTGAACGGCCATATGTATTTTATCTTCCATAAGAGCATTCTCTATTTCATTTACAAACAAGCCTTTTCCACCAATTAAATCCAGTTTTGTATCAAGCAGGACATCACCCTTTGTCTTCATCCCTACCAGTTCAAAATTCAACCTGGGGAATCTGCTTGACAGCCGGTCTATTATAAGCCGGCTCTGTGCCATTGCAAGTGCACTTTCACGTGTTCCTATTCTTATTATTCTGCTCATTACCAGGCTGCCTCCAAACATACTTTATATCAGATATTTTAATTTATGCTCTTCAAGTATTTTACTCAAGGCCTGTGGAGTAATTTCCCCTCCGGAATAAAATTCCTCCAGAACCAATCCCAGCTCTTTTTCCTTTTCAAACTTTGAGAGCCTGCTGGTCCTTACCAAGCTTCTATAATCTGCCAGGAGCTCCAGAATCTCAGAATAACCCTCATGAAAAATTTCTTCGGTTATTTTTCTGATTTTTTTAGAAAGGGCAGGATATTCACCTGAAGTGGAAATTCCAACTGTCAAGGCACCCCGTTTAACTACTGACGGAAAAATAAAGGTACATAGTTCAGGATCATCAACTATATTTACAGGTATATTCCTGCCGACAGCATCTCTGTAAACCCTTTCATTTACAGTCTTCGATGATGTGGCAGCTATTACAAGTGAAGCCATTGACATATCCTGTTCACAGTACTCCCTTCTTATTATAGTGGTTTTTCCCTGTTCTTCCAATCCCGATATATAATGATTTATTTCAGGAGCAACTATAGTTAATTGTGCCTCGAACCTCAGCAATATTTCAGCTTTTCTGGAGGCAACCTCACCGCCTCCGACCACAAGGCAGCGTTTTCCTTTCAGATCAACAAATAATGGGAATACAGCCATATTATCACATACCCCCATTTCCTGCAGACAATTGTTGAACTCCGGAATAGATATTTCTTTTTCTGTACCATTTTACAAATTCCTCAGTATGGCTGTCAATCTGTTCCCGGATATAAATATGATCAAATTGCCTCTCACTTTTTATGCTCATGCTTTTAAGCTCTTTTAACCGGTCTATATTATAAAGTTCAATATTTTCAATTTTATTAATGGCTTCATCAAAATCTCTTGGTACAGCCAGATCTATAAAAATATGTTTGTTTGTCTTATCAGAAAGATTTTCTTCAAGCTTATCCTGAGTAATAGTATAGTGAGGACTTGATGTGGCACCAATGATTACATGGCTTTTATCAATATATGAATATCTGTCATTATAATCAATTGTCTTAACTCTGGTATGATCATTTATACCGAGCTCTTCTGTAACTTTCCAGTTTCTTCTTGTTATATAAATATTTTCAACACCGGCTTCAAGCAGCTTTTGGCATACAGCTGTGCCTATCTCACCCGAGCCTATAACAAGTATATTGCTGAAAATCAGTTCTTTACCAAAGAGCTGTTCAAGCAGTTGACCTGTCTGTCCTGCTATTGATGAAACCTTACCAAGCAGGAGGTTTCTTGTCTTGATTTTTTTTGATGAAGTTACAGCAAGTCTTGACAGAGTGTTTAAAACTGCTTTGCTTGTCCGGTATTTCATGGATAACTCATATGCTTTTCTGAATTGGCCCAAAATCTGATCTTCTCCCAGTATCATGGAATCCATGCCTGAAGCAACCTTTATAATGTGCTTTACGGCATTTATCCCTTCATATACATAGAAGTATTTCTTCATATTGTAAATATCCAATCCCTTCATAAGGCAAAAGCTTTTTTCAATATTACCCGTATCTGCAAGGCTGTCTTCTGAAAAAATGTGTATTTCAGTTCTGTTGCAGGTAGAAAGTAAGGCACATTCGGATATACCCTCCAGTTTTTTTATCCCGGACAGTATTCTTTCATATTCCTCTTGTTCAATACTGAATTTTTCGCGAATTTCTATGGGAGTTGTTTTATAATTGACTCCAATTACGTATAATTTCATTTAATTTCTCCGTCCTGTCAGGTAGAACAAATAAATCATTATAAAAAACAATGATGATTAAAGAATATGTTTTATTTTTTAATCATCAATAGAACAATTATAATACTAATTCCGAATAAAATAACAGGAATTAATCAAATAAATATCAAACTGTTTTTATTTAGCTTCTGACCGTGAAGATTTTTGTCTGACCAGCTCTATTATTTTTCTGGCCGCCATGGCACCCTGACCAACGGCTGTAGATACCTGCTTGAAGCCTCCGGTACAATCGCCCGCTGCAAACAAACCGTCCACATTGGTTTTCTGATCCTTGTCGACAATAATGGAAGCTCCTTCGGTTAATACACCCAGCTTTCTTGCAAAATCAATACTTGAAGCACTGTCATTGGCAATAAAAAGGCCATCCAGATTTTCCAGGGTACCATCTGTAAAATAGATTCTCTCCAGATATTCCTTACCTTCCAGCTTTAATACAGTCTTGTCAACTATCCTGAATCTATCATGAAGCTTGCTGTAATCTCCGCTGTACTCAAGTTCTTTACCATTGCTATATATGGTAATGTTGGAGGTAAATGGCTTTAATTCTTCAGCTTCATGAATTGCAAAATCCTTGTTTCCCAGGACTCCAACCTTCAGATTTTTGTAAAAGAAACCATCACAGGTAGTACAGTAGCTTACTCCTATACCCTCCAATTCCTTGAGACCATCTATTTTAAGCTTCTTTTGAGGCTGTCCGGTGGCAAGCAGGACAGTTCTTCCTGTAAAGGTGTTTTCTGAGGTTATTACTTCAAATTTTTCGTTTTGATTAACTCCCAGCACTTCTTCCTCGATGATATCCGCTCCAAGCCGTATAGCCTGGAGTTCGCCTGCTCTTAAGAGTTCGCTGCCGCTTATGGCTTCGGTGAAACCGAAATAATTCTCGATTTTATGTGCCTTTAATAGCTCGCTGTTGTTTTTTCCTATAACAAGAGTCCTCAGATTGGCCCGAACAGTGTAAAGAGCAGCTGATAATCCTGCTGGACCCTTACCTACAATAATTACATCGTAAATCATATTTCAAGTCAACCTCCCTTAAATTACCTTCTCCAAAGCCTGTTCAAAGTCTTCCTCAATATCCTCAAAATCCTCGATTCCAACACTGATCCTTATTAAATCATCATAGACGCCCATCTTTTCCATCTCTTCAACGGTGTTTGTTGCGTATATGGTTGATGCAGGATGAATTACCAGGGTCCTGACATCTCCTATATTTGAGAGGTTGTAAGCATATTTTAAAGAATTTATAAGCTTGAATGCATTTTCCTTGGAACCCACTCTTATAGTAAGAATGGCACCAAATTTATCCTTGAACTGTTTAATTGCAACGCCATAATCCTGACAGCTTTCCAAACCGGGATAATTTACTCCGGTTACTTTAGGATGATTTTTAAGTGTCATTGCCAGCTTTAATGCATTGCTGCAAAGGCGGTCCAGCCGTAACGCCATGGTTTCCAGTCCAAGGCTGCTCAAATATGCATTAAACGGTGCCATACAGGCCCCAAAATCCTTGAATAAAGTCTTTCTGAGTTTTGCCAGATATACAAAACCTCCAAATTTTTTGTATGCCTTTAGTGACGGGTACTTATCAAAATCCCATTTGAATTTACCCCCGTCAATTATGATTCCACCTATGGAATTCCCGCTTCCATTAATATATTTTGAAGTTGAATGAATAACTATATCTGCTCCCAGGCTTAACGGCTTAACCAGGTACGGAGTTGTAACGGTATTATCCACTATGAGAGGTATGCCATGACTGTGAGCCAACTCCGAAAGTGCCTTTATATCATATACATCCAGTTTTGGGTTACCTATGGTCTCTACATATATGGCTCTTGTTTTATCATTTATATTTTCTTTAAAACTTTCTATTGAATTATCTTCAGCATACCTGGCGGTTATTCCGAAATCCGCAAAACAGCCGAACAAGGAATATGTACCCCCAAATATGCCGCTTCCCGAGACTATTTCTTCTCCGCTTCTTACGATATTCAGAAGTGCCAGTGTAGCTGCAGCCATGCCTGATGAGCATGCGACGGCACCTGTACCGCCTTCCAGGAAGGCTATTCTTTTTTCAAAAGCCTCAATGGTGGGATTGTTTATTCTTGTATATATAAAGCCTGGTTCACGTCCTTTAAAAACGTTTTCCAGCTTCTCTGCAGTTTCCTGCTCAAAGGCAGAAGACTGATATATGGGTATGGTAGTAGCCCCGGTTTTACCGTCGGCTCCAAAATCACCATGCAAAAGAGCAGTATTGAATTTCATATTACCTCCATGTCCCCTGAAAAACTATTTTAGCCTTCCAGACCGCCTTTTTCAACAAACACCGTGAAGGTCCCATCTTCATTGTTTACAACGTTCAAGACCTTATGACCTTCATCTTTAAAGCTTCTCGGCACATTTTGAATTGGTTCGCCTTCATTCATTTTAACTTCAAGTATCTGACCGTCCTCCAATTCCTCCAGGGCAACCTTTGCCTTAACAAAAGTTATCGGACAAACTACGTCGGTTATATCTACAAAATCGTCAGCCTTAATATCCATAATATCCTCCATTATCAGAGCCTTTGAAGGTGTTAATCAATTTAATCTAATTTTGATCATTTATTTTGATCTCAAATATTCTTAACACCCTTCAACCCGCTAAATATCTTTTACTAAGGAATGACCAAATAATAAAATCGGTTTCTTGAACAAGGGATTTTTTGTCCTCCCAAGGCGGAGGAGGGCGCAATAATTGCTTTATTGCAACCGACGACAACGCAGTGAGGACAGAAAATAACCGTTCAAGGAATCGGAAGTTATTATTTGCTCATTCCTAATTTGCGCTTGCAACTTCCTTTTCAAACAGTTCCCAGCCTACACGGTCAACGGTGTTTCTGAATCGCTCACTTGACTTTCCATGTGTTTCGTAGAATTTAAGTGTAACATCCACAACCTTGAACAATTCCTCAGTGGTGAACACAATCGGCAGCAATTTCTTTCCGATAGCTATTCTGTTTCCGAACAAGCCTCCGAAATAAATGATGAATCCGCTTTTACCCTCCCAGGCTTCTGTGGGACAGGCCTTAACGCAGCGGCCACAATAGTTGCAGGCATCTTCCTTGAAAATGAGTTTTTTAGCGGCTTTATCAACGGTTATAGCTTTTTCACGGCAAACTGCTTCACATAAACCACAGAAGGTGCATTTATTTTCTACCCATTCAACTTTTTGTCCGCCTTTAACTCCAAGGTCATTCTCTTCTGCTTTTAAGCAGTTATTGCAGCAGGCTGTAATACCAAACTTGAATTTATGAGGCAATTCCCTGCCATGATAGTTCCTGTCAAACTCGTATGCAAGTTTAGTAGAGTCAATAACACCGTTAGGGCAAACTTCACTTCCCTGACAGGCAGTAATGGTTCTTACTCTGGGACCGCAGACTCCGGGCTGCAGGTTTGCTTCTGCAAGCTCACTCTTGACAGCTTCCACATCCTGGAGCTTTATAAAAGGTATTTCGATACTTTGACGTGAAGTCATATGTACATATCCGTGACCGTATTTCTTTGCTATTTCCTGAACCTTCAACAGCTGATCGGCCTGAATCTGACCTCCTATGATTCCCAACCTTAAAGAAAAATTGTCTTTTTGTTTCTGGCGCATGAAGCCGCCTTTTTTTAATTCCTTATAATCTACCTGTGCCACAATTCTTTTCTCCATTTCCGGTAAAAGGGAGCATACAATAAAACCATGGTGACTTTACGTCCATATGGTTTAACGATCAACTCTATTCACCTTCTATAATAAGTTTTTCTTCACTAACCTCATTCTTATTGATGTTAAAGCTTTTTAAAACAATATTTTCAGTATCCTGTAAAGATATTATAAAATAACTGGCTCCAGGGTCAAAGGCGAGCCTTTTATCCTCTTCGGAAGGTCGTGATGGCGAAGCGGGGTGACTGTGAAAGTTCCCCAGCATCTCCCAACCGTTATTTCTCATATCCTTGACTGAAGCAAACTGCTCCCTGGGATCCATGGAAAAATGCTCAGGACTGTTGTCGGTATTTTTAAGCAGATAAACTTTTTTGACATATTTAATATCATTTTCGATTATTCCGCCCAAAAGACCGCAAGCTTCATTAGGAGCTGCCTGCTTTGAATGATCCAGAATTTCTTTATATTGTTTTTCAGTAATTAAAATCAATTATAGCACCTACTTTCTATAAACGGAACTTGATAAAATTTGCGAAAAGCATGAAATAATGCAGCTAATTTAAAAATACTATTATGTATGCTTTAAATCGCATACTGCCTGTTCATAGTCTATCAATGTTTTAATTGTTGGAGTTTCACCACAGACCTGACAGTTGTTGTTTTTCGGCAGCTTTATTTTTCTGAATTCCATTTTCAGCGAATCATAGGTCAAAAGCTGAGCTGTAAGTAAATCTCCGATACCAAGGATATATTTAATTGCTTCGGTAGCCTGAATTGTGCCTATTATTCCTCCCATAACCCCTAGAACACCGGCCTGTTTGCAGGTTGGAACCGCATCAGGAGGCGGAGGATTCTTGAATACGCATCTATAGCATGGACCCTGTCCCGGTACATAAGTCATTGTCTGTCCCTGAAATCTAATAATACCGGCATGTGAAAATGGTTTTTGCGTAAGAACGCAGGCATCATTTATGAGAAATTTTGCAGGGAAATTGTCTGTTCCGTCAATGATAAAATCATAATTTTTATGGTTGATAATATCTTTAATATTTGCTGAACTGACCCATTCCTTATAGGTTGCAACCTCTACATCAGGATTCATTTCATTGATTGTTTCCTTGCCGGATAAAACCTTTGGCTTTCCTACATCCTTAGTAAGGTGAATTATCTGTCTCTGAAGGTTGGAAAGCTCAACAGCATCAAAGTCTACCAACCCGATGGTACCCACTCCTGCGGCCGCCAGAAACATTGCTGCCGGTGCACCAAGGCCCCCTGTTCCTATAATAAGAACCTTTGAGTTGAGAAGCTTTTTCTGTCCCTTGACTCCAACTTCCTTTAAAATAATGTGTCTCGAGTATCTTTCAAGCTGATCGTTGGAAAAACTCATATTGCCCTCCATTCCGCTGCATTGCAGCGATAAAGTAGTAATGAAAACCCGTTATGGGTTTTCGCTGCGTGAAATGTAAGATGACTGACTAATGAGTTTTTCACGCTGCCCGCCTCCCATGAAGTACAGAAATTCAACAACATCTCCGTCCTTTACCACTAAGGTTTCAAAATTTTCTCTGTCCACAAACTCATCGTTAATCTGTACTGTCACATAATCCTGCATTTCTACATTTTGATAACTCAACAGCTCTTTTACGGTTAATTCCTTTTCCAATAAAACTTCTTTTCCGTTTGCATGAATCTTCATGGCCATACCTCCCAAAATTAAATATAGTAGTCGAGAATGATTTCCTGTTGTTTCAGCAGCTGACATACTGATTCCACAGTCCTTTCAACAGAACCATCTGCATATATGTTTGCATCAGGTCTAAAGCTGTTAAACGGTGTTTCACCAAGGTTAACAATTATTATTTCACTTGGCTGGTTCAGTAATTTCATCTTTTCAGCTTCATAATCATCCAGATTGAAAACAGAAGTTATAAATATCTGTCCGGCATCGGTAAATATTCTGGCAAGCTCACCAATCTGCCTTATCTGATTGTCCCTGGCCTGAAAATCTGAAGAAGTATCTGAGGCAAGCCCGCTTAGAAGACTTGATACACCCAGGTAGTAAGCCTTATAATTCATTTTGAACAGTTTGCTTTCAAGATTTTTCCCAATATCCTGAATTGTTTTTTCATTCTCTTCACTGCCTGTGGTAATGACAACAAATTTAGACTTATGTCCATATGCTTCCTCTCTTTCGTCTGAGGAAATAAGACTCTTTTCCCACAGGTATTCCCTGTCTTTGATATGTTCAACAAGGCTGTTTTCGGTGTCTGATACACCCTCAAGAATTATTCCGCCACCGGATATTTCATAGTTATCCACTATTACAAACCGTCCTGTAAGCTCTATATCAGAGACAGGGTCAAAGGCAATAGGTTTGGCAGTTTCAAGTATACACTCTGCTACATCATGTCTTTCCACCTGATCCTTAAAGGTATCAATATTGAGTTCGGCAGCATCTATGATATTCAGAATTTCAACCAGCTTCACAGCTATTCTCATAGTACCTATCTTCAATTTGTAGTTTTTATTCTTAATCAAAGGCACATGTCCCACCCAGAATATATTTACTCTGAAACGTGAGCTCAGCACAGGCTGCTGTTCGTTTACCCTTACCATCAGCTCACCGGGCTTTATGTAAATCTGAGTTTTCAGTGTAAAACCCGCTGCCTGATAGGCATAAGCAGTATCGTCCGGTGCAGTATTAAAGCCTTCAACACTGTTGATTGCACTTTTCTTTTTTGATGGAAGGAATATTACCTCGTCACCGGTTTTTATTGATCCGCTTAAAACTGTACCGGCAACGATTCTTCTGTCGTCATTTTCTTCTGTGAACTTGTATATGTCCTGTACAGGCATACGGAAGGGAAGCTGATTATTTTCCTTCCTGTTTGCAAAACCGTCAAGCTGTTCTAAAACAGTGGGGCCCTGGTACCATTTTGTGCTTTGGGATTTTTCCGCTACGTTGTCACCGTCAAATGCACTGATAGGTATAAAGTTCAAGGGCTTGATGTTTATTTTATCAAGGAACTCTGTAAATTCTGATTTTATGGAATTAAATACATCATTATCAAAGTCGACCAGATCCATTTTATTTACAAGAACTACCACCTGTTTTATTCCAAGCATTGAAACAATATGACCGTGGCGCTTTGAGTTTTCCTTTATTCCTTCCTTTGCATCAATTACAAGTAATGCCGCTTCTGCTCTTGAGGCACCGGTGACCATATTTTTAAGGAATTCTATGTGTCCCGGCGCATCGATAATTATATAATCTCTTTTTCGTGTTTTAAAAAAGCATCTGGCAGTATCAATGGTAATACCCTGTGCCTGTTCATCCTTCAGCGCATCCAGAAGGAATGCATATTCAAATGGTCTGGAGTTCTTTTTGCAGTATTCCTTTACTGATTCAAGCTTTCCTTCAGGCAGGGAATCAGTGTCCGCGAGAAGTCTTCCTATAACAGTGCTTTTTCCGTGATCCACATGTCCAACGATTACTATGTTCATCTGTTCTCTATTATCCATTTACATGTAACCTCCTCTGCGAAGTGTCTCAAGTCCCCCACCATCATCCTTATCCTGGGCACGGCCTGATCTTTCGGCTATATTAGCAAATTTACCGCTCTTTAGTTCTACTATGATTTCACTTACATTTTTTGATGTGGATTCCACAGGAGTTGTACAGGGGTAGCAGCCTAGTGATCTGTAGCGTTTCCCGTCTCCCTGGTCAAAGTAAAGTGAAGTTATGGGTATATTTTCTCTTTCGATGTATTCCCATATATTCAATTCGGTCCAATCCAGCAGAGGATGTATTCTGATATGTGTTCCCGGAGCAAAATCCGTTTTGAACTGATTCCAGAATTCAGGCGGCTGATCACCTACATCCCAGTCATTTTCCTTATCTCTTGGTGAAAAATATCTTTCTTTGGAACGGCTGCCTTCTTCATCAGCTCTGACACCCACAATAACTCCCGTATACTTTTCCCTGTTATTGTCAGGAACGTATTTGCCCGTTCGGTGATCCATTACATATCTGTTCCACTCTCCTGATAATGTATTTTTCAAAGCCTCTGATTTAAGAGACTGGCAGCAGGAGATACGGTCAACTTTTCCATCCGGGAAGGTTCTCTTTTGAGCAAGTGCTTCGGAATTTTCACCGTAAACCATTGTCAATTTCCACTTAAGTGCCAGATCATCCCTGTACTGTATCATTTCGGGTATTTTATAATGAGTATCAATGTGTACCAGCGGTATGGGTACATGTCCGAAAAATGCTTTTCTTGCAAGCCACAAAAGTACCGTACTGTCCTTTCCTATTGACCACAGCATACAAATGTTTTTAAATTCCCTGTATGCTTCTCTGAGTATATGGACACTCTGCGCTTCCAACTTATCCAAATGATTCATGTTAACCTCCTAAGACTTGTTATGGCTTTGAGCCGCATTGCAGCCACAAAACTATGATGAAATTTGTTCACTCCTATATCCGCTATAAACCGGTTATAGGAGGTTAAAAATCCATAAAGTTCTCATCAATCGGGTTATTAATGTCCCATTGATAATAACTATTAACTGATTAATATCAGGTAGGTTTATGTGCCCCAATATGAAGACCACATTCCTTTTTATCAGGGTCTTCCCACCACCATCTGCCGCTTCTGACATCCTGACCCGGTTGAACCGCCCTGGTACACGGCTGGCAGCCAATACTGCGGAACCCTGTGTTGTACAGGTGGCTGTACGGTATGTTGTTTTCCTTTATGTAGGCCCATACATCTTCCTCCGACCAGTGTATTATAGGATTGATTTTATAGATGGAGTTGCCTTCGTCCCATTCGAATATCTCCAAATCCTGACGGGTGGGGGACTGCTCTCTTCTCAAACCGCAAATCCATCCGTCAACAGTGCTCAAAACTCTTTTCAAAGGCTTGACCTTTCTGATTTCACAGCATTTTTTCCGGAGTTCTACACTTTCATAAAAGAAATTCGGTCCCAGCTTTGACAGCATTTCCTCCAGATCCCTGCTTTCGGGTGCATATACTTCATAATTGAATTTATACCTTGTCATTGTTTGTTCCATAAGATCGTATGTCTTTTGAAAATGTCTGCCGGTATCAATTACAAAAATTCTGGCTTTGGGATCTACCTCCAAAAGCATGTGTGTAAGTACCTGGTCTTCTATTGAAAGGCTTGATGCCAATGCCGTTTTAGAACCCCCTGTCTTTTCCACAATAAACCTTATAACTTCTTCCGGTTTTGAATATTCCTTGTTCAGTGCTTTGAGATCTAATTGCTCCATCTAATTTCATTCCACCTTTCCATGTATTTAGGAGCAGTTAAATAATAACTTCCGATTCTAAAGCGGTTATTTTTTCATTCAACTATTCCTTATTGATCAGTTTAATGATCCTGTCAAATATCTGCTTGTGCTTGGAATTTTAAGTAGCCATTGAGATATTAAACAGGATCTATAGCCCCATTGTCCAGAAAGCTCTCCAGTACCATGGCTGCAGCTCCTATTGATATTGCACTGTCATTAAAAAAACCACCATTGCTGAAAAATATTTTTTCTTTTCCATGGGTACGACATTTCTCCAAAGCAGTTTCAGTACATTTATCATAAAAAAGCCTGGAGTGCTTAATAAGCGGGCCGCTTAAAATCACTATTCCGGGATTGAGAAGCTTGGTAAGGTTTGCCAGGCCATCCCCCATAATTTCCGCCCCCTCCTGTATTACCTTTAAAGCATGGGGATCATTTAACTCAGCTGCTCTGCAAATATCAACATACGAAAATTTATCATCCGGCCTCTCACCAGCCTCTATTTTTAATTCCTTGAATTTCTCAACGATTGAAAATATGGAGGAATAGGTCTCTATACACCCCCTGTTGCCGCATGAACATCTATCCCCATTTACATTGATCATCATGTGTGCAAATGCATCATCCGAATCGTTGATATTTCTTACAAAAACACCTGAGGAAATCAGGCCTGTTCTGATACCCACCCCGCAGTTAATATAAATGACATTTCTTATGCCTTTACCAATCCCGTAATAGGTCTCGGCCAGTACCGCCGCATTTGCTCCATTATCAATTACCACCGGAATTTCCAGTCTTTTTTCGAAAATGGATTTCAGAGGTATATTCTCCCAGCCCGGAGCTTCAAAGTTTTCAGGGTTCAGAACAACACCACTGCTTCTGTCCAAAGGCCCTACCGTACCAATGCCCATTCCTATTATTTTACCGTTCTGTTTTATGACTTTTTCCTGTACCTCTTTAATCCAGCTCAGGATTATACTTAATGTCAGCTTTGGAGTCGATTCACTGTTCATTTCAAATCTGTATTTTTTTATTGGCTGCATTTTTAAATTAGTTATTATTACCTGTGTATAGGTTCTGGAAATGTCTATCCCCAGAAGATAATATCTCGAAGTGTCAACATCAAATAACACAGGCTTTCTTCCACCGGTGGATTCTCCTATTTCCGATCTGACCAGCAGCTTCAATTCCTCAAGGGGCAACATCATTCTGCTCAGGCTGGTAAGCTTCAAGCCTGACAATTCCGACAAAGCCGCCTTGGTCAAGGCCTGATCGTGGAGAATTAAACTGAATATTTTTTTTGATTCAATAGGTAAATCACTTAAAAGATTTTTAATATGCATATTTACACCTGACTTTTTACCAATTTAGTTAAAAGTAATCAAAAAAAATGTCTATATTATATAATCCTCAGGAACAAATACTCTGAAATCCTTCAGTTTAACATAAACTGTCTGCTTTTCCTTCAGCAGGAGCTTTTTATATATTTCCTTGCTGATTTCAACTTCTATATAATCACCGGTGTCAATTCTCTTCATTTCCAGATTTACAATTGGGCCAACCGCTCTGATGAATATGATGTTTGCAGCAATAGATTCGTTTTCTCCCGGTTCAAGACTTATTTCTATATCATGTGGCCTGATATAGCTGATAACATCCCGATCCCTGGTTTCTGTATGTTCAGGCGCATCCAGCTTCAAGGAACCAAGTTCAATCTTTCCGTTATGTACTCTGCCGTGAAACAGATTTACATTGCCCAGAAAGTTGTAAACAAAAGGATTTGCCGGATTGTCATATACTTCTTCAGGTGTGCCGATCTGCTCAATTTTACCCTGATTGAGTATTACAATCCTGTCGGCAACGTCCAGCGCCTCTTCCTGATCATGTGTTACAAATACGCTTGTGATGGGATATTCGTCATGGAGCTTTCTCAACCATCTTCTAAGGTCTTTTCTTACTTTTGCATCTAGTGCTCCAAAAGGTTCATCCAGAAGCAAAACTTTCGGTTCGACTGCGAGTGCTCTTGCCAGCGCTATCCTCTGTCTTTGTCCGCCGGATAGCTGTGCAGGGTAACGCTTTGCCAGTTCTTCCATTTTAACAAGCGCTAACAGCTCATGTACTTTCTTTTCAATGGTTTCCTTATTTGGTCTCAATTTGGACGGTCTGACCTTCAAACCGAACGCAATGTTCTCAAATACTGTCATGTGCTTGAACAGGGCATAGTGCTGAAACACAAAGCCTACTTTTCTGTCCTGTGTACTTTTACCGGTGTTATCCTCACCATCAAAGATAATACTCCCCTGATCGGCAGTTTCCAGTCCGGCAATTATTCTGAGTAATGTGGTTTTGCCTGAACCGGATGGTCCAAGCAATGCAACCAGTTCACCGGTATTTATTTTTAATTCAATATTGCTGAGAGCTTTGAAGGTTTCAAAGGTTTTGGATATATTTGAAATTTCTATGCTCATATAACCTCCCGCCTGCGTGCTTCGCACGCTTAAAATTAGTCATAAATAATTCTTGCAATAATGCCGCAACCTTTGCTATTTGAACTGCTGCCTTATTTTCCAGTCGGAAATGTTTTTTATTATCAGGTTTATGATTGCAATTACTGTTAATAGTGAGGCTACCGCAAATGCAGCTGAAAATTTATATTCGTTATACAGGATCTCAACATGCAGAGGTACCGTATTAGTCAAGCCTCTTATGTGTCCGGATACAACCGAAACAGCTCCGAATTCTCCTGCAGCTCTTGCTGCCGTCAGCATAATGCCATACAGGAGCGCCCATTTAATATTTGGGAGTGTTATGAGCCAGAAGGTTTTAAATCCGCTGGCCCCCAGTGTAAGTGCCGCTTCCTCCTCCGCCGTTCCCTGTGATTCCATCAAGGGTATCAGTTCTCTGGCTACAAAGGGAAGTGTTACAAATAAGGTTGCAATAATGATTCCGGGAGGTGCAAAAATTATTTTTATTCCCAGATCATTTAAAACGGGAGCCAAAAGTCCATGACTTGTACTGAAAAGCAATACAAATATCAAGCCTGCAACAACAGGTGATATAGCAAAAGGCAGATCTATTATTGTGATCAATAAATTTTTGCCCTTGAATTTAAACTTTGCAACCGCCCAGGCAGCAACAAGGCCAAATATAGTGTTTATAGGCACCACAATTGCTATTGTGAGTAAGGTAAGCTTAATCGCAGACAGTGCTATGGGATCACTGATTGCTGCAAAATAAACACTGGCCCCCTGCTCAAAGGCTTTTACAAAAACAGAAATAAGAGGTATAAGAAGCATAAGTGTAAAAAACAATATTGCTATGGTAATAAGTATGATTTGAACTGCTTTTGAATCCTTTGCAGCTCTTTTTTCCTGTTGAATAGGATTTGATGTTTTATGATTTAAAGGGATACTACCTGCCATACGCCCTCCCATGGAATATCGAAATTTTGAATATCTTTACTTTCCTTTATGCCTGTTGCCGGCCCACCACTGAAATAAGTTTATTACCAGCAGCATTACAAAGGAGATTATAAGCATAATAGCAGCAACGGCTGTTCCGCCGGCATAGTCATACTGCTCAAGCTTGGTTCTGATTAAGAGCGGAGTTATTTCAGTCTTCATTGGCATATTACCTGAAATAAATACCACTGAACCATATTCCCCCAAGGCTCTTGCAAAGGAAAGTGCAAAACCTGTTATCAGTGCAGGGAGCAGTTCCGGAATAATTATCCTGCAAAAGGTCTGGAATCTGCTTGCTCCAAGACAGGCTGCAGCCTCCTCAACCTCGGTATCGATACTGTGCAGAACAGGCTGTACTGTTCTTACGACGAAGGGAAAGCTGATAAATATCAATGCTACTGTTATTCCCAGCGGAGTGTAGGAAATTTTGATTCCCAGAGGCTCAAACAGCCTTCCGATCCAGCCGTTAGGTGCATATAGTGTTGTAAGTGATATACCTGCAACCGCTGTAGGAAGTGCAAAAGGCAAATCTATCAAGCCGTCAATCAGTTTTTTTGCCGGGAAAGAGTATCTCTCCAGTACCCAGGCTATTAATAGTCCAAAAACAGCATTTATTGCTGCTGCTAAAAAAGATGTACCAAAGGATACCTTTAAGGATGCCAGCACCCGTTCACTTGAAGCTGTTTCCCAGAAACTCTTAAGACCAAGGCTTGAACTGTTTACAAAAACCATGGCTACGGGAATTAATATCAGTAATGTTATGTATAGAATTGTTATTCCCATGGTTAATCCAAATCCGGGTATGACGCTTTGCTGTTTTAGTTTTAAAGGCTTAATTGTCAGATTCATGAATTCACCTCGGATATTTTTGAATCCTTCCGGAACCTGACAGAGTTCCGGAAGGATTATATTATTTGTTTATTTTTTTACGTAAATCTGATCAAAAACTCCATCATCTGCAAAATGTTCCTGCTGAGCTTTTGTCCAGCCTCCGAACAATTCATCTATTGTAAACAGATTTATTTGTGGGAACTGTTCTGCATATTTCTTGGCTATTGTCTCATTTCTGGGTCTATAATAATTCTTGGCAGCAATTTCCTGTCCTTCATCACTGTACAGATATTCCAGATATGCTTCGGCAACTTTTCTGGTACCTTTCTTATCTACAACTGAATCTACAACCGAAACCGGAGGCTCTGCCAGAATACTTACCGATGGAACCACTATTTCAAATTTATCCTTGCCAAGCTCATTAATTGAAAGAAAAGCTTCGTTTTCCCATGCAATAAGTACATCTCCAAGCCCACGTTCAACGAAGGTTGTTGTAGCACCACGGGCACCTGAATCAAGTACCGGAACATTCTCAAACAGTGCCTTCACAAATTCTTTTGCCTTTTCCTGGTCATTATTATTCTTTTTGAGTGAATATCCCCAGGCTGCAAGATAGTTCCAGCGTGCTCCTCCGGATGTTTTCGGATTTGGGGTGATTACCTGTATTCCGGGTTTAACCAGGTCATCCCAGTCTTTTATATTCTTCGGATTTCCCTTTCTGACCAGAAATACAATTGTTGAGGTGTAAGGTGTTGAGTTGTTGGGTAGACGTTTTTGCCATTCCTTGTTGAGTATTTCTTTATTCTTATTGATGGAATCAATGTCATATGCCAGAGCTAATGTAACCACATCTGCTTCATTTCCATCAATAACTGTTCTTGCCTGACTTCCTGAACCACCGTGAGACTGTTGGATTGTTACATCCTGTCCTGTTTTATCCTTCCAGTACTTTACAAAGGCTTCATTGTACTCCTGATAAAGTTCACGGGTGGGATCATAGGATACATTCAGAAGGGTTACTGGACCGTCTGCAGCAGCGCCGCTGCCTGAAGCTGTTTGAGCACTGTTGCTTCCACAGCCTGCCAAAACTGAAATAGTCAATAAAATACTCAAAATAATAATTCCCATTTTTGTTTTGTTGTTGAATGCTTTCATAAATGATCTCTCCTTTATAATATATTAGTATTCATATCTTTTTTATATGTTATTAATTAAAAAAAATATTACAATATACCGAAAAAGCTTTATTTATATGTATTACGTATACCATACCATTCTTATATGTTTTATAAGTTATTGAAATATTATCATGTGGTCAAAAGTCTGTCAATAGTTTAATTAATTATTTTATTAAAGTACCATATGTGTATTTATTCGCTGGTTTGTCCATAAATAAAGACCAAATCCCGGCTTATACGAGATCGGTCTTATATATTAATTGGTTACATTATTT
>JAQSXC010000090.1 GCA_029266335.1 Eubacterium sp. | reverse complement strand
CAGCACAGTATACAGCAAGGGAGAACAGCATACGCGCTTCACGCGTAAATGGGAGGTTAGAATGCAAAAGCGTGGATTTTTATATGAGTTGAAAAAAAATAAAGTTTTATTCCTGATGATTATGCCGGTAGTAATATACTTCATCGTATTTTGCTATTTTCCGATGGCCGGTTCCTACATAGCCTTTACACGCTTTGATCTTGTAAAAGGCATATTCAGAAGTCCATTTGTAGGGTTTGATAATTTCAAATACCTGGTGGGTTCGGGTACCTTGACCAAAATAACCTTTAATACTATAGCCTATAATATTGTTTTTATTATTTTGGGAAGTTTTACTCAGATTGCGGCTGCTATTTTTCTCAGTGAAGTACCGGGAAGAATATTTAAGAAAACCAGCCAGTCGATAATGTTTTTACCTTATTTTGTATCATATGTCCTTATTGGCGTATTTGTTTACCAGATCTTCAATTATGAATACGGTTCCATGAATAATATTCTGAAGTCAATTGGAATGGAACCGTATGATGCCTTTTCGAATGTGGGTTTATGGAAGTATGTCATTATATTTTTCTATCTCTGGAAGGGCCTGGGTTACGGAATGGTAATCTATTTAGCCGCTATTATGAATATTAACAGCGAATATTATGAAGCAGCTGAAATAGATGGTGCAGATATATTTCAGCAAATCAGATATATAACTTTGCCTTTAATAAAGTCTACATTTGTAATACTGCTTTTATTCAGCATCGGGTCTATTCTGAAAGGTCAGCTTGACCTCTTTTATCAGATCACGGGTAACAACGGCACTCTTTTTGATTCAACTCAGGTCATAGATACTTATGTATTCCGGTCGCTGATCAGCTATGTTGATTATGGGCTTGTGTCGGCAGCAGGTTTATATCAATCATTTTTTGGATTTATTCTGGTCATGGTGTCAAATTACTTTGTAAAAAGAATAGATGAAGAATACGCGTTGTTTTAGGAGGAATTTACTATGAATATAGGCACCAAAAAGAAGGTTTTTTACGGCATGGGATATTCATATCTGATATTCTGCACAGTTATTTGTTTCTTGCCATTTTGGCTGATTGTCTCGGGCTCTGTGAGCAGTGAAGCCTCAATAGCACAAAATGGTTACGGAATAATACCCAAAGAATGGTCCTGGGCAGCTTATAGTGCAATATTCCGTTTTCCGGACAGAATATTGAGCGCTTATGGCATATCAGTATTTATTACAGTAGTGGGCTCATTGGCAGGTTTGTTTTTAATGGCAATGGCAGCTTATGTTTTAAATAGAAAAGACTTTAAATACAGAGATCAGTTTTCATTTCTGTTTTTCTTTACTACACTGTTCAGCGGAGGACTTATACCGTACTATCTGCTCATAGTAAAATACCTGGGTTTAAAGAATTCAATGCTGTCAATGTTGCTGCCGCCTATGATAAGTGCATGGAATATCCTTTTGCTGAGGAATTTTTTAAAGAGTGTTCCCGACTCTATAATCGAATCGGCCAAAATAGATGGAGCAGGAGATTTTAAAATATTTCTGCAGTTGATTTTACCCCTGGCAAAGCCGGGACTTGCAACCATTGGATTATTCCTGGCTTTGGGTTATTGGAATGACTGGATGAATGCAATGCTGTTCATAGAGGAGCCAAATAAATATCCTCTTCAATATCTGTTATATAAGACCATACAGCAGGTTGAGGGCCTTAAGCTGGCAAGCTCCAAGGGAGCCTCGGTTGCGTTGATAGAACTGCCCACCGAGTCTATAAAAATGGCAACTGCAGTGGTGGCAACAGGTCCCATAATACTTCTTTATCCGTTTGTTCAGAAATATTTTGTAAAAGGGTTGACTATTGGTGCGGTTAAAGGCTGAAACCGGGAAGACCCGGATGGCATAAATATGTTATATTATACAAGGAGGATTCAAAATGAAAAGCTTTTTACTCAAGTTCTGCTGCATTATAATGGCGGTTGCTTTGCTGACGGGCTCTCTGGCCGGCTGCGGAGGGGATAGTGCAGGTTCCGGTGCAGGCAGCACGGACACGGCTGCACAGGAATCAACTTCACAGGCTGCAGCTTCCGACAATGGCAAACCTGATATATCCAAAAAAGTTGAAGTAGTGATGTATCTTGCAGGCGACGCATCTCCCGACTCTCCGCTGGTTGAGGCTGAACTCAATAAAATAATGGAGAGAGATTTGAATTGTACACTTAAAATAATTAATATTCCATGGGCCGATTGGGATGCAAAATATCCACTTATACTTACGGCCGGTGAGAAGTATGACTTAATATATGCTTCCAACTGGACACAGTTTGCAGACTATGCAAATAAGGGAGCCTTCAGGGAATTGGACGACATTCTTGACAAGTACGCACCGGGTATTGTGAAACAAATGCCGAAAGAGGCCTGGGAAGAGGTTAAGATCAATGGCAAACTATTCGGTCTTCCTTCAAAACAAAGCAATTATAATACTGATGCACTTGTCATAAGAGGCGATCTGAGAGAAAAGCTGGGTTTGCCTGAAGTAACTGATCTTGATTCTCTGGAAGTTTATATGGAGGGCATCAAGAAGAACTATCCGGACATTATACCTTTCAATGCAAGCAGTATGGACAGAGGAATGTTTGAGCCTACAACTCCCTATGAGTATGTAATAGATGAAAGCTATTTTAAAATTGTAGCTGCCTCCTATGACGATCTGGATAAGGGCAATGTAGACTTTATACCTTTTATGCCGGGATATGATCAATATATACAGAGATTGAAAAACTGGAGTGAAAAGGGTTACCTGCCTAAAGGCCTGCTGACCAGTAAAATATTGTCTGTTGAGTCCTTTAAGAAAGGTAAAAGCGCAGTAGCGGTCGGAAATACTGGAGCCATTATCGAAGATGCAATAACTAATACACTTCAGATAAACCCTTCATGGAAGCCAGAGTTTGTTGAATTGAGATTTAAATCAAGGGCAGGGGTACATCCGATGCCATTTATGGCAGACGGCATGGCAGTGGGAAGAAATGCCGAGAATCCTGAGAGAGCCTTGATGGTTTGTGATAAAATTCGTACAGACAAGGAATGTTACAATCTTTTATTCTATGGGATAAAAGACAGGAACTATATATTGACAGCAGATGGGAAGAGAGCCGACCCATCCGGTGTCACACCTGATAAAAATGGTTATTTACCGGGAAATCAGGGCCAATGGGGTTTCACAATTGCTGATATGGAACTGCCGAGTGCATCTGAATGGCCCGCAAAGAAACAGGTGATATATCCTGAATTTGACAAGATTGCGACTCCTGATAAAATGGCCAGATTTGCCTTTAACAGGGACAGTGTTCAAAGTGAGATTGCAGCTGTAACACAAATACTTCAGCAGTATAACCTGTCATTGATGTGGGGTAAATCCAAAGACCCTGTCAAGGATCTTGAAGCACTCAGGAACAGAATGAAAGCTGCCGGAAGTGATAAAATTCTTACAGCAATCAAGTCGCAAATGGCTGATTATTTCAAAAAATAATGATTATACAGCTGAATAATAGGATTGAAGCCGATTAAGCAGCAGGCCGGTGTCTGAAAAAACACAGGCCGCTGCTTTTTTGCATGCCTCATGATCTTGATGATCTGAAGAATTATATACCTTGAATGTATGGTATTCTATTGTATAATATTTATAATCTATATTTTATTGTGCGGTTGATTGGTGGTTCAAATGATACAGGAATACAAAACAATTCTAAATTCTGCTACAACTGAATTTGAAGAAAAGAAGTCAAGATTTATAACCAATATCAGACCTGTAGTTACTGAGGAAGAGGCTGTGGAATTTATAAACGGGCTTAAAGTCAGGCATTGGAATGCTACACATAATGTTTATGCATATTCAATCAACAAGGAATCTCTGATACAGAGGTACAGTGATGACGGAGAGCCTTCCGGAACAGCCGGTATGCCGGCTCTTGAGGTTATAAGGAGAATGGGAGTACAGAACGTTGCAGTTGTAGTAACCAGATACTTCGGAGGCACACTGCTGGGTGCAGCCGGACTTATACGTGCCTACAGCAGGGGTGCCGCAATGGGTCTGGAGGCTGCGGAGGTAGTGACCAGAAAATTGTGTTCAAATATAAACATAATTATTGAGTATACATTGTTTGGAAAGCTGCAAAACATGCTTATGACCAATAATAACATAATCAAGGATATACAATATGGTCAGGATGTTGAATTATGCGTATTGATTGAGGCAGGAAATGAAGATGCTTTAATTAAAGCCATTGTGGAGAATTCAAACGGAAGAGCTGTTGTAGATGTGGGTGAAAAGGAATACATAACATTGGGAAGCGACGGAAGGTTGATTATTTAGCAAATAACTATTATAATGTTTAAGGAATATTTTCAATAATTACAGTCATTCCTGCAACACCAATTCTAAGGGTTGAATAAATAGTAAAAGTACTGACATTAGTAGTTTCAAAATGTGTAATTATTTATTTTTGCATGAGTAATGTAATTTAAAATTTGAATTTATTAAAACGAATCTTAAGTAACTTGTTTATTATAATGCACTAAGCATTAAGGGAGGTATTTATGTCAGGACATTCAAAATGGGCTAATATAAAGCGTCAAAAGGGAGCTGCAGACGCCAGGAAGGGTAAAGTTTTCACAAAGCTGGGCAGGGAAATTCAAATAGCTGTTAAAGTCGGCGGAAGTACAGATCCTAATGCAAATTCCAAATTAAAGGATGTTATTGCAAAGTGTAAAACTGCTAACATGCCTAATGATAATATTCAAAGAAGTATTAAAAAGGCAGCCGGTGAAGGTGACGGTTCAAATTATGAGGAAATAACCTATGAAGGCTACGGTCCGGGCGGAGTTGCTGTTATTGTTGAATGTACTACGGATAACAGAAACAGAACCGCTGGAGATTTAAGACATTACTTTGATAAATTCGGTGGCAATCTTGGCCAGAGCGGTTGCGTTTCCTTTATGTTCAATAAAAAAGGTGTTATCGTTATTGAAAATGACGGAAAAATAAGCGAAGACGATCTCATGATGGAAGCACTTGAGGCCGGTGCCGAGGATATGAAAGCTGATGGAGATGTATTTGAAATACTGGCTGATCCGGCTGATTTTTCAGCAGTACGTGAGGCTCTTGAAAATAAGGGCTACGAGTTCCTTGAAGCAGAGGTATCAATGCTGCCTACTACCACAACAAAGCTTACAGATCCTGAGCATATCAAATTCATGGATAAATTGATTGAAAACCTCGATGAGCTGGATGATGTTTCAAACGTTTACCACAGTTGGGAACAGGATGAAGAGGAAGAATAAAAGGATAATTAAAAAGATAGGAGGATTTTACTCTTCCTATCTTTTTTTATAACTGGCGCTGGATAGTGCATAGAAACTTTTTGCTTTTGCCCTTCACTATTTGTCAATAATCTCAAGCCGGCCCTCATCCACAAACTTTTGAATATGGGCAACTTTAATATCAAGTTCAGTAGCAATCTTACCTATCGTAGCTCTAGGATAAAGTTGTAAATAATTCTTAATTTTTCTGAACTCCAGTTCATTTCTCTGGCTGCAAGTCAGGCAAAGACCATCGCTGGTAGTATATTGAAATTGTCCTAAACATTCTTTACATTGCTTTGTTTCAGCCATAATACAAGTGACCCCGATAAATATTTTATTTTGCTAATTATCTTTTTTAGATTCTCAAATCAAAAGTATATGTTTCATTTTAATCTGAACAAATCTGGGTGTTTTTAGCCTTAACTCCCGGTATTTTGTTCAGACTTTCTTCCAGCTCCAATATTTCTTTGTCTGACCCGATCAAATGCAGAATAATGAGGCCCTCATTGGAACAGAAATCTTCACCGGCGTCATGAATACCAAGTCTTGTTTTTATAATACAACCTGATTTTGTAAAAACATGCTGTATCTCGGGAACGTGTTCAGTCCTATTGTTGATTAAAACAGTCATAACATTATAGCAAGCCATATAACAGTCTCCTTAGTGTTTTATTATTTAATCATACCTGATTATTTACCACAAACAGAATTCAGATAACAAAATTCATCTTTTACCTTCAATCTTCATTAGTTACCGTTTCGGGTACCATTGTTGATGGAACTTCAGGATTTTTAACATCCAGCACATCAAGTATGAAGATAAATATGGGGATACCGATTATAAGGCCCCATATACCCAGTATGTGCTCAGAAACAATCAAAACAACAAAGGTATAGAATACCGGAAGTTTGGTCTTCTGTGACATAAGTTTAGGGTTGAGAACATAGCTTTCAAGAGCATGTAAAACAGCAATTAAAATAAGAACGTAAATTATCATTTTAAAGCCCCCGATTGTAAAGGCAATAATTGCTAACGGTAACAGTGAAATAACAACGCCTGCCACCGGTATAAGCCCCAATACGAATATCATGGCCCCCAGTCCCAAAACCTGTGGAAATTTAAGCACATACAGCATTATCATTGACAGGATGCAGTTTATAAATGATATTGTTATTTGGGTCTGTATCACTTTACCGAAGGATTGAAGAAACTTTCTTCCAAAAAAGGCCATTTCCTCATATGCTACCTTTACCTTGCTGTTTTTGAAGTAGGAAGTGAATTTCACAATCCTGCTTTTTTCAAGAATAAAGAATAAGCTCAAAATCAAGGCAATGAATATATCAATACCCCACTTGCCTATATTGGTTAATGACTTGATAAGACCTTCGTAGTTGCTGCTTATATAGGTGGAAATTTTAAATTCCTTTGCTAACGAAATAATGTAATTCAAAGTGTCGTTTTCATAGGTTCCGTTAAAAAATACCACAGCCTGATCGATAATTGAATTTACCTCAGAAAAAATCTTTGGAATATACAAATAAAGAATATAAGCAATCAATGCCAAAATAGAAAGATACACTACAATTATTATACCTTTAAGTACTCTGGAATTTAAATTTTTGGCTCTTTTGAAAACAAAACTTTGAGCAGTGTAACCTAAATAGGCAAAGATAAAAGTAAGCAAAAACATATTTGCCATACCTCTTAGAAGGTATATGGCAACTCCAAAAGCAAGAAGTATTAATAAACGTCTTGGCATCTGCTTTGTAAATATTGATTTAATAGTTGTCATATGAGAACCGTTTCCTTGTTTTTATTTGAAAAATACATGAACCTCATTTTATATGTAAAGGTTGGAATGTAGTTTACTTACTACACAATTATATAGAAATATTCTGAACTTATAAAGTATTAATTTGTAAAAGTTTTGATTAAATAAAAGGACACCGTCCTAAACGGCATCCTTTTATTGTTCCATCAATGGAATCTTTTACTTAATTATTTCTTAGTATTTGTATAAGCTTCAAAAACTTTCTGAGTAATACTTCCACCGATCTTGCCGGCTTCTCTGGAAGTTAAGTCTCCATTGTAGCCCTGCTTCAAGTTAACCCCAACCTGAGAAGCTATTTCATACTTCATATTCTCGAATGTTGATTTGTTTCTTGCCATAATCGTATTCCTCCTTTTAAGTTTATCCAGTTTTGTATTCACCAGTGGTTTTGCTGGTGTACTAATATAATCTGCATTATTAAAAAAAATATTACGGAAATTTATGACTTTTTTAAATTTTAACTTCTATAAATATAAAAATTTGTACTTAAAATATAAAAATTATTACTCAAACTTAAGGCCTTAAATATACAGCAAATAATAAAAATGAATTATTAAATGGAGTAATAATAAAAAAATAAAGTGGCGTTAACTACCCGCCACTTTATTGGCTATTAATGATTTCTTACAGTTTCGGTTTCCCTGAATAAAAGACTGATACTGTATAAACCGGCAATACCTACTATAGTAAATATTGTCCTTGTTAAAAGTGAAGCGGGTCCAAATATGGAGGCAACCAGGTCATATCTGAATAAGCCAACAGAAAGCCAGTTTAGAGCTCCAATGATAACCAGAACTAATGCAACTCTATCCAAAGGTGTTCTCATTGTCACAACTTCCTTTCCTGATAGTTTTTGGCAAACTCGATTTACTTGTGTGAATTTGCTTGTATATAGTATAAATAGAGTAGACTTTTTTTATACAATGAATAGTTTTACAAAAATAGTTTATAGCATAAAGATGGAAAATTACATAAAATAACCGCACCTCCTTTTTACGGGAAATGCGGTGTATTTAAATAACCGTCTGTTTTCACAGGCAGTTAGTCCTGATATATGATATGCAATAAATCCTTCTAAATTATAGAGAACAATATTTTTTGAAACCATAATCAGGGGTATCTGAATTAAATAACATTGGCTGATTAGGTAACATTAATGAAAAAAAATTAATACTTTTATTTCCTGATACTTTATGACTTATTCATTCCCAAAGGAATGACAATCACTAATTCGTGTTAATAACTTTTTTATTGAGTCATTCCTTAGTATAATATGAAAAAGAAAAAATATGTGTGATACTAAAAATTACTATTTGAAAATAAAAATAATTATTAGATGGAGGGAGTACACATGAGTTTTTTAACCGATCCGAATTTGCCGGTGAGTACTGTAACCACGGTTATTATTGATGGGAGAGCACCTCAAAGTATGATTGCTGCATTAAGAAATTCCGGAATATCACCTATATATACCTGTGCTCATCCTGATGTATATCCGGCAGTTGCTTATCATCCTGATATAATGCTTCACCATATAGGTGATAATATTATTGTTTATGCACCCGGTACATCGACGGTGTTATTATCAGTTCTGGAAGAAAGGGGTTTCAGACTGGTTCAGGGGCATACAAAATTGGGAAGCAAATATCCTATGACAATACCCTATAATGTTGCCAGGATCGGGAAATATGCATTTCACAACACCAAATACACCGATCCTGTCGTTAAAGAGCAGCTTCAATCAATGGGTATAGAGCTTATTCATACTAATCAGGGTTATACAAAATGTCTTACCTGCATTGTTGATTCCAACAGTATAATTACATCCGATGCTGATATTAGCAAGAGGGCCCGGGAGACCGGGTTAGATGCTCTGATTATTGAGCCTGATGAAGCCATTCGGCTGGAACCTCTGAATATGGGTTTTTTCGGGGGTGCCACAGGACTTATAGGGAAAAACAGACTGGCTGTTGCAGGGGATCTGAGGTTTCATAAAAATTACCAGAAAATATTGGAGTTTTTAAGTTTAAAATGTGTAGACGTGGTTATGCTTAATGATGGAAAACTTATTGATCTGGGAACCATAATTCCTATTGAGCAAAAATAGCAGCAACTCATTCTGAAATCACGTTACAAATTAATCTGTAAGGTGTAGTACCTATGAAAAATGCAGTGCATATAATGTAGCATAACTCAAGGGGCGGCACTGAAAATGCGTTGTTGAAATTAGAACAAAGTCTTTAAAGAAGGTTAAAACATAGACTTTGTGATATCTGAAAAAAGCATGCTTTAATGATTATTTGATGATAAGCATACTTTCCGGATATTAAAAAAATAATTTTTGGCTGGCATAACTGTAAAAACGCTCACTGCATACAACATTTATCAAAGCCAATTACGGCTTAAGCTATTCCTTCACATAAGGAGTAATAGTAATTGACTTAGCATATACTACACACGAAGGGAAGTGACGTTGATGCAGTATCCATATCTCTCAATCGGGATAACAGATAGCGCAGAAAACATAGTACAACAATTAGACAAAGAGCTTCAACAACTCAAAGAAAAAAATATAAATTACTCTATAAAAGAGGTTGATTTTGAAGGTGCTACTTCTATAGTGTGTAATTTGGAAGGTGAGCCGCTGTTTTCTAAAAAATCCAGCCAGTATGAATTACTGAAATATCATGTGTCAAATGCTCTCGCTGACCATGTTATAGAGCAATATGAAGAAAAACTTCTGAACAGAATAATAAATAGTAACTATGGATACTTTACTTCGGCTGAAAAGAAAGAAATATTACGCATTTCACTTAAAATAATCAGAAACGATGACAAGGTTTTCTTTAATACATTGTTTCAAATCAGACGAAGAAATCTGATTATAAAAAAACTTATGGAGTATTTCGAAGGTTCCAGCAACATAATACTCGACGGTTTTGTAAATTTCAGATTAAAGGAATATATTAAAGAACTGGATGATGTTATAGACAATGCTGTTGACGATTTTCTTGTTGAAAGGGAATATAAAGAGTTTATAAGGCTTCTTAGATATTTTGTTGAAATACAGGAATCCAAATTCAATTTTATTCATGTGGTTATGCAGTATAATGAAAATTATATATTATTAGACGAAAAAAAACGTGAAATCACAAATGATTGTATCCAGGAGTTCATATCAGAGCTGCCGGAAACTGAAATAAATCATGACGACCTGCTGGTCAGTTCATTAATTACATTAGCACCCAAGAGTATCATAATTCACAATTGGGAAAGATTTAAGAATCAAAAACTATTGGACACAATTAAAAATGTTTTCTCGGGAAAAGTCGTATTATGTAGTGGGTGCGCGATTTGTGAATATAGCTTTGCAAAATCCGACAGAAAGGAATAAAATCCGATAGGCTTAGAAAAAATAGTAAAATATTACTATAATATTTTTTGCAATATATATTGACAAAAAGATGGTATATAAATACAATATATCGTGTAATCACTAGATAGTGTGTTGGAAAATTTAATAATACACTTTATATTGGTTTAAAACTGATATAAGTAATTTATACTCCTACAAAAGATAAAACAACGAATTTACAAGAGAAAAAAGCTTACAATTAACAAAAGATTAAAATGTCCGGGAAAAAGAAAAGAGAGTCAGATGGCTCTCTTTTTCCCTTTGTACCGAAAATGGGAATAATTGAACGTTGTTATGATTTACATACAACACTCCTGTAATTTATAATTTATATGAAACATGTAAATAATTCAGATTATAGAGGTAATTTGTTATTTGCTGGCTGTAAGCAAATGGGAACTAAAAAATTGAACTTGGCAAATTATCTTGCATTAGGAGGAACACCTTTTGAAAGTTATTGGATTCATCGGACCGAGTGGTACCGGTAAAAGTCACAGAGCATCCTGGGTGGCAAGGGAGCATGGGACGGACTATATTATAGATGACGGGTTGCTTATAAAGGGTAATCAGATAATTGCAGGTGTTTCAGCAAAGCGTGAAAGCACTAAAATTGCTTCGGTAAAAAGAGCGTTATTCACTGATAAAAAACATGCTGATGATGTTATTACTACTTTAAAAAGATATGACACACAGATTCTGCTGATAATCGGGACTTCTGAGGGAATGGTTGACAAAATAGCCGAACGCCTTGGGATTGGACCTGTAGACGAAAGAGTATATATAACCGATGTAGCCAGTGAATATGAGATAAAGCAGGCTTTATCAACCAGAAGAGAGCAGGGAAAACATGTTATACCCGTGCCTACCTTCGAAATCAAAAAGGATTTTTCGGGTTACTTTCTTGATCCTCTTCAGATATTCAGAAGAAAGGGAAAGGGAAGCTATCAGCTGGTAGGCGAAAAATCAGTTGTAAGACCAACCTTCAGCTACATGGGGAACTATACCATTTCCGACTACACTATCTATCAGATAGTCGAATATGTTACCTCCAATATAGAAGGTGTCTCCAAGATATCAAGATTCAGAGCCGAAAACAGGCCTGATGGTATATACATCGAAATGGACCTGGTGCTTATATACGGCTACATGATCAAGCAGCTGCTGCGGGAGGTTCAGGAGCAGGTAAGCGAACAAATCAAACATCTTACGGCGTTGAACATAAAGAGGATGAACGTTGTAGCAAAGAGTCTGGTTATGGATGGGAAGAAAGGATGAATAAAACCCATTTGTTGTGGGTTGTAATTAATAACTTCAACTTTTGGAACTAATAACTTCAACGATTGGAACATAAAAACTTCAATAAAAAACTAATATTTTAATAAACGAAGCGAGTAATTTCAATAGTTATATGAATTTAATTAGATAAATTCCTGTAGCTATTATTTTTTATTATTTAATTTTTAGACCCAGAATAAACCATGTGAAATTGTAATTAATAATTTCAATTTTCGTTTAAAATTTGAAAAGGTTTTACGGCTTGTTTTCAATTTTAACTTAAATATAGTAAAATATAGAAAAGGTGTTTAGATAATAAAAAATACATTAACAAAATTGAAGAAAATAGATTACAGGAAACCGTAAAAATTGATGCACAGAAGAGAGCACCAATGGAAGGGTTTATTCCTATGAGATTGGATGGTTAATTTGGACTGGAAAGAGCTTTACGACAAGAAAAAACGCCCACAAATAAATGAATTAAGGGCATACTTTACGGATGAGGTTTTCGGATTATTCTCACAGTATTGCAGTCATATGGCTCAAAACTATGGACTGGGCTGTGCGCCTGCGGACTATAATGCAACAAACGGTTGGACATTTCGTATTGGCAAAAATGGTGTTTATTTAGTTTCAGGATTAAGGATTGCAGACGGTTGCTTTTATATCCGCGACATTGCTGTGCGTGACGACGAAAACTTAAAGTCTGCCATAATCTATACCCACAAGCTGTATGCAGATGGCTTTGTTGAACGTTACAATAAAACTGTCGAAGAAAAGAAAGCAAAGCAAATTGAACAGACAAAACGCAGGCTGGAACGTGAAAAACAAGAGCTTCTCGCTATGAAATCTCAAATAATTCCTGAAAAATTCAATAAATATCATTGGTCACAAAAGGTATCCCGCAGAGATTTAATTCGCCTTTACAAGGCCGATGCTAAAATGCTTTTTGACGAAGATCTTGTTGATGAAATCGGCATTACGCTCTATGCCCGATGTATACAGGGGCGTGATGTTTGGCTGGATATTGATTCTGGAAAGCTGAAATGCCATAATTGCGGGAATATCCTGTTGGCTCAACGTGGGCTGATGACTTGTACCTGTGGTTATCAATATTTATTTAGAGAATATATGCGTAGCTTTCGTAAAGAAAACATGCCATCAGGTGCCGCAACACATATCTTCAATGCATTTATCAAGAACTGGGAGAAAGTAAAAGTCTACCATGAAAAAATGCGTTTGATTGATGAATTAATCCATGAATTCCATATCAACCTTGTAAGCGGCATAAAAGGACGTTTTGTTGGAATAAATCTGATTGATGGTTCGAAAAAACAAATTGGTGATTTGATTTTAACTTTGGCCTACGGCGATGATAAAGAAAGTGTAATGGAAACATTTAAGAAGAATTTTTCGAAAGAAACTTAATTTTCTTGAAATAATATACTAAATATCCATTGTCTTATATAACATTCGGATAAACAGAAATGTATTTGCACAGCACGAAGGGAGAATCAAAATGGGAGACTGGTTTACATTGGATCAAATTGATAGAGCTACTCACATAATCAGCGAATACCGCCATTGGGAAGAAACGCACTGTTACCTGCTTGAAGGCAGCGAGCGGTGTTTGCTTATTGACACCGGGCTTGGTATCTGCAACATCTCCGAAGAAGTGAAAAAATTGACTGATAAGCCCGTGACTGCCGTGGCGACACATATCCATTGGGATCATATCGGTGGACACGAATACTACCCGGATTTCTATGCCCATGAGTCAGAACTAAACTGGCTGAATGGTGAATTCCCGCTTTCGATGGATACTATCAGAGGTATGGTCATAGACCGTTGCGATTTGCCGAAGGGTTATGACTTCAGCACTTATAAGTTTTTTCAGGGTATGCCCACACGGGTACTGCAAGACGGTGAAACCATTGATTTGGGTGGGCGCATAATCACGGTACTGCATACGCCAGGACACTCCCCGGGGCATCTATGTCTTTGGGAACCACAATGCGGATACCTGTTTACTGGTGATCTTGTCTATAAGGATACGCTGTTTGCATACTACCCTTCCACAGATCCGCAGGCTTATCTCTCATCGCTTGAAAAGATTGCGGTTCTGCCTGTGAAGAAAGTATTCCCGGCTCATCACAGTCTGGACATTTCGCCGGAAATTCTGATTCGAATGCGAGACGCTTTTCGAGAGCTTAAAGCCGACGGTAACCTACATCACGGCAGTGGTACTTTTGATTATGGTGATTGGGCCGTCTGGCTATGAGGATATAAAATTTAATTTGTTACTTACTTGTGTGTCAATGGTTGGTTAAGAGTTTTTGCGATTTTGTAATATTAATGTACTTTCTGTTGACGGTGATATTGTTAAATATTACGATAAAATAGATGGTTCTTTGTGGAAGCTAGTTCATGAAAGTCTAAAGTGTGTACTTTAGATTATTTATATTTGCAGGTATATATTATGAAAAATAAGATGATAGAATTTTTACTTAACAATGCCAATCCATCAATCAAGCGTCGAATAAAGAGTGAAATTTTGCATAATATCAGACAAGAAGAAGCGGCTGAATATCAAAGACAAATTCTCTTGATGTTTCCCGCCCGATCAGAAAAGGCAAGAGCCATGTTTTCAATGATTATGAAAAATGGCCGTGCCGTTATCATCTTGACATTTTGGCGCACACAAACTCGTGGAAGAATAGGGATAATATCAAGATTATCGCCGATTCTATTCAAAAGATGATGATGACCGACCGCCCTGAATTAATTAATTTGATTCCGTCTTCATGGGTTGGTTATGCGCTCGGTACACTTGGGGGTTTTCCATCGCAGGGATTTAGCATTAAGACCTCTGTACTTCTTCCCAGCCCGATTGCAATTACTTCCTCAAAGCCTGATCTTTATAATCTGGAATACATAGAATGGCTTGCAAGATGCGGTGTTGTTCCACATGTCCCGGCTTTATGTGAAGCTGTTAATGATATAACGAATGCTGTCGGCGATGATGGAGTTTGCCGTATTCCCGTAGTCGATGCTATTTTCAAAGGCTGGGGACCTTATGCAGGATTACAATTAGAAACAGATTGGAAATCGAATATTCGCAGGGATTGTGATATTACATTTAGGGCGTTATTAATCCTTCATTATTCTAACATCATAGTATAAGCATACGAAGTTAAGATGTCTCACTATCATTATATGAAATGAACACTGCGTACTCGACAATGAAGGGTATGCAACATTATATGGCTCGTAATCTACTTGTGATGTTCACAATTGCATGGATAAAAGAATACTAAATGAAATATGCAAGCGGAAAAGCATTGCATTAAATTATTCATTATTTTGCTGGTCCAGTTTACTTTGTTTTAGATGTTCTCTTCCCCAACTATTCATTTCATCCAAAATCGGTTTTAAAGATTTTCCAAGCACCGTAAGAGAGTACTCGACCTTTGGTGGTACCTCCGGATAAACTTTTCTATTAATTATCCCATCTGCCTCCATCTGCCGAAGCTGTTGTGTCAGCATCTTCTGGCTTATTCCGTTGATTCCTTTACTGAGGTCACTGAACCTTTGTGTGCCATTGTTGAATAGATTTCTTAGAATAAGCACCTTCCATTTGTGCCCGATCAAGTTTACTGTATGCTCAATAGGGCATGATTTATCACATGGCATTATTATCACTCCTGTCAATTATTACTCAATACTTACTATATGGTTAGTATAGGACAAAATAGTGCCTTCTTGCAAATAGTTTGTAACACTATTATAGTGAGTATACAACAGTAACTTTTAAACAGTTGATTTGGATTTAAATTCTTATGATAACTGAAAACTAACTTCAAATTTCAAAAAGATAGGAGTAATAAGTAATGAATAAAATTAATATTGGCGATATTCTTGATTTTGCAACTGAAAAAAGTGCCCGTAAGGCAATATTTAAAGAAGGCAAGCTGGATACAGGACTTTTGCTTTATGCCCCCGGGCAAACAACACCTGACCATAAACATTCTGATATCGATGAAGTCTTTTATGTAATTTCTGGTGAAGGTACAATCACAATAAACAATGAAGAAATGCTTCTGAAAGAAAAAGATATAATTTTCTCACCTAATGGTGAGATGCATGGCTTCAATAATACCAGTTCTGCCAATTGGGTTGTGTTGCAAATAAAAATTGACGCTTCCAAAAAGGATTAAGCCCTATATATAAATTCAAGATTGAGTACAGGAGGTATTGATTAATGTTTACACGAATTGACCATGTTGCATTTTCTGTAAAAGACAGACAAAAGTCGATTGACTTTTATGAAAAAAACTTTGGGTTCAAAAAATATTTTGAACACGATGTTCCCGGGGTACCGAACCTTGAAAAGGTTGTTTATCTTCAGTTGGGCGATACCGTGTTGGAGTTTGAACATTGGACACATGAAGGGGAGAATAGGGGGTATCATTTCTGTCTCATTAGCGATGATTTTGATTCGGATTATCAAAAACTTAAAGACGCAGGGATTCCAGTCGCAACTGAGCCACATATTCCCGAGCCCAGAACACCTCAGGAAACAGGTTGGAAAAGAGTTGTTTTTCAAGGCCCTGACGGTGAATTAATTGAGTTCCGGGGATAAAAAATGTAGAGATGCCATTAAGAAATCACTGTACCTTAATGACATCTTTTTTATCTCATCAAGGCTTGAAACGGTGATGAAGTATGAAAAACGGCAAAACTGTTTAATTGCAACAATTTGAATCTTTGGGTATCTGAATGAATACCCAAGGGTTTTGCTTCTCAAATGTCTTATATACTAATTCACCTGAAGCTCAGACTTTACCTCCTCCAAACCGTACTTCCGTTTACCAACACTTTCATTGTTCCCCAGACTAACGCCAGCCAGCATTTGAGGAACAGAAAAATTCAAATTTACTCTTATCTCATACTACGGCAAAATTTCTCGTGAAACATGGACAATTTCTTCGCTTGGACCTTTTACGGAATAGCTGCTGAAACTACCTGCACCTGGCAAATCTCCCGGTTGTTAAATTCAGGTAGACATTAAAAAATAAAGCTGTAACAATGCAGGATATTTTCGAAATTGTTTTACGAATTCGCAGAAATCCTTAGATAGGCTAAAAACTAAGACAACATATGAAGGAGTGTCTATTAAAGTTAAGATTCAATGGCACGGAAGCAGAGCAAAGGATTTACTGAATAAGATTAAAAGTAAAAATATAAATCTCACTAAAAATACTCTGATAGATAGCTTATACATCGAGCTTGATTATAAGGACAATTATTGGGATACAAAGACGTTGAATGATGAGGAAGCCGCTGCTATATCAAAATTATTAGTAACTGCGCAAGGGAAGGCAGCACAGGATGAGCAGTCCAAGATTGATGTAGGGAAATATATAAAGGTGGGAGAAGAGCTTGGAATAACAGATAACAGGACGCTTGTTTACTTTGCAGATTTATATAACCAAAGTCCGGCCAATGCTATAAAAATTGTAAAGGCTGCTGGAGGCGGTAAAGGGTTGAGCCTGGATAAGATACATAAAGCTGCATTGGCAAACGGTGTTATGGGTAAGTATAAAGATAGGCGTAATACGACCTATAATGCATGTAAAAAGATTGACTCGGGTACAGATAAGACAAAATCGCCATCTGACAAGACTAATACAAAACCCTCACCTGATAAAGATAATTCAAAGGGTAAGGATAATTCTAAAGAAGATGAAATTGATGAAGAAATACCATATGCTAACATGACTAAGAAGGAAAAGGAAAAAGTTGTATTTTTGAAGACAGAAAGTATTATAAAACCAAAACCGAAGCATCCAAGAATATGGTTGGAATAACTATTAAAGTGTGGAGATATAATTCAAAAGGTGAATTATATTCCATACAAGTTTCTCTCACTGTTAATAAAAACTTACAGAATGATGTAAAAGCCATCTTCAACGAAATATACGAGAGTGAAGAAAAATTCCCTATAAAGTCTGTTGGTGCCTACAACTTTAGAAAAATGGCTGCAAGCAGCGGTCTTTCACATCATTCATACGGAACTGCAATTGATATAAATCCGGATGAAAATTATATGATTAAGAAAGATAAAACTATTGTTGCAGGTAAATTATATCAACCAGGAAAAAATAAATATTCGATGCCTGCTGACGGTTGTGTAGTAAAAGCTTTTAAACGACATGGTTGGATCTGGGGCGGAGAATGGACAAGTTCAAAAGACTATATGCATTTTTCCTTCCTTGGTAACTAAAATAATTTTTATGTAAAGGAGTATAAATGTATAAAAAAATATTGTGTTGTATAGGATTAATTAGTATTCTATTTGTTTTAAGTTCCTGTGGAAATAGCACAGATTCCACAAGTAAAATCAATACTTCGAAACAAACCGATATAACTAAAGACAGTCAAGCAAAAAATGATACGCAAAATCAAACAATTGTCACTAACCAAAAAAATAAAGAAAACAGTATATCAAATAACAATGATTCTAGTTTAGAAATAATTATTAACGACCAAACAAAAAATTCCATCGGAACTTATAATATTGGAATGACTAAAAAGAACGTTATAGAAATGATCAAGACAAGAAATATGAAAATTTTGCTTGATGATGATAATGGTACAGCAGGCAGCACTATCATTTGTGATTATATTAATTTTTATTTTGATACAAATGATATTCTATATGAGATTTATGTGTATAATGTGAAAAACTTTCAAACATCAAAAGGCCTTAAATACGGTGATAGTATTGAGAGACTCACAGCTTTATACGGAAATGAATTTTCTTCACATGATGAGCCGGATGTGACAGTTTTAGAATATAAATTTTCGACAGGTTTTTTTCGAGCTGTACTAAATTCGGAAAACAAAGTTGAAGGCTGGGGAGTTTTATCTAAAAATTCAATTGGAAAAAATCAGAAATCAAGCCCTGATGCTTCAGATACCTTAGAGGTTAATAAAAAAGCTATTAAAAACCAGTTATTATCCGAATTTAAATCCTATTTACATAAAGTAAAATCAGGTGACAAGTCGGAGTATAATTTTATAATGGCTTCTGATAGGGCAAATGGACTTAATAGTATGTTTTCGCTTACAGAGGAAGAAAATACATTAGTCAAGTCAAACTATATGGGGGTAATGGCGCCACTTGAATATTCTGTTGTATATAATGGGTATTCAGCGGATGGTGTACATTTTATAGCCATTATTTCTCAAGGTTCTGTAGAAAATTCTGCTTACATGAATGCTGTAAATAAAATAAGAGAAAAAGAGGATGAGTTTGATTTTCTTTCATATATTTTAAATGTATCCCCTGAACGTAGCTTGTATATGGGGGTAGATATATATGCTGAGGATTTGTCAGGAAAGAACCAGGTTATCAAGCTTGATGGAATAACTTTATCAAATACAGATGGAGAATCGGTGGAGAAGCCTATATTCGGAGATCATGTCAACAAAATACTTTCCAAATATAACAGACAAACAACTGAGGAAGTAACATTTGAGGACAAAAACTGGTATACCTTTGTTTTTGACGGTACTCTTATTTATCAGCCGGAAATTGTTATAGAATATAATAATAAAAATATAGTTCTGCAGAAGTAGATGGAATAATGGAATATAGCGGGCATAGGTAGAATACAGTTTAAGCGGTATTGTTGCCTGAACTCCGTTTTTCTCATATCAATACCTTCTTTAATAGATACTTCTTCCAGCATTTCGCAGATCCATTAAGAATTCCAGGGATTCAATCACAACTGTCACTGTTTAAGTAAGTGTTATCTTAAATACTTTCACTAATTCTTTTAGCAGGGTAATACTTAAAATCCTTAGTTCTAAAGGCTATATAGGGCCTTTTTTTAATATGTTTGAAAACCTTTTAATGTACTTGAGGACAAAAAAATATATCTTAAGAGTAATTTTCTAATGTATGTTCCGGATACTGAATTGTAAGCTTCTAAAAAAATATATAAATATTTTTGTGATTTTAAATAAATAGTTTATTTAAATTTCTTGAATTATTTAATATAATACTTTAAAATTGTCTTGATTGGTATAAATTGAATTTAATTTTAGTTTTTGAATGCTGGTATAATTATGGCCGGAAGGAGCTTTTGTATGTTGGAAAGTATAGAAAAATGGGGCGTGTATGAAGTCAGTTCAACTGGACATGCTGATCAAAACCCATTTACAGACTATTATATTAAAGGAAGCTTT
>JAQSXC010000089.1 GCA_029266335.1 Eubacterium sp. | reverse complement strand
CGCTATCGAATTACCTTCCGGCATAATACCCCTATCCCCGTAAAAAAATATTCCTCTTGACCTGAAGCACGAACTAAGTGTAATTTAGAAATATATTAAGTTTAATTTTGAAATATATAAAGTAAAAGGGGGGTATTTCAATGGAATACACTATAAAGCAGGCCGCTGAAAAAATGCACCTTACAGCATATACGCTGAGATATTATGATAAGGAAGGGCTGCTGCCTTTTGTTGTAAGAGACAGCTCCGGAAACAGACTTTTTACAGATAATGATATAGAATGGCTGGGACTTATTTGCTGCCTGAAAAATACCGGTATGCCCATAAGGCAGATAAAAGAATTCATTCAAGGTGCTCTGGAAGGCGATCATACTCTAGAGAGCCGTCTTGAAATGCTTATTCAACACCGTAAGGATGTATTAAGGCAGATTGAGGAATTAAATAAAAATCTTGAAAAAATTAATTGGAAAATTGATTATTACGGTGGCTGTTTTGAAAAATATAAAAAACAGAAAAAACAGCTGAATCAGGCAAATTAAAGCATTATAAAGCAGGAAAATCCTTATCTGATTCCGGTTTCAAAAATAAAAGCCGCTTCGATATTTACTCGATAGCGGCTTAAACCTTTTAATTTAACTGCATCTGATTTTAAATGATTTAAAATTTATATAAATTAATTATTTAAATTATCTAATATATTAGTCTACGTATAAAGCTATACTGTGAGAATAATTTAATTTTTACTTCTGTGTTGAAGCAACAGCTGCAGCAATAGCAGCTCCAAGACCTGAACCGTCTTTTACCAGACGTATACCAACATTTTCGGCATCCTGTCCCAATGCGTCGGCAAAAGCTTCTTCCATCAGCTTTGGCGCCTTTGGCATTTTTTCATAAATTGTTCCGTCGATAGCAATAATATGCTTGTTTGTTACTCTGGTACCGTTGTTTTCCTGATGGTATAGAATTCCCAAAAATGAGGTGGCTACAAGTCTTACCGTTCTCTTCAGAATAGCCTCGGATACACTCTTTATCAGCTCGGCATCCTCCATCGTACAGCTGTACTGTTCAGTAGTTTTAGAAGGATATAATATAAAGTTCTCCACCATAAGAGCATTAAAACTCTGGTCGAAGAAAGCTTCGGAATCTACATCCTTACTTGTAAACAGTACTTTGCTTTCAAACAAATCTTTACACACTTCCTTTACAAGACTGCCCATATAATAGCCTGAAACCATTTTTTCCAGCAGCTGTGCGCCCGGCATCTGACTGTTTTTGTCTATTAACTCGTCATACTTTGTAACCGGCAGGCCCACATTATAATTTCCGGATTCAAGATTAACTATCATTTTTCCGCCGTTTATGGGGTGGTTGTTCTCAAGGTAGCAGGTGTTATGACCGGTTCCCATTATTGAGCCTATATATGCATCCTGAAAGCTGTACATGGCTACAAGTAATGTTCCAACCGTATCATTCAAAATAGCTACTGGCTCAATGCTAATATTTCTGGTTTTTAACGCATCTGCAAGAAGCTGATTTATATTGTGTCCTTCAACTCCTGAAGTTGTAATTTCTTTGGTCCAATGTATCAAATACGCTTCATTTATTCCTTCCTGTCTGCAGGGGAAAGAGAAGGTATTTCCAAGATACATGCTTTCTCCCGGTTCGGTAATACCGGACATACAGTCAGCCATATAACCGAAGAGCTGTCCGGCATCTGTATTTGACTTAGTAAGGTCAAAGTTTTTTTCTTTATTGATCAACTTTTCTTTTATCTCAGCAAGCTTTTCAAAATTACCGTTTTCAATCTTAAACTTGGTACATCTCAGGTTTGTTCCACCCATGTCCATTGTCATAAACACACCCTGCTCTTTTCCGGTAGGTTTTCCAATATAGGAGGGTAGCATTTTAAGACAAGTTTCCTCACCCTTCAGTCCGGCTTCCATGGTTTCCTTAAAAAGTCCGGCTATACGAAGCATGCTTTCCCTGTCTACTTCAAATGATTTCAATACATTGTTAATTACATCGTTATTATACCCCATAGTGCACCTCTTATATAAATTATTAGTATTGTCTGTCTAAGCTGAAAACCACTCATTATAAAGAAAACTGAAAGTTCCAACATGGCTCAGCAATAAAATACATTCTATTATCTGATTTTATTTTATCTATGGCATTTGGTCAAGCAATAAGTGCATTTTCCTGTTTTATCTCGTTATCATACTGTTTATATATGACATGATTTTCAGCAATTGATCGGTACTATCATTATCATAAAACAGTTCAAGCCTTCTATCTGTATTAAATAGATATTTCAGAATCATGCCCTTTCCGGTGGCTTCCAGAGAAACATTCTTCAAAGCCTTTAAAGGAATATGAATCAGGTCTCCAGAAAAATTATGATTTATCCTTGAATTTATCTTTTCAAAAAATATTATTATCTCCTTTTTACATACTACGCTAAAATGAGTCTTGGTTATGAATTTTCTGAAGACCAATCCCGGATGATCAAAAATCCTCTTCTGTTTGAGACTGCATAAAACTGAACCCTGTTCAAGAACGCCGGCCCTTGCAATAGAAGCTCCCGGATATGTTTTCTCCTCTACATCAGAGAAGGCAAAATCCGAGTAATCCTCCAGAACAGTGCTGTCAAGAAACTTTTTACGTAAATCACTGACTAATTCATACACCAGATCATAAGACTTTGCATCATAAAAAATTCGTTCTTTTAAATCATATTTGTAGTCTATGGTTATACTGTATGGGTTCGGCATACCCTCAAGGATTATATAATTTATATCCTCATAATTCAATTTATATTTTGATAAATAGGAATTAAGATTTTTTATGATGATTAATTTTGTGCTGTATACCAATATAACTTTTTCAAGCAGTTCATCGCTTTTTTCAATCAGACTGGAGCATAATATTATTTTGTCAGGTTGGAGCTCATCCTGGCCCAGGCAGCCATAATACTTTGGAAATCCATTTTTCAGTACCTCTATGTTAATAATTGGTCCGGTAGTATTTGCCCTATCAGCTGAAATCATATCCTACTCCTTTATATAACTGCTTTCTTTAATCTTTTATAAAGCATTATAAGTATAATTGTACAAAATTATATAATTTTTGTAAAACACAATATTAAAAAATACTCTTGCTTTTAGGTATATTTTGTATTAGAATTTTTATGCTGCAGTTTAAAAATTCATTTGAGCAATGGCGCTCTCTTCAGTTATAAAAAGGTAAAAGAAGAGAAATCTTCTTTTTTTATTTCTGAAAATTCCAATCTAATTCTATCCATAGAAATACAATGGCGTGTTTCAGGTTTAATTCAATTTTGTTCACTTAATTGAATAGCGCGAAAGGGGTATACATACATGACTTCAAGTAATGTATTATTTTTAATGCTGGGCGCAGTTATGATCCTGGCAATGCACGCCGGTTTTGCTTTTCTTGAGGCAGGGAGTGTCAGCAGAAAGAATCAGGTCAATGCTTTTAACAAAATAATTTTTGATTGGTCAGTAACTACAATTGCATATTTTGTCATAGGTTTTCCTATTTCTTATGGTATAGTACTTTATTCAAACAGTGGTGTTTTTACACAGGAAAATGGTTTTCAATTCGTCAGGTTCTTTTTCCTGTTAGGATTTGCAGCCGTAATACCGGCTATAATATCAGGCGGTATAGTGGGTCGAATGAAATTTTATACCCAGTCCGTAATTGCAGTTATTCTTACCAGCTTTGTCTACCCTTTATTTGAAAGTATAGCATGGGGTAAAAATTCCTTTATTATGGGAGCTCCAGATTCATATTTTGCAAAGATTTTCGGTGCGCCTTTCCACGACTTCGCCGGATCGGCAGTTGTTCATTCTGTTGGTGGCTGGATTGCACTTGCAGCTATTATTGTATTGGGACCCAGAACAGGTAGATTCAAAGGCAGATTTAATACCCGCCCCAGCAATATACCATTATTGACACTGGGCAGCTGGATATTGATTGTAGGCTGGTTTGGCTTTAATGTTATGAGTTCTCAGGACATAAACAATATCTCCGGTCTGGTTGTGATTAATTCACTTATGGCTATGGTAGGCGGCACAATAACCGGTTTGATATTTTCTAAAAACGATGTTGGTTTCACACATAACGGTGCTCTGGCAGGTCTTGTGGCTGTCTGTGCCGGTTCAGATATTGTTCATCCTTTTGCAGCCCTTTTTATTGGAGCAGTTGCAGGTATAATATTTATTGTTATGTTTGAATTTGAAGCCAGGTGGAAGATTGATGACGTACTGGGTGTATGGCCTCTCCATGGATTAAACGGAACCTGGGGCGGAATTGCCGCAGGGATTTTCGGAAGAAAAGCACTAGGAGGTCAATATGACCTGAGTTTCCTTAGTCAGCTGACCGGTTCTGTTTTAGCACTTGTTTACGCATTTGTAGCTGGGTTCATTGTATATAAGACAGCGGATATGCTGGTAGGACTCAGAATAAGTGAGCAGGAAGAACTCATCGGTGCAGACCTGACCTTCCACAGAATAGATGCCAACCCGGAACAGACCCTTTAATTCCTAAGAAATTAATCCTAAAAAATTATATATTTACATAAATCGGCCCTACACGGTTGGGGACATGGAGGTTATCTATGAAAATGGTAATAGCAATAGTAAGACCTGAAGCTGTTGAAGATGTTAAAACAGCATTATTTGAAGCTCATATACACAAAATGACAGTTTCTCATGTTAAAGGCTGCGGACAGCAGATGGGTTATACCGAAAGCTACAGAGGCAACGTTACAACTGTAAATCTATTGACAAAAGTACGCTTTGAAATAGCAGTCAATGATGATTTTGTAAAACCAACCATCGATGCAATAATGAAGGTTGCAAGAACAGGTAAAATAGGTGACGGTAAGATATTTGTTCAACCAGTTGAGGAATGCTACAGAATCAGAACCGGTGAACAGGGTGCTGATGCAATTGGATAACCTTAAGAACTTACTGAAATAATAAATTCATAATTTAACAATATTTTCTTCACAGAATCTACTTATTTGGATTGTATTATGTTTTTGTAGCAGTAAAAACAATCAAATATCCAGACAGGAAGGTGTATATTTGTGAAGAAAAGCATAAGTATTCTCTTAATATCTTTATTTATATTCTCTCTTGCAGCCTGCGGTTCCAAAAATACTTCAGCAGCTGCAGCTGACAGCAGTGTCGGCGGCCGGATGCAGGTACAGGCTGCCGACCTTACAGGTGAAGTAAGTTCCGTTTCAGACAATAAAATAACACTGAAAGTTATAAAAATGCCTGCCTTAGGCAGAAACGGGAGAGCTCCGTCAGATAACAGCAACTCCAGCCCAGACAGACGATCTTCGAAAAATACTCAAAGAACCTTTAAATTTACCGGTGAGACAAAAACTGTCACCCTCCCAGGCGACATCGAAATAACATCAGCAGGAAGAAGACAAAGTGAAGACAGTGCAGACGAGCAGCCGACACTGAACATTTCGGATATCAAACAGGGTGATGTCCTGCAAATATGGTATTCTAAAAATGACGGTGAAGCAATTTCCAGAGTGGTTTTGATGGAATCCATGCCGGGTTTGTCAGGCAGCAATGATGATCATAAGAATAGTGAAAACATTACCGGAAAATAAATAATATAATTTAAAACTATTTTTCCTTGCCAGAGTTAATATAGCTATTATATTTTTCCACACCTTCAACTATTCCTGCAACGATTTTGTTCTGGTATGAATCGGAATTCAGCAGCCTGTCTTCCTCGGGGTTGGTCATGAAGCCCATTTCCAGCAGCATGACAGGTATTTTAGACCAGTTGAAGCCGGTGAGGTCGGTGCTCTTTACGGTTCCTGCCGATTTTGCCTTTGTATTTTTCAAAACACCCTCCATTATATACTCTCCGGCTTTTGCACTTTTCAAAAGCAGATCTTTGTCTTTGATATATTTATCGCCCGGAACCATCATTAATACTCCTGAAGCCTTTCTGCTGTCGGAGCCGTTTGCATGAATCCTTATAGTCAGATCTGCACCTGATTTGTTCCAGAGATCTGTTCTTTCCACATTTGTCATATTGCAGGTATGAGTTTCCCTGACCATAATCACTTTTGCTCCTTTGTCAGCCAGTGCTTTCTTCAGCTTAAGTGAAACAGTCAGATTGAGACTTTCCTCTGTTATCTTTGTTACCACACCTGTTGTTCCGCTGGCGGTGGCCGCTTTCATAACCGTAGACCCTGGAGCAAGCGGTTCGGTCTTTTTAACTTTTTTTGTAAGTAGGCCGTGCCCCGGGTCAATACAGACCGTTAAGCCGTCAAGCGGTTTTGTATCTTTGGCTTTAGTCTCGTTCCCATCCTTGCTCGAAGATTTTTTTACAGCTATCTCTTTAATTGTATTTGAAGCCGATTTATTTTCATCCGTCATTCCTGTTTGCCTTTCGGTAACTACGGTTTCAAGGTTTGTACTCACAGAAATGCCCTGTCCCGTGTGCTTCTGTGGACTTCCATATGAACAGCCCGTAAAGGAAGTTAAGAGTAAACTGATCAATAGACTACCAATAATTTTTTTCATATATGCAATTCCAGCTCCTGTTTATTCAAAATCTGACTTTTAATTAATTTATATTATACCAAATCAGCAGGATGTCAACCTGAAATTTCATAAACAATTAAAAATACTATTCTTGTAGTTTATTGTATCCAGCAGCCTCCAGAGCCATCATTGCTGCACCGTAGGCTGCACCGTCCTTGGGATTCACGCATTTCAAACAGGGGAATTCCAGTGATACTTTTTCTACCATGGTGTTTCTGATATACTGGTCTTTGGTAAGTATGCTTCCTGAAAGTGCAATTTCTCCATTATACAATTCAAGCTTTTCAACAACAGGCTTTACCAGCTTGAATAATTCATCACTGCATTTATCGGAAATAGCCCTGGCCACACTGTCTCCATTTTTACAGGCATGGGTCAGGTTTGGCGCCAGCTTTGCAATATCCCTCTTATTGGTTTCTTTACTATATATATAGCTTACAAGCTCTTCAACCGAATTAATTTTTAGTTGTGAAAACACCATATCCTTAAGATCGGTGCACTTTTCTCTTCCGTCATATGCCCTGACTATTGCACTGAGCATATCCCTGCCTATGGCATAACCGCTGCCCTCATCATCGATCAGGTACCCGAAACCTCCTGTCCTGTGCTCGCTTCCATGCTTGTTTCTGCCATAGCAGATTGATCCCGTACCTGCAATCAGGATTATTCCCACGCCTTTTCCAAGAGCCCCATACAGTGCTGTCTGATGGTCTCCTGATATGATAAGCCTTCCGGAATATCCACTGCTGACAATTGCAGCTATCAAGGTCTCCTTTGCCAGGGCATTGCTGATACCTGCCGCACCGACACAGGTATATGCGCATTCACTTGACTTACCTGTTTCACTGAATATTTTTTCAAAAATATATCTCAAGTTGCTTTCAACATTGGTCACATTTTCACCATTTATATTAATTGCACCTGATCTGAACTCGCTTATTACATTTCCCTGCAGATCGCACACAACCACTTCGGTTTTTGTTCCTCCGCCATCCAGTCCTATGACAAATCCGCCCAATTCAACACCTCCCTATATACCTACCGGTAATTTGCCGGATGGTACTATATTGCCCTTGAATATTTCAGAAAGTACTTCAAAAACCTGCGTTGTATATTCGTATGCTGCCAGTTTAACCGCTCTTTCGTCAATGCTGCCCAGATCATACGGATTCCTTAATGCCACTGTAATCACATTTTCGTTATTCTCACACAGCCTGTTGGCCAGCCCCAGCTGCCCCGGATTCAAATGTCCGTTGTAAGTTCCGTAAACAACAGTTTTATGCACTCCGGCTTTTTCAAGTACCTTTTCAATTTCCTCTGCCGTTGGATTCACAGATGTAAGCAGGAACTGTCCATCAAACTCTCCGGCCATGTACTCAGGAAAACTAAAGCTTTTATCGGCTGAGCTGGATGCCAATGTAGACCTGCTGGCATAGCTTCCTATGAACAGAGTATGGCTGTCAACAGGCGGTATTCCTCTGCCTTCACAGTTAATCGGTGTTACACTTTTTCCACGGATGTCTGCAGCTAGGGCTTTGTGACCGGGACTCCCCACAATAGATATATCTCCGCCATATCCAGCAGCCTGGTATTTTTTCTTAAAATCAATTATTTTTTTGACAGATTTGTCAATTGTCTCTACTGATAATTCTCCCTTTTGAACTGCTTCTTCAATCAATTTGACTGCTTGCTCAACAAGTTCCGGAGTATGTGATATGCACACTATGTTTACTCCTGCCTGGACGGCCTCCAAAGCACCTTTTGCCGTTCCGTAATACTTTTTGACAGCATCCATTTCAAGGCAATCCGAAAATATAAGTCCTTTAAAGCCCAGCTGTTGCCTTAACAATCCGGTTATTATCCTGTAAGACATGGTGGCCGGTTTATTATTATTTTCTATTTGCGGAAAAAGTATATGTGATGTCATTACGGCTTCTGCCCCATTATTTATGGCTTTGTAAAACGGAACTATTTCATTTGACATAAGCTCCGTCAATGATTTGTCTATAACGGGAAGACCTATATGGGAATCCACTGCTGTATCACCATGACCGGGAAAGTGCTTTATTATGGGGAGTACCTGAGCGTCAAGCAAGCCCTTCATCATTTCCATTCCAAATCCTGCAACCTGTTCCTTGCTGTCTCCAAAAGCTCTGACACCTATTACCGGATTATTTCTGTTGGAGTTTATATCCAAAACCGGTGCCATGTTCACATTTATGCCCAGGGCTCCAAGTTCCGTGCCGGTGGCATATCCGGCATTATATGCATTACAGGGCTCTCCTGTTGCGGCTATTGCCATAGCCCCGGGGAAAATTGTTGCATCGTCCGGGAGCCTGGTTACCATGCCGCCCTCCTGATCTACAGCAATAAACGGCCGACAGCCGGTATTGTTTTCAATCAGTCCTGTCAGTTCACTGCAAAGCTTTCTGACCTGAAACGAGGTTTCGATATTATGTGAAAAAAGTATGGTATTCCCGATTTTATATTCTTCAACAAGCCTCTTATACTCAGGGCTTATATTGGAAGCAGGAAAACCTGCCATAATCATCTGTCCTATTTTTTCCTGAAGGGTCATTTTTTCCAGCATGGCCTAACCTCCATATAAATGGTACTGTGCTTTGGTCCCGGCAAATCCGGCGCTTTCCTGTCTATAGCTGTCCAGCAGCCGGTCTTTATCAATTTTTTCATTTCTCAAGACGTCATCCCCGGACAGCAAATCTATGAATTGTTTTGTCCTGCCTTTGTAAGGCGGCAGAAATTCAAATTTTCCGGGATACATATCTTTTATCTTGAATAGAAGTTCAATCCCCGTATCAACTGACGATACCCTGCCGTAATCAGTGATATGAATCTGTACACCTTCACATTTTTCACCGCTGAATTTGGAGGTTGCGGGTCTGAAATGGACAGGCCTGAACAACACTCCAGGAAGCCTCTTCTTATTCATTTCATCAGCAAGTTTCTGGCCATCTATAAAAGGTGCGCCTATTATTTCAAAGGGGCAGGTGGTACCTCTCCCTTCCGACATGTTCGTTCCCTCAAACAGGCAGGTCCCGGGATATAAAAGTGCCGTATCAAAACGGGGAATTCCCATGGTAGGCATTACCCATCTTCGATTTGTATCGGGAAACAGCATTTTTCTGTCCCAGCCCTCACAGGGTATTACATGCAGTTTACAGTTAAAACCCATTTGATCATTTGCCATCATTGCAAATTCTCCGATTGTAAGCCCATACCTCATGCAGAGCGGATATGCTCCTACAAAGGATTTAAACTCAGGTTTCAATATGTTTCCTTCAACTGTTACGCCATCCAGAGGATTGATCCTGTCCAGAACTGCAAATTCCCTGCCGCTGCTTGCACAGTCTTCAAGTGCATACAGCATGGTATTTATAAAAGTAAAATACCTTGTCCCCACATCCTGTATGTCATATACAACAATGTCCACCAGGTCCAGCATTTCCTGCGTAAGCCTTTTGGAATCCTTTCTGTAAAGGCTGTAGACCTGCACACCCGTATAAGGATCCAGGTAGGTGTCAACAAGGGCTCCGGCTTCAATATCCCCCCGGACCCCGTGCTCCGGTGAAAATAACACGGCAAGCTTATATTTTTTGTGAAATATACTTATTGATGAATTAAAATTATTATCAACACCTGAAGGTGAAGTTATCAGTCCTATTCTCTTACCCTTAAACAACCTGTCATACTTTTCTATTTGTTCTAAACCGTTTAATACCATTTTGACCTCCACTGTTACCAGGTATATAAAACCGTCGGGATTAACTTCCGGAGGTTATAACGAGTCCTTTATAACCTTCATGGTTTCAGGTGCTATTGCAAAACATTCGGCCCTGCCTTTTCTGGCCTCTATTCCTCTTACTCTGCTCAAATGCGTGTAATATTCCAGGTACGGGAAAGATTTACTGCCGGTTACAAACCAGTGTGTGGCCACTGCCTTTTGCCATAATTCAAAGCCTTCGGTTATATCCATGTAAATATAAGGCTTGAAATCTACAGCATCTTCCCAGTTTTCGGCATAGTAAAGTCTTGATGCAAAAAAAGCGGGGTTTTTACGTTCAAAAAACGGATTTCCTGCAAAGAAACGGGCATCGTTCACTATTCTGTGAGTAGCCATATGATCCTTATGCATGCTGTTTTTAAAATGGGTTATTATTACATTTGGTTTAACTTCACGGATTACATCGCATACCTGATAACGAACGGTATCATTGTCAGGCAGTTCACCATCAGGATAATCAAATACAGCAGCTCTGCCTCCAAGCATCTGTGCAAATATCTCTGCTTCACGTACCTTTTGTTCACGGTAAGTTGCCAGAAACATATCTGCAGGGGCTCCTTTTTCTCCTGCGGTAAGTGCCAGCGTCACTATCTTATCACCTCTCAGAGCATGCGTTGCCAGAACGCCGCCTGCGGTAAGCTCCATATCCCCCACATGACCGCCTATTGCTAAAATTGTCAGGTTGTTATCACTCATAATATGCGCCCATGCCCGGCATTTCTCACAAAACATAATGCTAGAAATGGCATGGGCAAGGTACCTCCTTTACTGATTTTTATAATTTTGCTTAACCTTCCTGCCTCCATTGTTTTCTCATTACTGCAAATTCCATGACCTCTTTGAAGCCTGCCTTTTTATATATGTTTATGGCAGGGTTTTCAACTCCGGTGTACAGCGACATATAGTCTGCCCCGACTTTAATAAAAGCCTCACACAGCTTGAAAAACAAAATGCTGCCGAGACCATGTCCTTCATGCTCCGGATTGACTCCTATTCCTGCAAAATATCCCCTACCAGATTCCTGGCGTATAACAGGACCTGCAAAGCCGACAGCCTTGCCATCCCTGGCAGCTATTACCACCGGGATCTCTTCCCGGGTACACTTTGATATTTCCTTCTGCCATAATATATTATCAAAACCCTTAAGCATTTCTTCTATGCCGCTATGTTTTGTTTTATCAAAAAGAGCCACTTCATAGCCTGCTGCTTTAGCCTTTGTCTCTTTTTCAAGAATGCTTTCGGGTATGATGAACTTTGACAGATCCAGGTACATGGCACACTCACGGGTCCGCTCGGCATACCCGTTTTCCAGCAGTCCCTTATGGAAGAAGCTACCCGCAAATGCTCCCGGTGCATTGTTGTGCTCATGCTTCGGTGTACCGGGGATGTACCAGGGCAACAGCATGGGGTTAAAGAAAAGCACCTCTGCCTGTTTCTTACCTTGATTCAGAAAGGAAGCTTCAAGCTGTTCGAGCAGCAGCCTGAAATTTTCCTGATTTTCGTATTCACTATCCAATACAATACATGTAATGTATCCCGACTTATCCCCCAGCGGAAGATCATCTCCGGTACATCCGCATGCAAAACCTTTTACACCGTCAATATCCAGAACAAAGGTATTAGCCTGTTTAAAATACCTGTTTTCACTGAAAAGCTCTTTAAAGCTATTTACATCCACTTCCTTATAACCGTTCCGCACTGCAGCTCTGTTCCATAAATCAATTATCTCAGCATTATATTTATTGTCATACTTAACAATCATAGTAAGCCTCCATTCCACTGCCACTCAGCTTCACAAATAGTTTAACAAGTAAATCAGATTACATAATATAAAAGCCCGCTTACATTACAGGCTTATCTTTCCCATTACCACCGCTTTGGAGGCACCTGTAACTCCCGGAATATTATTTGCTTTGGCCGCAAGAGTATAGTCTGCAAGTACGGCAAAAGCTATGGCTTCCTTGGCATCGCTGTTGTATCCAAGCTGTTCCTGGGTATAGGTCTGAACATTATATACCGACATTTCGGTTTTTATATAATTTACCAGTGTACTGTTGTAGCTGCCTCCGCCTCCCAGAACAATATAATCGGCACTGTATACGGGCTTTATATACCTTCTGTATGAATCAGCTATTGACCAGGCGGTAAAATATGTGACTGTAGCTATCCCATCCTCATTTGATATATTATTCTCCAGCATATATTGATAAACCATTTCTGTGCAATCCTTACCGAACAGCTCTCTGCCGGTGGACTTTGGCGGCACCATATCAAAATAGGGATTGTTTGCAAGTCTTTTCAGCAGACTCTCATTTACTGTTCCCTTCCTGGCTATTTCTCCGCCCGGATCATATAAAAGCTTTCCTTTTGAAGTTTTTTGTACCAGACCATCTATTATCATATTTCCGGGACCGGTATCAAAAGCGGATATTTCGTGCATATTTTTCCCTGAAGGGATTATTGTTATATTTCCGATCCCTCCTATGTTCTGGAGCAATACGTTTTTATCTTCATCACTGTAAAGCAGATATTCCGTAAAAGGTACCAGGGGTGCCCCCTGACCTCCTGCCGCCATATCTGCAACCCTGAAATCGGATACACAGGGTATTCCTGTTCTGGCCGATATAACAGCACCTTCCCCTATCTGAACGGTATATCTTATGTCATAGCCATCCTTATTTGAAACCTGGGGCTGATGATAGACTGTCTGTCCGTGGGAACCAATGAAATCTATATCTCCTGCCTCCAGGCCGGCTTTTTTTATTATCTGCAGGGCCGCTTCGGCAAACAGCTCTCCCAGCAGGAAATTCATATAACCCAGCTTATCGACAGTAGACACATTAACATCAAACAATTCCATTATTTTTTTACGGACATTTCCGCTATACGGAATATTGTCAAATGCACATAACTTTACTTTGATACCATCATTTACAGTCATTATTTCGACGACTGCAGCATCTATTCCATCGACGGAAGTGCCTGACATGAGGCCTACAGCCCTTCTTACCGTCTTTCCAGTCATTTGTTCAAGCATGATATCAACTCCCGAAACATTCTGCTTCTGATCTTCCCAGGCAGTTTTTATCCCTTTACTGCGCCTACGGTCACTCCCTGCAGGAAGTATTTCTGTAAGCTGAAAAACAGTATGAACATGGGGATTGCAGAAATAGTTGCTCCTGCCATCATTGGCGAAAAATATGTTGTATTTGCAAAGCGGAAATTCTTTAATCCGACCTGGATGGTCTGCATATCCATTGTTTTGGTTACCAGAAACGGCCAGAAAAATGTATTCCAGTTTTCCATAAAGGTCATAATGGCCATTACTGCAAGTACTGTTTTTGAAAGAGGAACAATAATCTTGGTAAAAATTTGGAACTGGTTGCAGCCTTCGATTTTTGCACATTCTATGACCTCAGTGGGAAGTGTTGACATAAACTGCTTTGCAAGGAATATGTTATATACTCCGCAAAGGGTAGGCAACATAAGTGAGGCATAGGTATTTGAAAGATTAAAAATATTGACAATCAAAATATATAATGGAACCTGTACAACCTGATATGGAATCATCATTGCAATCAGCAGCAGGAAGAAAAGCCATTTCCTGCCCGGAAACTTTATCTTTGAGAAGGCATAGCCTGCCATACCTGCAAATACCACATTTGACACTGTGGCAACCGAGGCAATCAAAAGCGAATTTAAAATCCATCTCACTGAATGCTCACTATAATTAAAGAAAAATTTAAAGGAATCCAGAGTAAATTTTGACGGAATCAACGAATAGCTTACCGCTCCTGCTTCTATGGGATCTCCGAACGAAGAGATAATCATAAAGTATATGGGAAATAATGTGGCCACAGCAAATAGCAGGAGCAGTATGATCGATATACCTTTATATATTATCTCGTGCCTGTTACCGCCGTAACTCTTATATAGTGACATGTTAATAATCCTCCTTCTCACCCGGCATGTTGCTGAACTTTAAAATAACCTCTGTTAATTAATATTCAACATCATCACCCAGCACCTTGAACTGGAATATGGATATAACTGCAATTATTGCTGCTAATACAAGCGATTGTGCAGCGGCTATTCCAAACTTGGAATATTTGAAAGCATTATTGAATATGAGCAGTCCCACCATGGTTGTCGCATTATTCGGGCCGCCTCCCGTCATCATGTAAGCATTCATGAATACCTGGAAGGAACCTATTATTCCCGTTACCAGCAGGAATAATGTTGTGGGCTTCAGAAGAGGGATAATTATATACCTAAGCTTCTTTATAAAGGTTGCTCCGTCCAGGTCGGCACTTTCAAAAAAACTGTCGGGAATACCCAATAAAGCGGCCAGATATATTATTATACTTGTACCATGGCTTGACAGCCATGACATCAATAAAAGAGACAACATGGCTGTATTGCTTGATCCCAGCCAGTTCTGATTGCTGATCCCCATCCACCCTATAACGGTGTTTAATATTCCCTGCGGCATGGGATCAAATATCCACAGCCAGACTACTGAAAGTGCAACCCCGGAAGCTACTGCCGGTAAATAATATATGGCTTTAAAAAAGGTCTGAAGAGATTTTTTAAGTGGATATATCATTACTGCAATAATAAAGGAAATAAATAATGAAACCGGTACCGAAAAAACCGTATATGTTACTGTATTTACAATTGATTTGCCAAAAAGCTTATCCTTCAGCAAACCAGCATAGTTTTCCAAGCCAACCCATTGGGAACCTAATGGTTTAAATTCCTGAAAGCTTATTATAAATGCGCTTATGACAGGATAAAGAGTAAACATGGCAAAAACACCTAATGCAACTGCAATAAATACGTATCCCCAGAAGTAATCTTCATTGAATTTAAATTTTCTCTTTTTAACCTCATTTTTGCAATTATTCATAAGCTCCTCCCAAACATTGTTACATCTATCTTCTGGTTTAAGTTTCGGTCCAGCATATTAACGAGGTCTTTAGCAAGCCTACTAATATACTGGACAGAAACTTTATATAATATTAATCTTTAGCAATTCCATCCTCACCAAAGGCAGCAACAGCAGCTTCTTTTACTGCGTTGTACATGTCCTCGGGAGTAATTTCATTTGCCAGCAACGCCTGGAATTTTGGAATTATTACTTCATCCTCGATTTTTATAGCTTTAGCTCCAAGGTCGGTTGGAATATCAGGACGAGCCGGTGCCGCAATCTTCAGCATGTTTTGAACAGCTGCTTCGTTGTCAGGATTTCTGTCAATTTTCATTGACTTGGCTGCTTCATTGGCCGACTTGGTAATATGTGCAACAAACAGGTCATTGTTAGTCATTGCTGCCACTTCTCCCGAAGCCATATAATATGCTGCTTTTACAACATTATCAATATGGGCCTTTGTGGGTTCGTTTTTACCACGGAAGGTCACATAGCCATCAACAGCCGGTGTTGAAACAGCCTGTGCTCCTGCAAAGCTTGGTACGGGCAGTACGATGTAGTCTGCTTTTATACTGTCTTTAACGGCACTTCCATCTTTTGCATCAATTTTCGCATTGTTCTTGTTGGCTGAGTTTTCAAAAGTAGCAAGACCTTTTCCTGTTATCATGGTCTGCCCTGTAAGGAACATGTTCCAACGCTTTCCAGCATCAACAGAACTTAATTCCTTTGGCATTGCTCCGTCATCAATGAAAGTTCTCAAGTCTTTAAGCAATTCAAGATAGTTTTTGCTTGTATATGCATATTTCAGATCCTTTGTGAAAGAGGAAGGCATTCCGGCCGACTTCACCATTATTGAAAGATAATCCTTTGCTGCAACTCCGGCACAGGCAAATACAAAGCCGTAACGTTTTGTTGCATTGCCTTCTTTTACCAAACCTTTCTTGATGGCTTCTCTGAACTGTTCAAAAGTCCAGCCATTCTGCTGAACAGACTTGTAATCTATGCCTGCCTGCTCAAGGTACTGTTTGTTACCGCCGATGGCATGTATTTCCATGTATGCAGGGAAGCCGTATAGTCCGTCTCCGTTCTTCATATAATTTAACGGCCCCTCATCAAAATCAGATATCATATCAGGTGTTGCAATATCCTTTATATTCATCAGAAGTCCTGTATCAACGTACTTGGATACTCCGTCGGAACCTATAAAGGCTATATCGGGAGGACTGCCCGCATTAACCTGTACATCCAGCTTTTGAGTCATATCTTCCCAGCTGGCAGGTTCTATTTTCAGAGTAAGATTTGGATACTTGGTATTAAAATCCTTGCTGAACTTATTAAAATTATCCTGATAAGTTGCTGAGACAGGCGGCAGCAATGCTGTAATTGTATCTGCCTCTGCCGACGTATTGCCTGAAGCCGAGCTCGTACTTGCTGCGGTGGAACTATTTGCTGCATCATCGGAATTTCCGCAGGCTGCTGCCAGACCTGCAATCATCACTAATGCCAGCATTAAGCTGGTGATACGACTGAATTTTTTCATAATATCCCTCCAAATTTTTTTAATTTAGACATACCATTGGCATTACATACCCATTGGTAAACTTTAGACTTTTTTAGCCACATCCCTTATTGCTTCTTTTAGCCTTCCATTATTTTTTTCCAGCAGTTCCTCTGCATCCCGACGGTTTAATCCTGTTTCAATCATCATAATGGCCAGCTTTGCATTCATTTCAGCCATATCCAGATAATCGGCAGCAACTTTGTCTGTTACACCTGTTATAGTGCTTACTATGCGTTTTGCCCTGTCCAGAAGTTTTTTATTTGTGGCTTTCAAATCCACCATCATATTCCCGTATACTTTTCCCAGTTTTATCATTGTGGCGGTTGTTAGCATATTAAGTACGAGTTTCTGGGCTGTTCCTGATTTCAGCCTGGTTGAACCTGTTATAACCTCCGGCCCCACAACTACTGTAATGCAAATATCACATTTTTCTTCAACCTTTGTATTGTAATTATTCACAACACCTATTGTTGCAGCCCCGCATATTTTAGCCTCTTCCAGTGCTCCCAGTACAAATGGTGCACTTCCGCTGGCTGTGATACCTACTACAACGTCTTTTGCAGTAATACCGCATTCTCTTACAAGCCTTGATCCCCCGTCAAAGTCATCCTCACATCCTTCCACTGCTGTTCTTAAAGCAATATCTCCACCGGCTATATGCCCCTGAACCATTTCAGGATTAGTTCCAAAGGTGGGAGGACATTCAGAAGCATCCAAAACACCCAGTCTCCCTGAAGTTCCGGCGCCGATATAAAATAATTTCCCACCATCTTTAAGCGAATTATAGATGATATCTACAGCTATCGAAATGTTTGGAATTTCATTTTTAACTGCTGCCGGTACTAACATATCCTGTTGATTAATGATCCTTAGCATTTGATCTGTTGAGCACTCATCTATTTCCATGGTTTCCAAGTTCACTTCTTCTGTTGTCAGTCCAGCAAAATAATTCTCCAAAATAACCCCTCCACGCCTTTGTTTCAAGCTATTGTTCATTTCGTTGTATATATTCTATGAATTTTATTATATAGTATCCCGATGTTATGTCAATATATTTTTAAAATTTTATTTTTTATTAAAATTATATTATGAAATTTTATTTCATATAGGGATGTTTTTTGACCCACTTTTTTGATGGGTCAAAAACTTAATTTCTTTGTTTATTAAGTATGATATTATGTGTTTTACTGAGATATTTTCTTACATTCTGGTATTCCGCACTTGCAACACCTGCAAAAAGAATGTCAATAATATTAAGCATTGCTATTCTGGATCCCATGGCACCGCTTCTGATGGTCACCTCCGGTGTTGATATGTTCAGCACAACATCGGCACCCTCCGCAAGATAGCTCTTACTGTATCGGGTAATTGCTATGACCGAGGCTCCCATTTTTTTTGCCACTTCCAGGGCATCCAGTATTTCTACCGTTTTGCCGGAGTTTGAAATAACAACCGCCACGTCACCCTTTTTAAGCAGTGTTGCAGCCGTCAACTGGCTATGGCTGTCAGTATAGGCATGACACATTTTATTTATACGCATGAATTTCTGTTGGGCATCCATGCACACCAGTCCCGAAGCTCCTATACCATAAAAGTCGATTTTCTGGGTCTTTATTAATAAACCCACAGCCTTTTCAATTTCGGAACGGCTTACAATCTTTAGAGTATCCTCAATTGACTTGCAGTTATTGAGGGATATATTATTGATTATCGTCTGCAGGTCGTCTCCGGGCTGGATATCTGTGTACTGATCTGTCTCTTCCTCCTCCATTGAGCCTAGGGAAGTTGATATACTTACAATAAACTCTCTGTAGCTTTTATAACTTATTGTTTTGCAGAATCTTAATACCGAAGCATCGCTTGTCTTGCTTTTTATGGCTAACTCCTTGATTGACAGACTGGGAACTTCATAAGTGTTTTCCAATATATATTCCGCAATCAGTTTTTCAACCGGAGTAAGACTCTCCTTAATCTCTCTGAGCTTCAGCAGAATATTGTCATTTGGCGGCATTAAATCACCAACTTTCTTGTGTATTAAATTCCTCTGTTACATCATAATAATATCATGCTTGTAATAAAATTTCAATATAAAATTTTTGTTTGAAATTTTTATTGCAATAACTGAATGATTCGTTCTATAATAAAATCATACTAGTAGTCTGTAACATCTAAAACATGTATTGACCAAGAAATTTAACCCCGCCAATGTATGAATTTAGATGTTACAGACCACGAGGCACTCCGGCAGGGTTGGAGACAGCAAGAGATTTAGATGTATGAATTGGAGGTTACTATGGGAAAACTAAAAATTGCTATAATAGGTTCGGGCAGTACCTATACGCCTGAATTGATTGAAGGCTTTATAAAGCGAAAAGCCGAGCTGCCCTTGGGAGAACTGGTGCTGATGGATATCGACACCAGAAAGCTGAATATTGTCGGAGGCCTCTGCGGCCGGATGATAGCAGCGGCAGGAATCAACTGCAATATAACATTAACGGAAGACCTGAATACCGCTCTGATCAATGCAGATTTTGTTCTCTGCCAGATAAGAGTAGGCAAACTTCCTGCAAGAGTACTGGATGAAAAAATTCCATTAAAATATAATCTCATAGGTCAGGAAACCTGTGGTATAGGAGGCTTTTTCAAGGCCCTGCGGACGATACCCGTTATGCTGGACATAGCCGAAAAAATGCGGCAGCTCTGCCCCGAGGCCTGGCTTATAAACTTTTCCAATCCATCAGGTATCATATCTCAGGCAATTCTTACAAATACAAAAGTAAAAATGATGGGACTTTGCAATGTCCCCTTCAATATGTTTAAGAGTGTTAAAGAAGCGCTGGAGTTGAAAACAGCTGATATTGAATATGTGGGACTCAATCACCTCAGCTGGATAACCTCAATAAAGAACGGCGGCAAAGATTATCTTAAAACTGCACTTGATATGGGTTTAAACAGTGAAACAATGAAAAATATCCCCTCCAGCGGCTTCAGTAAGGAATTTATTCAGACAATCGGGGCCATTCCGTCCTCCTACATGGAATACTATTATTACAGGGACAAGAAATTGAAGCTCCTTATGGAGGCTGAGCAGACCCGCGGAGAAAAATGCGAGGCTATTGAAGAAGAGCTTTTAAGCATATACTCAAATTCGGAACTCAATACCAAACCGGAGCTGCTCTCTACCAGAGGCGGAGCCAATTATTCGGAGGTTGCCGTATCCCTGGTTGATGCCATTTATAACGATAAGCAGGAAAAACATGTTGTAAATGTATTGAATAATGGGGCTCTGGATTTTATGGAGGATAATGACTCAATAGAAATCAACGCAGTTATTGGCAAAGACGGAGCAAAGCCGGTCAAAATCACCGGCTTCAGCAATTCCCATATCATTGATTATATGAGAATGGTTAAGGCCTATGAGCGGAATACGGTAATTGCAGCCATAAGCGGAGACGATGCTGCAGCTATGCGTGCACTGCTTATGAATCCCCTGGTAGGCGACTACCACCTTGCAAAGGCATGTTTTGATGACCTTAAAGAAGCACACAAAGCATATCTGCCCCAATTTTTCAATGCCCTATAGGATTTTTTAATTATATTTCGTAAATTAAATAGTTGCCGACTAGACCGGTGCTCAACTTTGCTGTTAAGTAGGTTGTGCCGGTTGTAACTGTATGTGAGCTCAGTTTCAACGAATTGAAACACGTTAAAATTAATAAGATAATTATAAAATCCAGGATTGGGGGCATTTTTATGAATAAATATGTAATTGGTGTCGATGGAGGAAACAGTAAAACAGACTATTTTCTTTTTGATATTGAGGGAAACTTTGTAGATCATTTAAGAGACGGCACTTGCAGCCATGAGCGCTTCCCAGATGCTTATCAAAGCTCCTTCAGAATTATGAACGAAAAAATAAACCAACTGCTGACACGCAATGCAATTTCCATGGAAAATGTAGCTGCCGGTGCCTTTGGCCTGGCCGGCGCCGATGTTCCCATACAAAAGCAGCAGCTGACCGACATCATAAAAAGAATAGGTTTTAAGAATTTCGAAGTGGACAACGACTCCTTCCTGGGAATAAAGGCGGGTACAAGCAGTGGTTATGGGATTTGCTCCATAAACGGCTCAGGTTCCGTTACAGGAGGAATAGATCCACAGGGCAACAGACTTCAGGTTGGCGGTATAGGCAGTGAAATATGCGGTGATGAGGCAGGAGGTTTCTTTCTTGCAAGAAAGGTCATCAGAACTGTTTATGACAGTCTGTACAGAATGAGTCCTGCCACCTCACTTTCAACACCGGTCATGGAACTGCTTGAAATATCCGATAAATTTTATTATATACAGAAAATCAGCGAGCTTACAGTATCCGGACAGCTTCCCGTCAAGGAGCTGGTGCAATTGTTGTTCCGGCATGCCGATTCAGGTGATCCCGCAGCCATTGCGGTTGTGGAGAACTCCGCCTTGCAGCTGGCGAAATCAGCCACCGGCTGCATAAATAATCTTTCCTTCAGGGACATGGTGGAGATTGTCCTGGCCGGCTCGGTATGGGTAAAAGCCGAAACCCCCATGCTTTTTGATAAATTTACAAAGTATGTATCTCAATTCACAGATAAGAACTGCAAGTATAATATTTTAACGGTGCCCCCGGCCACCGGTGCAGTCCTTTGGGCACTTGAGCTTGTAAACAGTTCATTTGCCGATATTGCTACAAAGAGTAAAGTTATTGCTTCAGTGGAAAATACAATAAAATAAGGCAGGAGACAGTGGTTTGAAGTTAAGCAGGATGTCTCAAAACGAGTGATATGTTGCTCCCGGAGCAGACGATGAAAAAATAAATTCATTGTTTATCTCCGGGTCTTTTTATGCACGATAGTTCCGCTTTATAAATTTTATGTCTACTGCTAAAAATCAATGTTGTAGCGTTTTTAATGCTACAAGGACCGTAGTGTTTTGATTTATCTATCTATCTTTCCTATTTTTGAAGTATCCTAACCAAATATTAATTTGTTGTAATACTTCGGAGGACCTATTATAATATAACTTTTTCATCTTTTCTAAAAGTTCCAAAGTCTTTGATCCTTCAATTTCTGCTAATGAACTTACTATCCTTACAAGTTCATCGTCATTTAAATCAACTTTTTTTAAAAGTGATTCTAAAAGAAATATACCGCCTTCACAACGTAGCCCACCTATTACATCTATTATTACTGGTCGAACTTGTTTTAGATTAATTAAGTATTCTGCTTTTTTCAAGAAATTAGTGGCATCCCTCTTTCCTATTGACGTTAACGCTTCAATAATTTCTCCCTCAAAGTATTCTGGAGTCTTATTTATTTCCTTGTCTAAAGGAGGATTTAATAAAATATCAATCAACACATCTATTGAATCTAAATCCAAGCTATTGTGCCAATTAACAGTTGCCTCAAGCCTAGATTCTAATGTTCCATATGGACCAAGGGATCCTGCAAGTTCTGCTAAAGTACATATAGCCTGATTTCTTTTCATTGTCATCGTCCCTTCTAAATATTTTGGCATAGGTTTCTCAAAAGTAATAATTACTTAGAACTTCCGTTATTCCTCAACTATTAATTCATAAATTGTCCTTGTAGTTTCAGAACCAACCCAATAACCAATTCCTCCAGCAACAAGTGTTCCTACTCCATGAGCTACCCATGCCCATGGTCCTGCCAGGTCTGCTGGAGTCCACCATGCTGCAAAAGCTGCAGCTCCTGCAGTAGCACCTGCCCATCCACCTGCTGATTCAACTACCGCCTTAACCTTATCCTCTGCAACATAGACTTTATAAATGTCTGCGGCTACACCTACCACAATTAGAACTTTTCCTCCGTAGCGGAATGCTGTCTGAACTCTACCTGCCCATTTAAGCTTACTGGCCATTGCTTCAGCAGTTTCAAGCAAAACTGGTTCAGCTGCAACTCCACGTTCTTGTACAAGTTGTGATAGCCTTTTTATACCACCTTTTACCTGGATTTTGGATGCGTCTGCCACTACTGCAAACTTCCCATCCCCTTGTTCTGAAAACATACTGTTCCTTAAAATTACTTCTCCAACTTTAACCGAAGATGTTCTAACTCTTGTCCCTACTTCATCCCACATTAGTCTTTCAGCACATTTGTGAAGGTAGTACTTTTCGAAGGATTTTCGATGCTTGGATGTTAATGGTTTATTGTAGTCGATATTGTTGTATTTTCTAAATTTTTGTTCAGCATCTGCTCTAATTGCTTCCTTGTGTCTATAGTATATTTGTTGTAATGCAGCTTCGTCAAAAACCAGTGCATTTTTGGGCATCACTAATTCAACATCAATCTTAAAATTTTTCGTTGGATCAATTCCTGTATATGGGTTACCCTCTGTAGTAAAAAACGCAGCGCCACCATTCTGTGAGAGTTCAGGTCTCCAAGGCAATTCTCCCTTGTAAAGATTTTTCAAAACTTCAATAGCAACCTCAGGAGTCACTTTTGTATTTGCAGAAGTAGCTGGTGATGACCCTCTGTTCTCCGTATAATAAAATCTAAATACCTGTTCAGCTAAAACCTCTGCTTCCGCATCTTCTTTTGGATTCCCCGTCCCCTTATTATCTTTCTCTATTCTCTTTGCAGGACTTTTATTGAAATTGGTTGCTGCCCTTTTGCTTTTTTCTTTCTCCAGTGCTTCATATGTACTCTTGTCCAACTTTCCTGTCGGTTCGATACCCTGTAAGTGTTCTACCTGCTTTTTGCCTTCTGTTGGTCCGTTTTTATCCACACCATTAAATGCATTTTTACAGTTTGTTTGATAACTCCGTATGGCTTCATAAGTTTCTCCGCTGCTGCTCCACTTTCCACCGCTGCTGCTCCACTTTCCATCGGCTCCGTATTTGGGTAACTTGTGCCCCAGACTCATAAGGATTAATTGGGCTTCTTTCACATATCCGTTATACTGACCTGCTTTTATATCCCAATCATAAGCAGCATTTGTTTTCTTGTTTTTTCCAATTTCTATTATACTACTTTTTGCCTGTTCAGGTACATTAGAATTATTCAGTAATTTATACAGACTATCCAGACTTCCGGCTGTCCTGGGTCCACACCCCACATAATTGCCTTTTTTATCATACAGCTCCCCCTTGCCAAGCTTCATATAGCCCGTTTGGAAATTTATCAAAGATTCTTTAGTAACCTCACCAAAGTATCCGGTAGCCTTATCACCGCTTTTTCCCGTCCAGTAATTCATCCTTATTAAGACCCGCTGTATTTTCTTTACATTTTCGCTGGTTTCACCGTATCCTGCCGTTTTGATCCCGTCAACTTCTTCCTTTACGGGATTTTTAGTATTATTTAGTTCCATTCCCTCCTGCAGCGTAACCCGTTTCCGGCGCCTTCCTTCTTCCATTACTCTTAATGCCTGCTGATAACCGACAGCACTTTGAAAGAACATGAATTCCTCCTGAGTTATGGAATCAGGATTTGTAAGAATCCATTGCATCAGTATTGTGTAATCGGTATATCTCACATTAGGTTTTTTTACAGGCTGTCGCCGGGTAAGCGGTTTCTTATTTGAATTTGTACTGCTTCCTCCAAAAGACGGATTGGGCTTTTTTTCTGCTGGTACTCTGGTGTATATTTAACTCACTCCACTATCTGGTAGTCTGTAACCCCTAAATTCATATATTGCCGATGGTTAAATTTCCTAGCCGGACAATATACTTTTTAGATGTTTCAGACTGCTAGTGTATTTTTCCTTCACTATAATAAAGTAATTTTGAGAGTGGATTTAACACCCTAATATATAAAAAATATGCTTTTTCAACATTAGAACCATTATTGCTAACACACAAATAAGCTCAAAGTCATTCAGTTTAATCATTTGTTTCCACTTTAAAAATGCGCATTTCTCTGTTTAATTCCTCTGCCAGTTCCGACAACTCCTTCGAGGATTGTGCAATTATTTCAACTACAGCAAGCTGCTCCTGTCCGGTAGCCGATATCTCTTCCATGCTGGCAGCTGTCTGCTGGGCAGTAGCTGCCATATCATGGGTTTGTTCGGATATTGTTTTTGACTTTTTATTGACATTCTCTATCTGATCTGCAGTGTTTTGAAATCCACTGACAATGTGGCCGAATGAGCTTTTAATTTTTTCATAAGCGACCTGGGTTATAGTCAGGGCCTCCTGCTGTTCATCCATAAGAATATTGGCCGTATTTATGTTTTCCACCACTTGACCGGTTTTTTCACTGGTCCGGTTGGTTAGATCAATAATTATTTTTGCGGCTTTTGCAGATTCTTCTGCCAGTTTTCTAATCTCATCGGATACTACTGAAAATCCTTTACCTGCTTCACCGGCCCTGGCTGCTTCAATTGCGGCATTAAGTGCCAGAAGATTCGTCTGATCGGCTATAGAGGTTATAATCTTTATTGTACTGGATACCTGTGATATCATTTCACTTAATTCATTGATAGATCTGCTGGTTTCATATGTAACTTGAACATTTTTCTTCATTTTTTCAGCCTGTACATCTACTGCCTGCTGTCCCTCCTTGATTGTCTCCAGTGATTCAACCGCCTTGGTTGCACCATCCGCAGCCTCTACTGCTATATTTTCAATAACACCTGACACCTCAGACAGTGTAAAGTTAATGTTATTTATGTTATGTGCCTGGCTGCTGTTTCCTTCGGCAACTTCCGTTATAGTGGAAACCACCTGAGTCAGACTGCTGACACTCTCTCCGGTAGTCTTGCTGAGGTTTTGAGAATGTGATGTAAGTTTTTTTGATATGTTCTGCACTTTAGCTGCCATTCCTTTTAATGCTGTCCTGGTTGCCAACAGGGCTTCAGCCATTTCTCTGCTCTCATCTCTGGATTTAAATGTTCCTTCCACAGATATATCCTCAACCAGATCAAATTCTGCAGTCTTTTTAGTGATATCAGTAACAGTGATAATAGGTTTTGAAATTATTTTCCCGACTATATAGGCCATTATTATACCAATTATCATTGATATAAGCAGACCTACCAAAACTTGAGTCGGCGGCAGAAATGAAAATTCCCCCTGATTGCGGACGGGATCTGCTGCCGCCGAAGCAGCCTGTGAAACTGCAGAATCGGCAGCTGAAGCGTCGGGTGTCCCGTTTCCCATTCTTGAAATCACAGATGCAACCACATTTACTACTGCCACAATTAAAGAGTTGATTATTGACAGTGTTACTATTTTAGATGCTATTCCCATTTTCTTCATATGCATTTCTCCTTTTAGAAATGATTAAATAATAACTTTTAATTTCTCAAACAATTATTTTACCGTTTAAGAATCAGGTTCATTATTTAATCATTTTTAGTTTATTTATTGACATTATATAGAGAGTTTGTTAACAGCTATTGTTTAAATTATGGTGAATTTGTGAAGAAGAAGTGAATATTGGCAAAAAAAGATCTGCTCAAGGCAGATCTTTTTCCGGGTATTTTTTATCTGGTTAATACAATATTTTTATTATTTTGTTTTAAATTTATCAAGCTCCATATTTAAAGCTGCTGCCAGCTCATTGAGCTCTGTAGCGTATCTTGACAGCTCTTCCGCCGAAGACATTTGCTGTTGGGTACTTGCCGAAATCTCCTCTGTAGTAGCAGCAGATTCTTCGGCAACAGCTGAAATGTTTTCCATTGATTCCATTACTCTTTCCTTGGATTTCATTATATTATCAACGGATTTTTCAGTTCTGGCAATATTGGAGACTACTTCTTCCATAGAATTAAATACAGTCTTAAACATTTCCTCCGTGTCATTTACAGCAAGTATTTGCTCATTAACCACAGCATTTGAATTCATAACTTCATTAACCGTATCGGTAGTTTTATTGCCAATGGATACTACAATATTATTAATATTGCCTGTAAATTCTTTTGACTGCTCTGCAAGCTTTTTCACTTCATTTGCAACAACTGCAAAGCCTTTACCCGCCTCTCCGGCACGAGCTGCTTCAATGGAAGCGTTTAATGACAGAAGGTTTGTCTGTTCCGAAATGCCAATCATTATTTTCAGTATCTTTTGTATTTCTTTCATACTGTTGCTCAAGTCGGTAATATTATTGGAAACCCTGTCAGTGGTTTCACCCACCTGTTTTGACTTGGCATTCAATGCATCTATTATCTGATTTGCATTTTCATTTAAACTCTTTATCTTATTAGCTATAGAAATTACCTGGGCTACGTCATCACCAACATAGATTATACCTTCGGACAGCTTGTCCATATGACTGACACTTTCATTTATCTCGTTAGCCTGGTCGGTTGAACCCTTTGCTATCTGCTCAACCGTAACTGCAACTTGCCCAGATGAAGTATATGTGGACTCTGAAGCAGCAGCTATCTTGTTTGCCGCACCGGTAACATCCAATGAAACACTTCTCACCTGTGAAATAAGAGAATTGATATTTGAAAGCATCTCATTATAATTTCTGCAGACTTCTCCGATTTCATCGCTTTCATTATCCTCAATGTTACTTGTCAAATCCCCGCTCTTTGCTTTGTTCATTGTCAGAACAAGCCGACCTAATGGTATAGAAACACTTCTTGCAATAACAATACATAAAATCAGAGCAATCAAAAGGCATAAAACTCCAATCAATACTATACTGTTTCTGAGACTGTTTGCCTCACTGTTTAAGTAATTGTAAGGAACAGCAGCTACAAGATACCACTCTTTATTTTCTGCTATTTGAGAATACGACACCAAATTTGAAGCACCGGAAAGGTTCATTTCAAGATTTCCTGATTTTCTTTCCTCAAATTTCATTTTTGCATCTATTTTTTTCTTCATATCAGCGTTTATTTCATTGGAAATAATCTTTGTAAGGTCTGTACTTTTTCTCAATGGAAATAGTTCGGTATCCCTTGCTGAAATAATATTGCCTTTGGAATCTATTATGAATATAGGGAATTCTTTATTTGTCTCAGCATCTTTCCCGATATCAAGGGTATTAAATGCTTTTGATAGAAAATTAGGCTTGGGTATCAATATCATTTGAGCTGCAATCCCCCCATTTGCAATGGAAGTGATGCTTTTTTGTATTCCGTAATGGGTTTCTTTATTATTTCCTTTTTCAACTTGAAAATCAACCCATTCAAATACCTTCATATTACCTTTGGCTAACCCTGATGTGTCAACCTTACCGACAATTGTTGTATACTCTGCTATAACAGATAAATCATCTGCACTTAAGAGACTGCAATACTGAACTTTATCACTTGAAGTAAATTTGCTTGTGATATAGCTGGTAATGTTTCTGGCATTCAATATATGCTCATATGTATTGTCCGATCCATACTTGTTTAAATTATCCTGAACTGTGGATGACATGCCCACATCCATTATGTACTCTTCCACAGTGTCTATTTCGTTTGCCAGTACGACACTTGTCTGATCCATAACCTGCAATGAGTACGTCTTAACCTTATTGTCTATTGTACTTGTAGAACTACTGTAAATGAAAATGCCAGTTACCAGTAACACCAGGCACAATAATATTGCAAATGATACAATAAGTCTTGTTTGTATCCTGGACTTCCGTAAAATTTGAGTTATTTGCTTTAAACCATCGACTTTTGAAAATACTTTGAAAGGCTTGATTTTACTATTCTTCTCTTTTGTATCCATATGATCTCCTATGATTTAATAAATAAACTACATATATTACTAGATCACTTCCAATATTGTATAATGCAAACTTTATCACCAATGTGTGTAAAAATAAAGCTTTTTAGGTCATAAAAAAACCAAAGCCCTATCGTAATAGGACTTTGGTACTAGTACTTGCGCACTATTCTGTCTTGAACTTATCCAATTCTCTGTTCAAAGCAGCTGAAAGCTCATTGAGCTCGGCTGCATGTCTTGAGAGTTCTTCAGCAGATGCCATTTGCTGCTCCGTACTTGCTGAAATCTCTTCAGTGGTAGCAGCAGATTCTTCAGCAACAGCAGATATGTTTTCCATTGACTCCAGAACTTTTTCCTTTGATTTCATTATGTTATCAACGGATTTTTCAGTCCTTGCAATATTGGCTATTACCTCTTCCATTGCCGTAAATACTGTCTTGAACATTTCTCCTGTATCATTAACGGCAATTATTTGTTCGTTAACAACGGCATTTGAATTCATAACTTCTTCAACGGTATCATTAGTCTTCTTACCAATTGAAGCTACAATATTGTTGATATTGCTTGTAAATTCCTTGGACTGTTCTGCCAGCTTTTTAACTTCATTTGCAACAACTGCAAAGCCTTTGCCCGCCTCTCCGGCACGTGCTGCTTCAATTGAAGCATTTAATGAAAGAAGATTTGTCTGTTCGGAAATACCAATCATTATCTTAAGTATCTTTTGTATTTCCTTCATACTATTGCTCAGGTCTGTTATATTCATGGAAACCTTGTTAGTTGTTTCGCTGACCTGGTTGGACTTTATGTTCAGCGCAGTTATTGTTTTAGTGGCATTTGAATTCAAATTGTTAATCTTATTGGCAATTGTAATAACCTGGGCTACATCATCACCAACATAGGTAATACCCTCTGAAAGCTTATCCATATGGCTGACACTTCCATTTATTTCATTGGCCTGGTCGGTTGCACCCTTTGCTATCTGCTCTACCGTCACCGAAACCTGCTCAGATGAGGTAAAGGCCGCCTCGGATGCAGCAGCTATTTTTCCGGCAGCACTTACAACATTCAATGAAGTCCTTCTGACCTGGGATATAAGAGTATTTATATTGGAGAGCATTTCATTGTAATTTCTGCATACTTCTCCGATTTCGTCACTTTCGTAATCCTCAATATGACTTGTCAAATCTCCCTCTTTAGCCTTTGCCATAGTATGTACCAATCTGTTCAACGGAGTTGAAACACTTCTCGCAATAACTAAACATAAAACTAAAGCAAATGCCAGACACAAGACACCAATTATTATTATTTTAGTTTTAAGACTGTTGGCATCACTGTTCAGGAATTTATACGGAACAACTGTTACAACATACCAATCCTTGTTTTCGGCTATTTGAGAATATGAAACCAAACTTGACATACCGGATAAATTTAATTCCAGGTTTCCGGATTTTCTTTGGTCAAATTTCATTTTAGCATCAGTTTTCTTCTTCATATCTGTGCTGATTTCAGAAGAAATAAGTTTTGCAGTATCCGGAGCTTGTCTTAAAGGATATAATTCTGTATCCCTTGATGAAATAATATTTCCTTTAGAGTCTATAACAAATATAGGAAAAGGCTTTTGGGTTTTTTCATCTTTTCCGATATCAAGATTGTTGAATGCTTTTGCCAGAAAATTTGCTTTCGGTATCAATACCATTTTTGCAGCTACATCTCCGCTTGCCATGGAGTTAACATTTTTTTGTATTCCGTAAAGCGTATCTTCCTTTCCTGATCTTGTAATCTTGAAATCGATCCATTCCAATTGCTTGAGATCCTTTTTAGCAACAGCATCCAGATCCAGGCTAATAGTCGATGTATTGTAGGCCTCTACCTGTTTAAAGGTTTCTCCGCGCATAATAGCACAGTAATCTATATCTTTGGATGTAATAAACTTATTGGTAAGAAAATCCGAAATGGTTCTTGATTGCATAAGTTTTTCATACTCATCAGTTATATTGACCTGTCCTAATACATCCTGAACGGTAGTTGACAATCCTATATCAATAATATAATCTTCTATGCGATTTATTTCATTGGCCAGGACGATACTTGTCTGACCGGTCACCTGGAGAGAATATGTCTTAACTTTATCATCTATGGTATTTGTTGAGCTGCTGTAAGAAAAAATTCCGGTTATCAGCAGCATTGCTACAAGCAGGATTACAAATGAAGCAATCAGTCTGGTTTGAATTCGGAATTTTCTTAAAACTATAGATTTACTTGAGGACACAGCGAAATTTGAAACGACCTTGTTTTTATACTCACCAACATTATTGATTGTGTTACTTGCCTTCCCTTTATGTACCTTTTTTACTAAAGATGTAGCCGATGATGCAACTGATGAAAAAACCGACTTGATTTTTGATAGAACCGGCTTAATATCCATTTTATTCTCCTCACAATCCTAATTGAATTTAGTGATTCGACACTATTCTCTATAGTTTCTATAATACTTCACCAAATCCATTAAATCAAGTAATTTTTACCATCAAATGTCACAAAAAAAAGGGTATCTTTGTAACAAATTCACATAATTCAAGTGCTTTTTTAGTTATTAATCTCCAAATTACATTCACCCTGAAAAATAATAATGAAACCTGTCGATTTTCAACCTTATATCCAAATCTAACGAATTGGATTTGTAAGAAGTATGGCTGATAGAGCTGCAACAAAAATCAACGTTACCGTCAGCGCCAATACTGATAATTTTTTATAGGTGAGTACATTCATTACTCTCACCTTGACATTTGACTTACCAAAGGCTGCTGACATCAGAAATCCGTGTCCTGAGGCAACCTCCACCAAAGTCCCTGCATATCTCTTTCTTTCGTCAGCAGACAATTTCTTTACAGCTGCTAAATCGCAAGTAAGCTCCATATCATCTATAAAACGCTTGAGAAAAATCCACACAAAAGGGTTAAACCAATGAAAGCACGCCGTAATTACTGCCAATACCCTCAGTAAATTATCATGTCTCCTAACATGGATTTGTTCATGAAGGACTATGTATTTTAATCTCAGGTCATTTAAATACATTTCCGGCACTATGATGCATTGTCTGAAAATGCCGTGTACCAAAGGAACTTCCACCTTTTCTCCCGTGAAGATATTGTCTCTGATCGGGATTACACTTCCAAGCTGTCTGTTTGCAAGATAATATAATACCGATACGATAATTATTGAACTCAATACGCCTATAATCCAGATAGATGCTGCTGCCCCAAATAAACTTTCCAATTGTTGGGTTTTATAGGTAACGGGAAAATACGTTTCAGCGGTACCTATGGAGTTCGTCATACTGACTTTGATACTATCCTCTTCAATTCCCGGAACAGACACCACTTTTTTAATAAAAGGGCGGACCAGATTCAGCAGACTCAGATTACTTGATACTGAAAAAGGAATCAACAGCTTTAATAGTACCAGTGTCCAAAGACAGTAGATTCCCAGCCGGGGAATAAGCCGGATTTTCCTCAAAACCATTATCAGTAGTCCGATTATTGCCGCCGTTACAGACATATTCAGGATGGAATAGAAAACAGTGTTTAACATGTCAGCCTCCATTTCGTGCTATTCACCACTTTTTTCGATAATGCGCCGCAATTCATCGATTTCTTCCTTGCTTAACTCTTCTTTTCCTATAAATGATGCAAAAAACAATTTCTTTGAGCCTTTATATAATTTATTTATCAAGTTGGAGGTTTCAGCCAATTGAATTTGTTCCCTGGTAATGAGCGGAGTACACATAAAATTGGGTTCATCCCTCCTGACGGCATTTTTCTCAACCAGTTTTTTAATAATGGTATAAGTAGTATTTTTGTTCCAGCCAATCTTTTGCTGAGCCAGCAAAGTCAGCTCTTTAGCCGTGGTAAGACCATTATCCCATAAAAGCTCCATTATTTTTATCTCACTGTCAAAAAGCTTGATTTGCTCATTTTCCATATATAATTCTCCAATCTGTTCTTATCCGGCT
>JAQSXC010000304.1 GCA_029266335.1 Eubacterium sp. | reverse complement strand
GTATTAAACTTTTACCTAAGATATCCAGCAGACAGGTTGCTTCCACACACAAAAAAGTGAATACAATGATGGAAAATTTATATGTATTTTCAGCACTTTCACTTCGCAAATTTTTCAATTGCTTTTTTCTGCTTTCCGTAGTTTCACTATTTTTTTCCTCTTTTATCCATTTTAACTGCTTTTTAATATAGAATATACCGTAGCCCATGGCTAAAATGCAGACAATGCCGGCTGAAAATGCAACTAAATACTCATTATAAATCATAAACTTTCTCCTTATATTAAGTGTCAGGCACTTATTTTGTTTTACATAATTATATAATCTAAAAAATGCATAGCAAATTGAGTATTAAAAGCTTTATGATATAAAACTTCTAACACTCATTTTCAAAATTAATATGTTATTTGTGAATTCAAAATATAAGTTAAATTAAGTCCTTATTGATTTTAACAACAACTTTTCTTACCTTGGCAGGTTCTAAAACCATACATGCGGGTCTGTGAATGTCACTTGGGAAGAAAATGCTATAGCAGCCTTTTTCTGAAATTATAAAGCTTTCATTTTCAATAGTACCGTAGAAATAAATATCATTTTCTTCTTTTGCATCTATAATGGAATAATTACCTGTGTCCGTGGTAAACCCAAGTTTTTCAACTCCTGCAGCAACAAACTGAACGTCAATATACTGTTTATGAGTTTCTGGTTTCTTATCTTCTACTGGCGAAGTAACAATGTCCATTACTAAAGCATACATATCTTTCCCTTTCATTACATAGGTACCTGGTTCCATTGTAGTAAAATCATTGCTTTTTAAGTATTCAATTGCCTCTTGGATAACTTGGGGATATTTTGAAATATCATCTGCTCCGTATATTGATGAGTAAATCATTCTGTTCTACCTCTTCCTTATATTAATTTATACTATTCTTTATGAAATTTTGTATTGGTCAGGATTAATATATGTTCCATTTCCTTTGAAATGTTACTAGCAACGCTTCATTGAATATCTTATTACCCTTTTCTAATTTCCACTTCTGATAGTTTATCATGTATAGAATTATTTTTCAACTAGAGTGTGTCTTCGCGGAATTCATCTCCCACTTTCGTAAGAAATTTGTAAGGATGCCTGATACCTATCGGTATGATGAGGCGAAAAAGGGGGAAAATATAGTAAGTGATAGAATTTCTGGTTAATCAAATTATAAAGACTTTTATATTAGTACATCTACCATCTATTCTAGTAAAGTGCGTTTTGTCAAAATTTAATATTAATTCTGCGTTTTGTCAAAATTTAATATTAAATTAATCTGCGTTTTGTCAGTAAATATGCTTTATTTATATTGCGTTTTGTCAACTAAAATGTTATGCTAGAACTAAAGGAGGACTATAGCATATGGTTTATAAAAGAAAAATATATAGCAAATTACTAAAATGGAAAGAAGAAAGTAATGGCGCAAGAGCTCTTTTAGTGGAAGGGGCAAGACGTATCGGGAAATCTACTATTGTAGAAGAATTTGCTAAAAATGAGTATAGGTCCTATCTTCTGATTGATTTTGCTAAAGCTACTGACCAAGTTCTGGATTATTTCAAAAATAATAAAGGGAATCTGAATGAACTATTTATGCTCTTGTCAGTCGAGTATGGAGTTAAACTATATAACAGAGAGTCAATTATTATTTTTGATGAAGTACAAAGATTTCCTACAGCCAGAGAACTTATTAAATATCTTGTTGCAGATGGAAGATATGATTATATAGAGACAGGTTCATTAATTTCGATTAAGGAAAACGTCCAGAATATTGTCATCCCTTCAGAAGAACGTAAACTCAAAATGTATCCTATGGATTTTGAGGAATTCTGCCTAGCCTTTGGCGAAGAAATACTCTCAGACTATATTAAACAATGTTTCGATAACAGACAGGCTCTTTCAGATGGTCTGCACAGGAAGGCTATGCTGTTGTTTAAACAATATATGCTTATTGGTGGTATGCCTCAAGCAGTTGATGCATACTTGCAAGGAAATTATGATTTTGAAGCGGCTGATGCGGCAAAGAGAGACATAATAGAACTTTATAGAGATGATATTTTGAAGATTACAGACAGATATCGTTCAAAGGTATTGTCAATATTTGATCAAATTCCAGGATTTTTATCAAAGCATGAAAAACGTGTAATACTAAGCAACATTGTGGATGGTTCTACAATCGATCAATATTCAGATACATTTTTCTGGCTTGGAAATTCAATGATTTGTAATGAATGCTTTCTCACAAAGGATCCGAATGTAGGTTTATCATTGAATGAAGAAAGAAGTTACATTAAATGTTATATGGGAGATACCGGTTTACTGATCAGCCATGCTTTTGATGAAAATGAGCTTGTTGACGATCAGCTATATCAGCAGATTATGCGGGATAAATTGTCGATTAACCAAGGAATGCTATTTGAAAATACTATAGCTCAGATGTTAGTGGCAAATGGACACAAACTATATTTTTATACCCATTATAGCGAAGAAAAGCATAGAAATGATATAGAGATTGACTTCATCATTTCGAATAACAGCAAACTAAAGTATAAAATTTATCCCATCGAGGTCAAGTCAAGTAAACGATATACAACTACTTCCTTGGTCAGATTTCGTGAAAAATACAATAATAGGATAGGCGAGAGCTATATTATTCACCCTAAAGAATTCAAAATAGAAGATGGTATTATTTGTATTCCGCCGTATATGACAATGTGCATATAGGTGTCAGGCACCCTTACGTTTTTCTTACGAAATCTCGCGATTTCGTAAGAAATTTGTAAGGGTGCCTGACACCTTCATTTTATATCGGCTAATACTTCCTCACACCAGTCAATATATAACTTAGTCTGGCGTATTCCTAAGTTTAGCACATAAAGTATCTGCCTGTGATTATTATGAAGTTCAATTAGAGGTTTTAATTGGGCTTCAAACAAATGAAACAGCTTTAGCTTCTCTTCGGATTGTTCTTTAAACTTTATCAAATGTCTACGCATTTCTACCGTATTCTTAGAAGTTGACAAGTACATTTTCAAAAGAATTTCACTTCGGACAGTATCCTTTTCATTCTCTTGTTCCATCCATGCTTTTAGCTCTCCCTCACCCTTTGCTGTGATTTTATACTTTACTCGTTCCCGTTTGTTAGTATTCTGGGACTTAGTGGTTGAGATTTCAATCAGGCCATCTTCTGCCATTCTGCCAAGTTCGGGATATATTTGTCCATAACTTTCCTGCCAGAAGAAGGACATACGTAAATCAATAATTTTCTTTAGCTCATATCCGCTTAAGTTTTCTTCCTGAAGTAATCCAAGCAGCACGTACCTGGTTTTTTTCATTCTGACTCACTCCTTATTTATTTAAATTTATAAGATATTGCCCCTTTAGGACAGATATCAACACAGGCACCACACAAAATACATTCACTGTCATCCATTTTTTCTTTTTGAACTTTCTCTGTAACACTAAGGCTCATGGGGCAGGCCTTATCACATTTGTGACAGCTGATACATGCAGCTTTATTTCCATGAAGTCTTAGTCTTTTTACGGAAAGCAGGTTGCCGATTTTTGTTCCTATGACCATAAATGGAGCCATCCAGCAGAAATAGTGGCACCCTGCTTGGGACTTTTATCATTTACCATAATGGCACATTCCTGAATTCCGCCTGCAGGACACATATACCCACAAAATAATCTGCCAAATAATAAAGCTCCTATGAGCATCCCGAGAAACACTACAAAACTTCCAGTTATTACGCCTTCCATGGCTCCTTGAATAATTACATAGGGTGAAAAATAGTAAATCGTAATGGGAAATAAAAATAGTGCAATTAATAATAACAATTTTCTAACACTCTGTCTCTTCATAAGAGAATCCTCCACTAATATCTTTTAGTTATATATCTTTTAGTTATATCTCATATAGATATATTAATATAGAAGTGGAAATATTTCAAGAAGGAAATATGCCTCTTTTGAAAATTATATAAACTAAATTGGGCGGACGGTATCCATTTTTCTCTTGTTCCATAGTGCCAAAAAGGCCCCAAGGAGATAAAGGTAAAGTCGTCAAATACTTTTCCTCTAGCAACTGGAGCCTGTTTAAGCGGTTGGTCATTATTAATTACAAACTTATTTACCATTCATCATATATTGAATCAAAGTATTAACATCTTCTGGCTCATAAGCCAGAATTTCTAATTCATCGATAATACTGGGGGATAGCAGTTGTGCAATGGAAATAAATTGAGAGAGCTTTGACTTTAAGTTAATTCTATCCCCCTCTGTGGAAACTAATTCAACTTTACCCTTGCAAGAATCGATTACTTTAAAGAATTCTTCCACATCTGTAATATTCATTATTTTCATATTGCCTCCGATCTTCATTTCAAGAATGAACTATGATTTGCTGTAGTTAAGTATCATTTAAAACTAAGCTTTCTATCATAATAACATATGAAATAGTCAGATTCAATGCTATTGGTAAAGGAATCATTTGTAAGGGTGCCTGACACTTTTATAAATCACTGATAAACGATAGTCCCTTTCCCATCAGTATAATATAACAATTACCCTCTTGGTATAGTAATTTTTGAAAATGTATTGCTATCGTACGTACATTTGAATATAATATAGATAAGTGAAATAGTCACTACACAACCTTGAAAGGAGTGATACGATTATGGCA
>JAQSXC010000001.1 GCA_029266335.1 Eubacterium sp. | reverse complement strand
CCCTCCGATAATTCTATGATTTTCCATATAAAAGTCATGCTTTATCAGTTCATAAAAGCACCTGTCAATTTGTAAATGGTAACTCTTTATTGATGTATTTTCATTCTCCAGGCTTGCAATATCCGAAGGTAATTCACATTTTTTCTCCAGAAGCTCAATACTCTTAATTCTATCCAGCCTAAAGACTCTCTTTTCTCCCCGGAGGTGACAGTAGCCTATTAAATACCATCCACCCTCTTCAAAAACAAATTTGTAAGGGGATATCTCCCTTTCAGTCAAGGTATCTTTCAAAGGTGTGTAGTAGGAAAGCTTGACTTTTTTCCCGTCCTCCAGGCTTTTGATTATGATTTGAAGAACATTTTCCACATACTCGCCCGGATTTATCTTGTTGATATAAACCCTGAACTTATCCAGAAATCTTGTAAGTCTCTTCGTACCATCTTTTTCTACAGCATTTAATAACTTTAACTTTAACATTTCAAAATGCCTGTAAAGTTCAGGCACCTTCATTTCTTTACCTAACATTAACAACATTATCAAAATGGTTATTTCTTCCTCCGAAAGCTTTATTGACGGTATGAAATAGTGTTGATCTATTTCATACCCGCCTTGAGTACCCTCGAAGGTAATGATTGGAACTTTCATCTGGCTGAGACCTGAAATATCTCTATATATAGTTCTCTCACTGACTTCAAGCAGCTTTGCGATTTCTTTGGCAGTCAGTCTGCCGCTTTCATTCAAAGCATAAATTATTGCATTCATACGTTCTATTTTATTCATAAGTCTACCTCAAGATATTTGCTTTAAATTATAAGAGAAATGTATACCTAACGCAATAAACTACACTCTTTGTTCCTTATAGTACCGAATTACCAAGTGGTGCCATCTCGGATCAAACTCTATAGGGAGTATTTCTTTTATGGTTTCGTACTCAACCTTACCCTGATGGTCCCCAACCTTCTGCATGTATATAATTCTTGCATCAATTTCCTTAAGAATATCCTTTTGACCATTAATGTCCGAACTAAAATGAGAACCTATGAAGTTCTTCTCTAAATGACTTTTCAAGCTATGAAGTGTTTCAAAATGTTCTTTAATGTTAGCACAAGGTAATGGTAATAAAGACAAATGATTGGGATCAAAGATGAGATTGTCGGCTACATGAATATACTTTTCATCAAGGATTGTGTGTATGCTGCAAGCAGAGTGTCCTTTAGCCTCTTCAAATCTAATTTTATGTCCACCAAAAGTAAAGCTGCAATTATCGCTAAGTATATCTGGGTATATTTCTGTGTCGAGCAGGAAATCTTCCTTATATTCTTTTTCCAGAGTCTTTTTAAATTGACTTGAACCAATGATTAAAGGGTTTTTATCTGCTTGCTTGAAAGTTTTAAGTCCTGCAAAATGGTCGTCATGATAATGCGTAATTATAATTTTCTCTACCTCAAAGCCCATGCCGTCAAAATAAGTTTTTAGTTCCTCTGCTTCTTTCTCATAACCAGAGTCTATAAGTAAGACTTTTGAACCCTCCAAAATAAAGTAAATTACTTGCCTTACATAATGACCCATACAGTCAAAATTTGCTTCGTTCAGATTACCGTATAAATGTTTTATATCCATAATTCCTCCTCCAAACTTAACTTTACAAGGCCATTATATCATTAGAACGCTGACATAAACCTGTCAGCGTTGCACATAGCTTTTAATACAATTAATCCTCATCTGAAAGTCACTGTTAAAATCCATTATGAAAATTGCTTAAAACTAAGAAAATAACCTAAACTAATTTTTTTACATATTTTATCTGGTCCCTATTATCAATAAAAACCCTATCCAGCATTTCAAATCCTATCCCTTCATAAAAATTGCGAAGTCCTGGCCTAAAAGTACCACAATTTAATCTTAACCATTCAATACCTCGTTCTTTACATAATTGTTCAGCAGAATATATAAGCTTTTTGCCATAACCTTTATTGCTGTATTCTCTGCACACAGCTAATTTATGTAAATATCCAGATTCACTTTTTAACTCCGGCCAAAAGAGAGGGTCGTGCCACTGAATAACATATACTCCAATTAAATTACTGTCTTCATAGCAAAGCCTCATTTCTTCCATACTATACTTTTCAAGTAACTTTTGTGCTGATAAATCGCTGGCTTTCCACATTAATTGACCTATTGAATCCAGCCATTGGGATGCTTCTATCAGAACCTTTGAAAATATTTCAATATTATTTGTATTCACCCTCATAACATTCATAACACCACCCCCTCTTACACATTCTTATGCCTTTATAATAAAATTACTGAAGTCTCCATCTTTCAAAGCCAACAGGCTGCAATAAAAAACTCTTCTCCCGTATATTAATAAGGCCCATCCCAATTATATTTCTCGTATGTTTTAATTACTTTACCATATTTAATAAAATCAACTACATAGACCTCGGCAACATACTCATAACCATGGGTTGAATATTTTGAAATCAGTATTTCAAATTGGGTATTCTTGACACCCATAAGGCATATTTGTTTAGCTCCTACAATAGTATCATCTAAACTTATAAAACTATTTAGAAATAATACTTTTAAATTTTGCACTTTCTCTTATTGGATAAAAAGCTTTATCATCTTGAGCTAAGTTTTTAAAATCAGGGTCTAATTCAAATGCCTTATTCAAGCATTCTATAGCATTATCTATTCTATTTAAAGCGACCAGAACCCCAGCTTTATTATAATAAAGCTGAGCGGAATCCGGATATTTATCAAGTAAATTATTATAGTATTCAAGAGCTTCATCATATCTTTTCAATCTAAATAAGCTGTGAGCTTTATAATCATATGCATCTGACAGCTCAGTATCAATTTTAAGTGCCATATCATAGTATTTTATTGCTTCGTCATCTTCTCCCAGTAGTGAAAATGCATATCCTTTATTTAACAAAATATTAGCATCTTTAGGTTTTAATGCAAGTGCCTTGTCATAAGCTTGAATTGCTTCTTCAGGTCTTTTCAATAATATCAGTATATCGGCTATCCTTACATAGGCATCTGAGTCGTCAGATATAATTTTTATATATTCATTATAGCATTCAAGTGCTTCGTCATTTCTTCCAGCTTGTTTTAATAAATAGCCAGCTTGATGTAATGCATTTGAGTTGTATGGATTTAACTCAATAACTTTTAAATAATACTTGATAGCTTCTTCCTTCTTATTTAACTTCTCCGAGACTATGGCCTTATTAAAATAAGCATTGCTAAACTCCGGGCTAATCTCAATTGCTTTATCATAACATTTCATTGCTTCTTCGTATTTACCCAATTGTGATAAGGCATTTCCTTTATTATTATAGGCTAAATCATATAAGGGCTCCAGCTGAATAGCTTTATCGTAATGAATTATGGCTAAATCATAATTTCCAAGATTATATTGCCTTATTCCCTCATTCTTTTCTTCTAAACTGGTACCTTTATCAAAGTTCATATAAGCTTCATCGGGAATTGAAAGATATTTATCACTTTCATAATAAGAAAATATCTTTGTTGCCGAAAAAAGGTACTTACCGTTCTTCGATGACCTATATTGATCGTAAGATCGTGCAACCTGAGTCAATAGTTTACTGCTCCTTTTAATACTTATAGATGTATTCATATTTGTTGCGTTATTTGGTATTATACTTCTATCCTCAAAAGTTATATATACATTGCCGGATAACTTAATCAAGTCATACTTGGGAAATTCCTTGATAGATAAGCTACAATATAAAATATATGACTGTATATGCTTACTAACTAAATAATTATTGAAATATCCGTCAAATTCGGAACTTGCAAAATATTTTTTCGACCACTTATTATTTGATATATCTTTTGTAAATAAACAATTATTAAAAAGAAACCTCTCACTTGTTGCATCACCATCAACGCTAATGTTAATATTCATAATCTTTCTCATAGTATTTATTTCACAGTCATAAAATGTTCTTGTCGAGACATTGTCATTTTTTGAATAATTGTATTTTGTATCATCTGAATAATCTAAATGTAACTTTTCAATTTTATTAAATGATGAGACAGCGCTATCAAGGACATCTTTTATATGATTATAGTCTTTGAGGTTCCTTAAGAATATTGTATTGCTTGCGGTATCCCATGCAAATTTCTGTTTAAATAATTCAGCAGTACTTTTAACCGGGATATATATCTTATTTTTATACATTACCGGTGCTGCATTGAGAATTATTACTTCTTTACCTACAGTTGCCTTATTATTATTTAATAACATATTAACTTTGGAATTGCCATAAATTATTGTCAGACTTTTTCTGTTTTCATCAAAGTTAATATGCTTACTATCGGAGATTCCAAGTTTAGAAAGTAAATCGTTAGCTTCAACCAGAAATTCCCCATTAACCTTAATTGGGATATTTATAAACTTTACTTCTTTACAGTCAATATATATTTTTGCTTTAGGATTTTCTTCAACTATGCCTGCTGCAAAAGATAGAACTGATAATGTTTCAAGAAAAATAATAGACAAAATTAAACTTAATATAACTTTTTTCATAAATATTTCTCCTTAGAAATTTTCATTTTTAACGTAATTTTACCATTAATCTACATAATTTGTAATAACTATATATAGATCTTTATTTATAGAAATAAAAACCCCATCCGGCTCTATCACCTCAGGTTCGGATGGGGTTTTCACATAAACCTACATTACATTATAGCAATATAATATACTTTTATTTCTTAGCCAAAGTACTCTTCCATCAGTCTATCAATACACTTCTGTAACTCTTGCCTTTGACTATATAAATAATTGACTTTCTCATAGTTACAGCAGTATTGCTCAATTTCCTCTTCTACTGCTTTTAAACTCTCTTCCATCTTTTCTATTTCTTTCTCCAATTTAAGTTTCTGCAGCTCCTTGCCGTCAGCATTAACAGATTTAGATATTTTTTCTTTAATGATTTTATCTTTATTTTTGTCATCAGGTTCAATTTTTATTTTTTGTGTACTATCACGCTGCATTATCTTTTCTTTATAGTATTCATAATTGCCGTTGTAGGAAATAAGTGAACCATGAGATAACTCTACCACTCTGCAGGCAATATTATTTATAAAATATCTGTCATGAGATATAAATAACAGCGTACCATTAAATTCTTTCAGAAAGTCTTCCAATTCCTCTCTTGAATCAATATCCAGATGGTTTGTGGGCTCGTCCAGAATCAGTAAATTTACATCAGCAAACATAAGCATAGCCAGTTTTAATCTACTCCTTTCACCACCTGAAAGACATCCGACCTTTCTAAAAACCCTTTCTCCTAAAAACATATACTTTGCAAGATATTGTCTTGCCTTTTCTTCGGATATTGCTTTATCTTCTCTAAAACATTCCAATATGGTCATATTCTCATCCTCAAAGGCTATATTCTGCGGCAAATATCCAATTACTACAGAACTTCCCGGTGCTGCAGTTCCGTTATCTGCTTCCTCCATTCCCAGTAAAATCTTTATCATCGTGGATTTTCCGCAGCCATTAGCACCTATTAACGCTACAGCTTCTCTATTTCTAATGAGCAAATCCGCTTTATCCAATAATACTTTTTCACCATAACTCTTGCATAAGTCCTTAACTATAACAACATCATTCCCTGACCTGCCTGTGTTATTGGCACTAATACTGATACTTTCTCTTTCCAGCTGGGGCTTATCTATTCTTTCAACCTTATCCAACAGCTTTTGCATACTGGCCGCTCTCCTGAAAAACTTGGCATTGTCCCCTCTTCTTCCCCAATCTCTTAACTGGGCAATAGACTTTTCCATAGTTCTGATCTTTTTCTGTTGCTCCAGGAAGGCATCCATTTGAAGCTGCAGCTGCATTTCCTTCTCTTTGGTAAATGAAGTATAATTACCCTCATAGACTTTTGATGACATATCCTCAATCTCAATTATTTTTGTAACTGTTGCATCCAAAAAGTATCGATCGTGTGATACTATTATAACCACTCCTCTATACTGTTTAAGATAATTCTCAAGCCATTCCATCGTATCTAAATCCAAGTGATTGGAAGGTTCATCCAGCAATAATATATCCGGGCCTTGCAGAAGTATTTTGCCAAGCATAATCGTGGTTTTTTCGCCTCCGCTTAATTGCGAAAATAATTTTTCTTTGAATTTATCATTAATCTTGAGCCCTATACAAACCTTGCTCAATTTTTCTTCTTTTTCATACCCGCCTAAACTCTCGTAAAGAGCCTGAAGCTGAGAATAGTTATCCAGTATCCTATCCATATTTGATTGGTCACCTGCTGACAGTTTGTTCTCCAATAACTCCAATTCTTTATGCAAGGTATCAACCTTTACAAAGGCTGTATTTAACACATCAATAACCTTAAAACCGTCTGGATAATCCGGCATCTGCTCAAGATATCCAAGGGTTGCTCCCCTTTTAATTGACAGCATCCCGCTGTCGTAAGCCTCAACACCCATAATTATTTTTAGAAGTGTACTTTTCCCACACCCATTACATCCTACAATGCCTACTTTCTCAAAGGTATGGATTTCAAAGGTTATATCCTCTAAAATTTTATTTGCTCCATAGTATTTTTGTAATTTATTAAAAGCTAACTCTATCATTGTCATTTCCTCCCTTAAAAACCAGATATAAACCCCAGATAGCAGAAGTAACATTTAATTGTGAAAAGTTATATACATAATTTATTGTTATATTTTTTTTAAATTTATCAGCAATACTCATATTCATACTCCCAAAATTGATTTATTTAATTTTTGCAAATAAAAATAAGCCCCTGTCTCATACTTCATTAATAAAAATTAAAAAAGTAAATATTTAAAGGCTTATAAGAGAGTATATCGTATATTTTTAAAAATCAGCAAAATAAAAGACTTAAAGTATAAACCTTAAGTCTTGAAAATCTTAGCATATTAGCAATACAAATTCATACATAATGAACGCAGCTAATTAAAAGACATAGAATCATGGTTTTATACAATCGTCGGTACTTATTCTAAAAATGGACATACTTCTCCCGTCAAATCCCAAAATTGCGCTTTTTACAACGGAACTGCTGTATTTCCACTGTTTATTAGTCATAATAGTACCAACAACATTTGCCATGATCTACCCTCCTTTTAAAATGATTAATGCTATTATATAAAAATTTATGTTAATTTACAAATGTTTTTATAATTATACCTCGACAATTTTACATAAATTATAATATAAAAGGCACACAAGGCTTCTTTATAAGCTTCTTTATAAGCCTCTTTATAAGCTTCCCACAGCATCAGCCCTGCACTGTCTGCAATGCTGCATCTGCAGAATCAACCGGCCGCATTCTTTTCGAAGTTTCATAATTTCCTCAGTGGTTGCCTTTGGAAGATGTTCAAATTCACTTCCCTGAACCGGAATTAACGGCATGATATTAACAATATAGCACCCTGATTGCTTAACGGTTTTTGCAATTTCAGGTATATGAAAATCATTTATTCCCTTCAGAACTACAATATTGACTTTACATACAATTCCTTTTTCTGTTAATCTGTTCAATCCCGTCAACTGGTTTTTGAGGAGTAAAGCTCCTGCCTTATATCCGGCATACTCGACACCTTCATATCTGACATATTTATAAATCCTTGCAGATATTTCAGGATCAACTGCATTAATTGTGACAGTAACATGGCTGACGCCTAGAGCCTCAAGCTCATCTGCATGGTTGGGCAGCATCAAACCGTTGGTAGACAAACAGAAGGTAATATCCGAATCATACTCTTTGATAAGCTGCAGTGTCTTTCTTGTATTTTCAAAATCACACAGAGCATCCCCCGGACCTGCAATGCCTACCACAGACAGATTTGCCATGGTTTTCTTCACTTCTATGTATTTTTCCAGTGCTTCACCCGGGCTTATTATTCTGGTTGCAACCCCCGGTCGGCTCTCATTAACACAGTCAAACTTCCTCACACAATAATTGCACTGTATATTGCACTTTGGCGCAACAGGGAGGTGTATTCTGGCATTTTCATGGTTACAGCCGTTATAACATGGATGTGTCATAGTTTTTTGCTTCATTTTTGTGTTAAAGAAAATAAAATCTGATGCCTGATTATCTGTTTTCCGTTCTATTAATTGATCTGTTATCAACATAATTCCCTCCTCTGTGCGACATACTTTAGTGTTATTCCCAAACTGAAACCGCTTGTCTTTTTTATATGCCAGGCACATCTATTTTGACGGGTAGATTCTGACTTTCATACAGTCCTTAAATTTTTCTACCGATAACCTTATACTCAGCTCATTTTGTTCATTCTCCAACCACTTTGGAACATGGTCGCATATGATTTCAAGTAAACTGTATTCCTGTTTTTTTAAGAAAGGCACCAGAATTTGCTTTGAATTGTAGGAAGTGCTGCCATTCATAACCGCACGAAGGTCTGTGTGAAAAACACCTGGCCGAAGCTCAAAGATAGCTTTATGCTCCATGGGTATTTCCTTACCGGTTCTATAGTGCTGCACACATTCCCTTATATCATCCAGAAAAGTCTCCGGGACGCCTTTTATTTCCAACATGGATATCTGTTTCTCTTCAAAAGCAATATAGTGAATCCCCCGGATGCGGTTTACAACTATGATTTTGCAATTTTCCAGCCAGCCACAGATTTCATTAATTCTTCTATGCAAAGTCAAGGAATCCGAGATAATACCAGTGTTATATTCCATACACCTGACTACAGTCCATTCACAATTGACCTTTGAATATACCCGTAAGCTCCCGTCTTTATCAAATCCTGATGTACTACCCTCTGAATTAACCAACACAGCTATCTCCATAAATATATCCATGTCTCTACCTGCAACATAAACTGCCAAGAAAGTATTGGCATGGACCCGGCCCCCTTTCATTAATATTTCAATATTTTACCATTTCTCCGAAATAAGTATTTTTCGATGTCTCCGGATGAACTGTCACATGCATGATGCGCCGCATCCCGAACAATCACTTCCAGGACTGCATTTTTTCTCCATATAGCTTCCGTCATGCAAAAACAGGAATTTTGAATCACATATGGAAAATGTCTGCTTTTCAACCGCATTATCAATCGTAACCTGATTCTGATAAAACGAAATTATTATTGGTACCTTAACCATTTCATTTGTCAGCATATCAAGCCTCAACTGCTGGTAAATAATTGTCCTCTCTGTCACCGATTTCGTGTTTACAACTATATCACTGTTGGTACTTAAGGACTGTAGTCTTCCATCGGGATAAAATCTGACCGAATTAAAATCTGCATCCATACCTATGGCATTCTGATCAAATGCAATAACAGTTCCGATACTGCTTTCTATTTCAACAGGAACAGCAGGTTCAAAAGATTCCAGTGATCCGTCTTCATATAATCTGAATCCGATCCTTGCGGGATAAATCCCTATGGGAGTATTTATATCTATTCTTTTTTTAGGCCATAGGATCAAGCTTTTCAAGCTTCCGCTGCTATAAAACCGAATACCGATTATCTTGGTTTTAAAACTGGCAAAGGGAAAATCGAAATTCAGTTCCTCCAGAAGTTGTTCTTCATCCTCCTCCGACCAGCCAAAGCCAATCTGCCCGTTAAGAGGAAATAAACTGTCTACCTTCCCATCTTCATAAAAGGTGATTAATTCGGCGCAAATAATCCCAATGGAGGTCGAAACCTCTTTCCTTTCTTCCAGTGCAATGCTTTTTATATTGCCATTTTCATAAAAGGCTATTGCCTTGTTATCCTTCTTTCTCTCGTCAGGCTTTTTATAGCTTGGAATAAACGATTGCTCTCCAATAACGATTTCATTGTATTTATCAAATTTGCAATCCTTCATTTCACCCGATGAATAGGTATTATAGCTAATAATTCCTTGCAAATTATATTTTTTGGCAGCAAGCACATAATCACCCCTTCAATTATAAAAGATAAAGCCAATTTCAATTTGATCATCCCTAAAACAGATTTTCCTTATCAGCAACATTCTCTTTAGCCGTTATCTCAACAGGTGTTATTTTATATACGGCAACGGCTTTATTATCATGTGCCGAGCGGTATTTTTCCACAAGAGCAGAGGATATCCTGCCATGATAGAAACCCGGCATGAATTTATCAACAATTGCCTGCAAGGCATCGGCACTTTCATTAAAATCCTCTACCTTTTCCACACGTCCGAATAACATAACACTCCTATAGGAAGTGTCAGCATGACACGGAACCGGATCCTTGACTGTTCCGAATTCCTGAAATACTGTAAAGCTTACATCCGGATTGTCCCTGAGCAGCTGTACTTTTTTACCCGAACCAAGTCCATGGAAATAGACAACTCCGTTTTTCCATACATAATTTACAGGGACACAGTATGGGTATGAGGCTCCCGATATTCCGACCACACCGGTTCTGGTTACTGCCAGAAATTCCTCTATTACGGCAGTATCCGTACAAATTCGCTGCTTATATCTGATTTGTTCCATATTAGCCTCCATGAGCCACATTTGTGGCCACAAAATGTAATGAAAATATACATCCTTTATCACAATGGGGCGAATAAAGGAGGTTAATTAGCCATGCGCGTTTTCAAAGCGTTCTCGCTTCTTTATAAGTAGGAAATAACTTGCTATGGTTTGAATATGTCGCGCGGCGGCTAAATTCAACAGGTTAGTTTGGAAGGCAAGCGCAAGTGAAGTCTTTCAAACTAACCAACTCTCGTCATATAAAAATGACAGCTGTGACAAAAATAACTTAATCCACTGATTATTCCGATCCATATAGCTTTTTTCTGCCAATATTTTTCCGGCAGACTGGATATATTGACCGGGAATCATTTCATTCCTGCAATTTTCAATCAGGTCAGAAATAATTTCCATATTGCATTCCATATGAAATTGAAATCCATATACCCTGTTTTTGTAAATAAAAGCCTGATTTTTACAGGCTTCATTCGAAGCAAGGAGTACTGCTTCCTCAGGTAAATCAATAAAGGTATCCCCATGCCATTGGAAAACCACAGGTTTTTTCGGCATGAAAGAGAATTGATGCAGGGCTAAGGCCGGATCTGTGAAGTTTACAGGAAACCACCCTATTTCCTTGTATTCATTTTGAATTACCCTTCCTCCTATCACATCTGCAATCAGCTGTCCGCCAAGACAAATGCCGATAATAAATTTGTTACTGTTTATTGACGCCCTGATGAACTCTTTTTCACTGATAAGCCAGGGATATTCCTTATCCTCATAGATATTCATTGGCCCGCCCATTATGATCAGCCAATCAAAATCGTTTTGATCCGGAAGAGGTTGATTTTCATAAAATCTTGTACTGGTTACCGGATATTTTCTTTGTTCAGCCCATGAAAGTATGGCTCCAGGGTTTTCGAAGGGTACGTGCTGTAAATAATGAATTCTCATATGACCTCCTTTGCAGCTATACAAGCTGCAGCCAATGCCAAATATGGTTGAACACTGCTGTATACGCACAGATGCAGACTTTCGAATCTATTAAACTCTGTCAATATTCACTTTTTATTCATTTAAAACGACGACCGGAAAAATCCTTCGGAAGTCTGACATCTGGCGCCAAACTACAATCATGCTACAATTATTACCACATATTCAGAATGGGCTCCCGGTTGTGCTTATACTCCATATCGGCAAACCATGCATTGGCTATTTCTTCAGCCAGAAGCATGGCTCCACGGTATCCGACAACCGGATGACGGTACTTGCCGGCTCTGTCATATACCGGAAAGCCTACTCTGACCATTGGTATATTATAGTCAATAGAAATAAATCTTCCTTTGGAGTGTCCTAAAATCAAATCAAGCTCCAGACCTTCATTTTTAATGCGGTTTTCCAGCTCCCATAAATCAGCATTCACAATAACTTCCATTTCATAGTCCAGCTTTTCCTGAAACTCTTTGATACGGGCATCATTCTTGTACTTTGTATTATCATCACCTAACAGCAGAAGTACAGGTTTCATTTCCATATCCAGACAAAATTGCGCCAAACTGATTACAAGATCCGGGCTGCCGTAAATAGCAACCTTTTTATCGGCCAGGAACATATGGGTAACATCTGTAATGGCATCTATGGCAATACCTCTTTCTTTTACCAGCGATTCCGGAATTGGTTTCCCGGTAACATCACTTAATTTTTTAAGAAAAGCATCAGTATTGCGTATACCTATAGGTGTCGGACCGATAATAGCCGGAACCTCAAACTCCGCTTCCAGATATTCGGCAGCCTTGCCTCCTTCATAACGGTTCAGTGCGAAGGTTGCTTTGGCATTTGCGGTATCTGAAAGCTCCTCAATAGTTGTATCTCCGTGTGATACATGGTTTCCGTCTGGCATAATGGGCGAATCAAAAGCTTCGATTTCAAACAGTACATTTGCTTCTATCCCCATCACCGACAGCAGATGCTTTAGCTCAGTCACATCGCCCGGATTCACCCAGCCGGTAATTAAATTGATTTTATCGGACGGTGTGCCTTTCTTTGCAAAATAGGACACAAAATCTTTTACCGCCACATCATAGCCGCTGATCATGCTTCCTACAAAGCTGGGGGAATGAATGGGGATAAGATGCACCTCGCGTCCGGCAAATTTATCCTTAAGCAAAGTATTGTTCAGTTTTCTTACAACACCGTCGATATCATCACCGATGACCTCCGTTGAGCAGGTCGAAATAATAGGCACCACCTTGACATGCGGGTATCTCATAAGCAAAACATCCACTGCCTCTTCCACACGGTTCAAAGCACCGAATACTGCACCATCTTCATGAAGAGAGGAGGAAGCCAGTTCAAAGCTCTCTTTAAAATGCTGAGAAAATAATAATCTGACAAACATCACGCAGCCCTGGCCGCCATGAACAATTCCAATACAATCCTTTATTCCTATACTGGCAAACTGAACACCGGCAGGCTGGCATGTGAATATGGGATTTATTACACCTGCACGTTCTTTACCTTTCACATCACAGTTCATAATAACCTCCTTATCAATAAAGCGGGTCAGTCAATTCTGCGTTCAGGGAACCGGATATCAGCAGATAGTCAAGTCTTTCTTTCAGACCTTGCATAACTTTCTGCAAATCAGTCTTATCTATTTCAGATACCCACGAAAACTGTTTTTTATAACTCTCCGCCAGATACACAGCATCCACATAATAGCACCGCTGCTCCGGCGTTTCATTCTCCACCGGTTCATCACACAACAGCTGCATTGTCTTCCTGATGATATTTTCGTTCTGCCTCTCCCTGTCCCACGCACGGGAATGAAACTGCCACAAACATTTTTTCATGATAAAATCTAGCAATTCTTCAACTTTTTCTTTTAATAACACTTCATTCAAATCAACTCACCTCCGCTATATGGCTGAGACCTGCATGACAGCTTCACTTTTCCTCGGAAACTCAGGATATACCCGTTCCTTAAATTTTTTCAAGACATCATAATCTCCGGTATATTCGCGAAGAACAGTAGAATTCTTCACTTCGTCACTCAAATTAACATCCGAAAGAAGACGCTGCGTCATGAAGCCCTTGTCGGTCGGAATCTCATCCTTACTGATATCCAGCATGGATAATTCATGGATGGGGGAAAATATCCCATTATAGATATCACGGGCAAATCTTACCCAGCCTTCAAAACCCTTCCACGGTCCATTGTGATAAGCGTGGGCATTGAGATAGGGAACACGGATTTTTTTAGCAACTTCACCCGGCCTTTTACCTGTGAAAATAATATCCGGCTGAAGATCTTCCATAGCTTCAAGCCCTTCCAGTTCATTCGGATCGTCAATTGCAAGTGCACCTTCCTCACATCTTGAAATACCCTTTTCCATATCTCCCTGATGGCCGAATTTGGTATACACCGATACAACCTCAACACCCATTTCTTCATGGATACAGTTTGCCCAGTGCCAAAGCTTGGACCCGCCGGGCCACAGGCATACCTTCTTGCCCTTTAACCTTTCCTTATACCAGTCGAGCTCAGGTTTCCATCTCTCAACCTCTTCTTTGATGACTGCTTCTGCCCTGTCTTCTATGCCAAAGAACATGCCGATCTTGCGAAGGGAGGAAGACAGGGGTTCAAAACCAAACCCGTCGATGTCAAGACGAGGAATACCGTACCTGACTCTTAATTCATTACAGATATATTCTGCAGATCTCGCACACTCCAATACATTCAGGTGAGCCCTGTGCATGGACCGAAGACCGTCATAGCTTCCGTTGCCTGTAAAAGTTGAAAGCACCTGTATCCCCATTCTTTTGAAGAAATCCTGCATAACCTCCTGATCACCCTGAATGTTATACTCGCCAACATAATTAATGACATAATCACTGGTAATCTCAGTTTCAAAGGTTCCAACCTTCTGATTGATCCAGGCAATATTGATTTTATGATGGCCGCCCGACTGGCTCGGTCCTCCGAAACCGGGGGAATTACAGACAAAAATGTCTACCTCCGGCATCTCCTCCATAACTTCTGCCGCTATAGCGTTGATATCATCACCGATCAGCGCTGAAGCACAGGTTTGATAAATGGTCATCCTCTTGATATCCGGAAATGCTTTAAAAGCCTCTATGATATTCTTTTTAAGGATTTTCTCGGCACCGAACACAATGTGCGACTCTTTCATGTCGGTTGCAAAAGTGTATTTCAACTGAAAATTATCATTATCGCTGATATACCTTTTGGTTTGCCAGGTGTCGTAGGTGCAGCCCACCGGTCCATGGCTCATATGGATTACATCCTTCATCGGCGTACCGATAACATGCTTTGCACCGCAGTAAGCGCAGCCTCTTTCTGAAATGGTTCCGGGAATGGTATTTAAATATCCCAGCGGAAGAGCATCAGCCAGAGTCTCTCCAGGCCCTTTAATGACAGCATGCTTTTCTCTTTCCGGTATACATTCACTGCATTTAAATAAATGATACGGCATAATTAACCTCCTAACTTGTGCTTAATTTATTGCATCATTACCTTTTTCATCGGTCCTGATACGCAGAGCATCCTCAACCGGACAGACAAATATCTTTCCGTCACCGATCTGCCCTGTCCGGTTTACTTTTATAATTGCATCGATCACTGTATCCACATTTTCATCGCTTACAACAATTGACAGATATCTCTTGGGTACATATTTCATACCTCCGCTCTTGTTCTGTTCCAGTATCCCTGCTCGATATTCAATATTTACCTCACTGTCAATACCCTTCTGCTTTCCCCTTCCAAGAACCGAAATGGCTGTCATGCTTGGAATTCCCAGCTTAACCAGAACTTCTTTTGTTGCACTTACTTTCTTTGGACGAATTACCGTAATTATTTCCTTCATAATAAGTACCCTCAGCCTTTCTGACTCACATAATTTAATGGAATAACTCCACGCACATATCGTGAGCCGGATAAAGCGTGAATGATACTTACACCTATAATCCAGTCTCTCCGGTTCTTACCGTCATGACTCTTTCAACGGGAGTAATGAAAACCTTGCCGTCACCAAAATTACCGGTATATGCTTTATATTTGATAATTTTTAGAACTTCATTGACAGACTCGTCTTCAACAACCAGCATAAGAATGGTTTTTGGTAATTCATCATAATGGACAGACCCGAAGACTATACCATTCTGTTTTCCTCTTCCGAACGCATTAATCTTTGTCATTGAGTTAAAACCGGCTTCTGCAAGCGCATCTGCAATTGTATCAGCCATTTCGGGGCGTACGATTGCTTTTAACATTTTCATATGAAATGCTCCTTTCCAATTAATCTGCAATTCCGTACTTTTCAACCATTTTTTCAAGTTCATCCATGGTAAGCGGCTGCGGTATTACAAAATTCTTGTTTTCTATGATCTTTCTTGCCAGCTCCCCATATTCCTTTGCCTGATTTTCGTTAGCATCATACTCTACAACTGTTTTTTTATTGAATTCTGCTTTTTGCACGATATTGTCCCTGGGTACAAAATGAATCATCTGAGTTCCTATTGACGCAGTGAACTCATCCAAGAATTCCCTCTCCCTGTCTACCTTACGGCTGTTACAGATGATTCCGCCAAGACGTACACCACTCTGCTTCGCATATTTCAACAGTCCTTTGCAGATATTATTTGCTGCATAAATAGCCATCATTTCTCCTGATGCTATGATATAAACTTCTTGAGCCTTGCCATCTCTAATAGGCATTGCGAAACCACCACAGACAACATCTCCGAGAACGTCATAGAAAACAAAATCCAGATCGTCAGTATAAGCACCGTTTGCTTCCATCAGATCAATGGCAGTGATAACACCTCTTCCTGCACAGCCGACACCAGGTTCCGGACCACCGGACTCAACACATCGGATATTTTTGTAACCATTTTTGATAACCTTGTCCTTAGTTACCTTCTCGGCACCTTCTTCACGCAGTACGTCCATCAGAGTTTCCTGCGGCTTACCACCCAGGATAAGTCTTGTAGAATCAGCCTTTGGATCACAACCGTGAATAAATATTTTCTGATCATAGAAGTGAGCCATTGCTGCTGCGGTATTCTGCTGTGTTGTTGACTTACCGATACCGCCTTTTCCATAAAATGCTATCTTTCTCATAGTCAATACCTCCTTAACTGAACCAACGTTTAAATTATTTAGTAAATGTACCTGGAATTTTAACAGATACATTTCAAAATTATGTGACTTCTAAATCAAGCTTTGTTCTGAAAAGACAATACTTAATAAAGGTGAGCGCATAATCCGTTACTCCCTGAAAATATTAAATTTTAATTAGTTGATTATTTAACCGAAATAAATTTGGATACGTAGATTGTACATGATAACTCCCGTCACAACTTTGTGGGTCAAGTACACAATAGGGTTTTTTGACTAAAATACAGCTTTGTAAAATAGACTTTGGTATTTTTTGCATTGCTTCATTGGAATGAGGATTATTTTCATATGCCACAATACAGCCGGAGGCTATATTACAACTTTGTAATGAAAGGCATTTAAATAAGAATTTTGATAGACGTCATTGGCTCTCATTGGACATCTAGAAATAATTTTCAGTACAATTTAATCTTATATGGAAAATAAATTTATTAATTGTTTGTTTTGTACTGTTTTATACAATTATACACAGTCAATTTCCAGGTGTCAATACTTTTGCAATATTTATTTGTCAAAACTTTCATATTCTCCATTTTTATATTGAAGCTAAAATACTGATTTCGCTCTATTTTATTGAGTTTTATGAATTATAACCAACTTTCCATTAATTTGCAATGAAGCTTTTATGCATAATTAATAATTACGACTTGCGTTTTGATATGTGAGATTAAATTATACTAAATAAAAACAGTTTATTTCCTCCGCCATTTGTTTGCTAAAGCAACGGCAAATATGTATTGGATTTCTTGTTATAGCCTTACAAGTTAATACATCCTGGAAAAAATAATATTTATCTCATTATAAACCTATGTGAAAAGAATTATCTTTTTATTAGTAATACACAATATAAAATAATTAATGACAAGGCAACTTATATAAGAACTGAAATATATAAATTGAATACAATTTATATATTTGCTGGAACAAATATGCTATAATTCATTTAAAACGACCAATGAAAGGCAAGTACAAAAAGCTATGGACAATAAGCCTTTGACTCCTCAAGAAGTTGCTGATATTTTAAAAATATCCAAAAGCACAGTTTATGATTTGATGAAACGCAGGGAATTAAATTCCTACAGAGTCGGGAAAAAGTTAAGAGTTGATCTGGCTGACGTAGAAAAGTACAAAAACAAGACAAAAGATCTTAATTTTCCATCTCACTACCCCGAGATAAATAAAAGTAAATCTACTGCAACATATGATGATCAGCATTTTGTGTATAATACCTTTATAATTTCAGGGCAGGATGTTATTTTAGATATATTATGCCGCTATCTCAACAAGCATGCAGCCGGAATCCGTGCTCTGCGTTCATATGAAGGGAGCTATAATGCAGTCTACGCACTGTATCAAGGTGAGGTTCAGGCTGCAACCGCACATATGTGGGACGGTAAAACAGGCGTGTACAATATTCCCTATATTGAAAGAATGCTGCCGGGAACCCCTGCAGTAATAATTCGTCTTGCCAGTCGTATGCAGGGCTTTTATGTTGCAAAAGGCAATCCAAAAAATATTAAGGATTGGAACGATTTGAGACGACAGGATATAACCATTGTAAACCGTGAAAAAGGCAGCGGAACCAGAATACTTCTCGATGAGCATCTTCGCAAAATGGGAGTCTCCGGCAAGTCAATTAAAGGCTATATGAAAGAGCATCAGTCACATATTGCTGTAGCCAGCGGCGTTGCCCGGGGTGAGGCAGATTGTGGTATCGGAAATGAAAAAGCCTGCCTGCAGGTACAGGGTATTGACTTTATACCAATTCAAAAAGAGCAATATGACATGATACTCAAAAAAGAAGATATGAACCTTCCGGCTGTTGATGCAATATTTTCAATTCTCCGTTCAGATGAATTCAAACTTGAGTTACAAGGCATGGGAGGCTATGACCTGACTGAATTAGGAAAAATTATTGCAGAAACATAAGTTATTCAGGCAGGGTTGTAAGCCATTTATGAGCCATAACTTTCAAATATTCATCCGGCAGTTCCACTGTTAATATGCATTAGAATAATCCATACGGTGGGACTTGCTATTTAAAATTCATTTCCAGATTATTATTAAATTACAATATTAGACAATTTAATATTATTTTTGAGAAAATATTGCACATTTAGCCAAAATCTTCTATAATATTAATTAGTCATTGCATATACATGTAATAAAAGTAACAAAATAGAAGTGTTTGATTTATGCTATTAATGAAACGGCAAACTTATTAAAAGATAAGGACGCAAAGTTATGGGTCTAAGGTTATATAACTATGATCGCCAGACTTCCAAATGATAGAACAACACTTGATTACATTAATAAGTAAATTTCCACAGCGGGTCATTTCCCTCTGTCCGGTGTATTCTATTATTCCTTGACCAGCGCCCGGGTTAAAATTTTGTCCTATTCAGTCCGTTCTTATTTTTCAGATATAAATCTCGTTAACATTTCTAAGATATTAATAATGGATACAGTTGGCCAAATAGGCTCATGCAATTGTCATTTGAGTGAAGCTTTCGTGTTTCAGGGTATTTTTCCTGTATGTACATTTTTCACTTTGCCATATGCTTCTATTAAAACTTAATATTTGTTACTGATTTATTACCGCAATTGACAGCTAAAATATTAAACATATTTCACGACATTAAATCAGGAGCGTATTTATTATGTTAAGAGAAATTTACAGTGCAGGTATTTTGGGTGTTGGTGCATGTATTCCAAAACAAATAAGAAAAAATGATTTCTGGGACAATATCCCTTTAGCCAATTTGCCGCCCAATAGCCGCAATCCATTTGAAGGAATTGATGAAAGAAGGGTTTTCCCAGAAGAAATGCTCCCCTCTGATGCAGAGGCCGAAGCTGGTCGAATGGCTTTGAAAGATGCAGGAATATCGCCTGATGAGATCGATCTTGTTATGGTACAATCGATGATTCAGGACGAAATACTTCCTGGAAATGCAAGTCTTGTACAATATAAAATTGGTTTGAATAATGCAGGAGCCTGGAATGTAGATACCTGCTGCTCCAGCTTTGTTACGATGGTTGTAAATGCTTCCAATTTAATAGCAATGGGAGAATTTAAAAAGATACTGATTATCACTTCAGCATTTAATTCACAGCTTTCAGATTTTTCAGATTATCTTTGCATTAATCTTGGAGATAGCGCCGGTGCAGTTGTTATGGGGGTTGTACCCGATGACAGAGGATATAAGGCATCCTTTTGCAATTCCTCCGGTCAATACCACAAAGCATTTACAGTGATGGAAAGAATGCCGTACAGTGCTACACAACGGGTACACTATAAGACTTCTCCACAGAAGGCTGTTCTTACAACTGATTCGCACCTTATCAGGGAAACAGGAAGAAATTCAGTCCAGAACATGGAAGCAGTATTAAGAAAAGTCTTGAGTAAAGCAGATATCAGTGCAGAAAATGTTGATATGTTTTTCTCTCATCAACCTTGCCATTGGGCACACAGCGCGTGGAGAGACTCCATCGGTATTCCGGAAACAAAGTCTTATCAGACTTTCAGGAAATATGGCAATCTTGCTTCTGCCTCCATACCTGTCAATCTGTTTGAGGCTAAACAGAAAGGCATGTTGAAAATCGGAAATACGGTAATGCTTGCTTCTTCAGGTGCCGGCGAGAACCATATCGCTACTATCTTAAAGTGGTAATAACGATAGTCTCCATGGCTAATTATTTGCCTGCTGAATTAGGAAAAGAAAAATATTTTCAATAATTTTATAGTTGCCGTAATTGGCTTTTGGAGGCAATATGTATAGAATTCGATATGATCTAAGTGAAAACAGGGTTTACATAAACATCGAAGGTGAGATGTCACCTTCCGAAAGTCAAAAATACATTGAGGAAATGTATAGGACTATAGAAGGAACTTCAACCGGTTTTACCGTATTTGCAGATTTATCCCTATGTGCTCCGTCTGTTCTAAAAAACAGCGAAAACTTTGAGATGGTCCGGAAGTATGCTTCAGAATACGGTGTTTCCGGTGTAGTGACTTTAGTAAGTCCACAGGCTTTTGAAGTACATCGTTCTAACCCGGTGAAAGGGGCAAGAAATATTTTTGACAGCAGGGACGCTGCAATTAAATATCTGGAACTAAATGCTGGTCAGCATTAAATTTAACCATAAAATTATTTACGGAGGGAACACAATGTATACTATTGAATACAACAGAGCAAAAAACAGGATCTATGTAAGTGTAGAAGGAGCATTACAACTGGAGGAAATGCCAGAATATAACAAAAAATTCAATGCTGCGGTTGATAGTGCAAAACAAGGTTTTACCGTTTGTGTTGATAATACAAAAGCATCTATAAATTCAGCTGAAGTATCCGAAAAACTGGATATCAGCAAAGCATATGCTGCTTCACATGGTATGCGTAATGCGGCAATGGTTTTAAATTCTACAGTTTTTAAAATGCAGATGAAACGCCTTTTTAAGGAATTAGGAAATGTATTTGAATCAGTAGAGGCAGCGGATGTGTTCCTTGATACAGCCCCTGATTTCAAAGATCAATAATTCCAGAATTGACCAGGTTTAAATTTTAAGTTCAGGAAAAGCAAGAAAGAACTACCTGAAAACGGTTTCTTTCTTGCTTTTTTATACCCAGGTAGGTTGACTTATTGCGCAACACATTTTATATAAACCGGTAAAGACGTTTTAAAGGGTTAATGCATGAATAGCAGTTTTTAATTTCCTTGACATCGGATAGTACCTGGGTGCACTGTTTCTCTTTCCCAACAACTGAATCCAAATATCTAAATCCGTACTTTCCAAATAATCATTTACAATAATATCAATGTCTTCTAAATCTGATAGTATGGTTATATTCTGTTTCAGGATCTTCAGAGAATTCAGATTTTTAAAGTCGATCACTATACGGTTGACTGACTGGGGTAATTGTTTTTCAGTATACCAAAAATTATTTGCTAAGCTCTTAAAAAGTTCATATACTTTCTCTTCAGGCAAATTAAAAGTATTTTGGTGTTTTAATAAAAATAATCTTGTATTTTCTACCACACCCGCAATCTTGCTTTCTTCAACTACTTTTTCCTCAACCCAATGAAACTGATGAAGTACGTCCAATTTGCTGTTTATAATAAATTTCAGCCCAATCTTCCAAAGTCTGTAGCACAACTCGATATCTTCAAGTCCCCAGGCTTTAAAGTCTTCATCAAAACCATTTACTTCATCAAGCCAGCTTTTTGGTGCAATCAAATTGCAACTTTGGCCATATAAAAAAGGAGCCTGAATTGCCGATGCATTATACGATAATTCATTCAATATATCACATCTGAATTCATGCAGCTCATAACGTTCACAGTCAAAGGAATATTTTTCAAACACACTGCCATTCTGGACCATTTCAAAAGGAACATTTTGCGGAAGCATCACCCTGAGACCAACCAGCATTATATTTTTATCCATTGAATAACATCTTTCTACTTCTTTCAGATAATCCTTTTTTACAATTATGTCTGCATCAATAAAAATTATAATTTGTCCTTCGGCCATTTTTATTCCATAATTTCTGGCTCTTGAGCGACAGGAGTTCTCACATCTTTCAAGATAAACATATCTCAACTCATAGTTTTCATTGATACCTTTTATGTAATCTTTAGTATTATCACTTGAACCGTCATCAACAACTATGACCTCAAAGTCACTAGTCTGAATGTCTTCCAATAAATTTAAAGCAACCAGAGAATTTTTAAGCTGATATTTGTTATTATAAGTAGGAATTACAAAACTATACTTTTTCGTATAGACCCCCCCTGACCCATGAAAATTTTTATTTTGTGCTGAAAGCCAATTCCAATTGATGGATTATTTTAATCAAAATATCATACTCCGCAGCTTTTAACTCTTTTAACATATCTATACTATCTTTCACTTTGGATTTTTGATCTAATGTCAGGTTACTGATATTCGGATTATAAATATTAGCATTACCAAAAGCTTTCAGATCTTTAAGACTTTTTATCCTATACATATTGATTTTTTTAACAATATCCATATATTGTCCGTGCAGCGTAACAATTTCCCCTGTAAGCCTGTATCTGGATATCACATACCCTAGCCTGTCATAAATACATTTTTTATGCTCAGCTATTAAGTGGCTTGACCTGTAGTCGCTGGTAATTTTACCCTGCAGCAGATTTTCCAGGCTTTCAATCATTACATCATATACCTTAAACCCAAAATCCACCTGCTCTTCATTGTATTCAAACGAGTATAGCTTTACACTGTCACCAGTTGAAAAGAGATAGTTCTTCAACTCTTTTAAGAATCTTTCATTACTGAAAGGGTATTCCAATTCGTATTTCTTTGGCCTCATTAGTTGCATAGCCGACCACTCACACCACGGTGCATACTCTTTATAATGTATCCTGCCATTTTCATAAGCTTGAAAAAATTGGTCATAGTCAAAGGTTATTTCTTCAAAAATATTCTGATTAAATCCTATCGCTTTGAGTTTTTTCTCTTTACTGTCATATCCGTAAATCAAAGATGAATGGACAAAGTGGAGCTTCTTATATGCCCATTTATTTGGGAGATAATATTCATCTACATTAATTACCAGGTAATATCCCATATTAATATTTTCTATAATATACTCAATAATATTATCTATGTGCTTAAGTAAAGGATATCCTAAGCAAATCATGTCTACAATTTCATTGCAGCAATCCCGAGGCTCCAAATAATTAAGTTCTATATATCCTTTTTCATTTGTATAAGAAAAAATTTGAATGAAATTGGAATAATACCATGGCAGATATTTTTCAAATGCTAGAACCATACAAAGCGGCAAGCTTCTATGAAGCCAGGTAGTGATATCTTTTTGCATTACAACTTTTAGTTCCACTGCTTGAGGGAAATCTTCCATTTTAAAAGAAGAAAGATTGTCTGCATTATTTAGACAATCTATTTGATTGATTTGTTGAAGTTGCTCTTTTGTTTTGACAGTGCATATTTCCTCTTTCTTGTCCAACATATTAAATCACTCCAAATAATTTTTTTATTTTAAATCAACTTTACCACCAAAAATAGGCTTAAAAATAGATTTTTAGTAAAAATATGTCAACCACATTATATATTATTTCGTCAAACATGTATATACTATTTTGTAATATTTTAGCATATTTATAACCCAATATTAATTATGTTAATTTTTAACACTGCAAAATTATCAAAAACTTTCACTGCTTTTCCCATGAAATAAATAAACAGGCAGCTTTTATAAACTTTGTATATGTAATATTATTTAAATGTATTATTTTTCAATTTATTACATTATTTTTTATTTATGTATTGTTTTATAAAATTGGATCGGATATAATCGAATGTAATAAATGAAGCTTAAATAAAGATTTACAGGAGTAATATAAATGAGATATTTAAAGGATATACAGCCTTATAATAAATTTTGGGGAAACTGTATCACCAATATGTTCCTTTCAATACTTCTCACAATTGATCCAAGTTATGAGCCTCTTATATATCTTAATTCCTATCAATATTCCTATTCCTGGGACAACTATTTTAACATGGACTATACGCAGGAATATTATGATTATTTTAAAGATAATCTCTTTGTTTTTACGTCCGCACACTTTGTGGATAAGAATAATTTCCTGCAGGAATTCAAGGCTGTACTCGCCAACAACTTATATGCAACATTAAATGTTGATTTGTTTTATTGGAACGATGCAGGTGCTTTTTATAATAAAGTTCATATACCTCATTATTCTTTTATCATAGGGTTTGATGAAGAAAAGGATGTATTTTATGCCTTTGAAGATGATTTAGCCCTGAATTACGAAATAAGAGAAATACCAACAGAAAGAGTAATTCAGTCGTTTTTTTCTGACCATAAAAACAGCAATCTTGAAAATTATAGAATCATAACCTTTAAAAATAATCATCTTCCACCATATGAAATAGATTTAAATCATTTTTTAGTAAATGCAGAAAGGTTGGTCAATAACCTGGATATGCTTATTAAAAGAACTTGTATATTTGATAAAAGCATGCTTGTCAATAACATATCCAATGTATATTTTTACAAGAACGAATTAGGTAAAATATCTTATAGATTAACAGGAAATATTCTTTTGTTTAATGACCTGAAGAATAAGGGTATGTTCAATGAAACACTTACAAACCTAATTGAAACGATAAATGAATTAAGCATTCATTGGAAGCAGGTTCAAAATTCTTTTGTTAAATACTGTTTAAAAAACAATTACTCCGAAATAGATAAAATAGAAAAAAAGATTTTTACACTTTTTATTAAAGAAAAGGAGATGTGGGAAACCATTCTTCATTGTTTTTAGGTTGGACTATATTGTATTGGAGTTCAACCTTAGGGTTAAGACACACAGCAAGCCCAAAATACCGGCTTGCTGCTCAAAGTAAAAAAAATTGCTATTTCCTGCTCAACATTTGGGGCGGAACTGGGCTACCAACTGTTGAAATTCTGCATTCGAATGAAGAAACTCATATTTAGGACTGTTTTCAATCTCAAAAAGCAGTGATTGCAGTACTTGTTTGCAGAGGTTCTCCTGTTTTTCTTTTATTACTTCTTCTTTTTCTTCCTTTACTTCTTTTTCAGCTTTCACTTTAACTGCCATATGGCGGTACAGGGGGGATTTCCTGATATCCCACGGTGTAAGCGTGGCCGAAAAAAAAGATTTCAAAAGTGAAATGCTGTCTTGAACATTTTTTTGCGAGAGCGCAACCTGGAGTGGTGCAACGAAGGCATTCATATCCCCCAGGTCAAACATCCTTGCAACCTTCTGAGAAAGTTCCGCCAGCTGGGAAGCATTCTGACTGCTCCCTTCTTTCAGCTCAATTTCAGCCAGACTCATTAAAATCATGTGTACTTCAGTAATTCCCCTGAATAATTTACGTTCCAGAAGTCCTGCAGCTTCAGGAAGCTTATCCTGTTCGATGAAAAGTTTAGCTTGAAGCTGCTTTTTATCAAGTTCAGTTCTATCTGGCAGCAAGTCTAACATTTCCTGCGCTTTTTCGTACTCCATGCGGCCCATATATTTAGATGCCAGCATATATATTGCCTTATTCCGGACCAGGTCATTGTCACTTTTAGCAGCACGTTCATACAAAGCTGTAATTTGATTTTCATAGTGCTCTTTATTGTCAATGCCTGCTCCATACATTAGCAGAGCGCCATCCAAAAGCAATGCAGTCGTGTCAATCAGCACATCACAGTTTGGGTATTCCCTTACTTTTTCCATACCCATGGCAAATCCGGCCTCAAAACCGCTTTGACGGATTGCAGCTGCTACTTCATTGCTGAAGTGGCCGACTTCCTGTTCCGATAACCCTTCGTTAAAGCAAAGCAACGTATTCAAATCAATTTTTAGTAACCGTGCCAGCGCCGGCAACAAAGAAATATCGGGATAGGTAACTCCCCTTTCCCACTTGTTTACAGCAGGAGCAGATACGCCAAGATACCCCGCTATTTGCTCCTGGGTTAATCCAATTTCTTTCCTTTTCTCTAGAATAATCCTATTTATTGGCATTTTTATCATCTCCGAATTTGTATTATGAATGACCTTCCTTTAAGTATATTTTATCTAATGGCCTCCGCTTCTACAATTGAGTAATTATTAATCAAAAGAAGAAAAAATTAACCTTGAGTTAATTTTTTGAATAGAACACTTTTCAGCACCTGAAATATAAGCTGAGTGATGTTAATGTAAAGCGTTCCCTGGTCATTTTTTTAATTTCATACAGATAAAAAAGTCACCGGAATGTTTCCTAAAGGAATCCATCCCGGTAACCTTATTATTTCATATCCTGGAGGGGATATTCTATATAGCTTTCTCAAGCATGCGCATCTGTTCCTGATAAATTGAATAATTTTGAGAATTAATTACACTTGAACACTATTATACACCTTACAGGCTTACTGCAGGTTCCACTTTAACGAAAATCATGCTCCCTGAACAATGGCTTCAAATTCTTCTCCCTCAACTTTTTCCTTCATAAGCAGAACTTCGGCAAGTTTATTGAGCTTGCCAATATTGGCTCTGAGAAGAGAAAGGGTCTTTTCATAAGCACTGTCAATAATATGTTTTACTTCACTGTCAATAACGCCTGCAACTTCGTCACTGTAATTGCGTGTCTGCGCAAAATTTCCGCCCATAAAAACTTGATCATTCTCATTTTCAAAAATCATATTGCCCAATTTATTGCTCATACCGTATTTTGTAACCATACTTCTTGCTATTTGATTAACCCTTTTCAAATCGCTAGCCGCACCGGTGCTTACCTCGTTTAAAGTAATTTCTTCTGCAGCCCTGCCGCCTAAAGCGACTATTATCTCTTCAATCAGCTGGGTTTTTGTATGATAGCTCTTTTCTTCCATTGGGCGGCTGGCTGTATAGCCCCCTGCCATACCTGCAGGAATAATGGATACTCTGTCAACATTCTGGCTGGATGAAACAAGTTTTATTGCAAGTGCATGGCCAGCTTCATGGAAGGCAGTGACCTTCCTGTCATGCTCACTCATGACACGGCTCTTATTCTCCGGACCCATCATCACTTTGAATGCGGCTTCCTTTATATCTTCATTGCCAATTTTTTTCTTGTTACTTCTTGCAGCCAGCAATGCGGCTTCGTTGAGCAAATTCTCCAGCTCTGCCCCGGTAAAACCGGGTAATATTCTGGCTATGTCGTCCAAATTAACGTCCTCTGCCAATGGCTTACCTTTGGAATGAACTTTCAAAATCTGTTCTCTTCCCTTAATATCCGGTAACCCGACAACCACTCTTCTGTCAAAACGTCCGGGCCTCAATAGTGCGGGATCAAGTATATCAGGTCTGTTTGTGGCAGCCAGTATTATAATTCCATCATTTATACCGAAGCCATCCATTTCAACAAGCAGCTGATTCAAGGTCTGCTCCCTTTCATCATTTCCTCCGCCCATTCCGGCACCCCTATGTCTACCTACAGCATCAATTTCATCAATAAATATGATACAGGGTGCATTCTTCTTGGCCTGTTCAAACAGGTCACGTACCCTGGAAGCACCAACGCCGACAAACATTTCAACAAAATCCGAACCGCTTATGCTGAAAAAAGGAACTCCGGCTTCACCTGAAACTGCTTTTGCCAGAAGGGTTTTACCAGTACCCGGAGGTCCTACCAGGAGAACACCCTTTGGTATTCTCGCCCCCAGTTCAACAAACTTTTTAGGCGCTTTCAAAAACTCAACAATTTCTTCCAGCTCCTGCTTTTCCTCATCAGCCCCTGCAACATGTTCGAAGGTTACCCTTCTCTTATCATCAACAGACAGCTTTGCACGGCTCTTCCCAAAGGACATCACCCGGTTGCCTCCGCTACCCCCGCCCTGCTGCCGCCTCATAAAAAAGAACCAGAGCAGGATGGGTGCTATTACTAACACTATAGTTGGCAATACAGCTAACCAGACCGGTGTTTGAGGAGGCTGAGCCACACTGTATTTTTCTATCTGTTTGTTATCCAGAGCCTTTGTAAACCTTTCGGATGCCGAAGTAACATCCGGCGGAACAATGACTGTATACTTTATCAACTTATTATCGCCCATCGGCTCTTTAAGCTCTATTGATGCTGTGTCCATTTGCAGTTCTATAGTCTTCACATTACCTGTTTGAATCTGTGCCAAAAGTTCGGAGTAATCCATCCTGGGCGGTTTCTCAGAAGAAACAAAGAATGTAATTGACAACAAAACAACCAAAAAGATTATTATATAAAAACGTAAACCTTTAAAATACTTCAAATAACTCCCCTCCTATCCGGCGCTTGTAAATATTTCTTAAAGTAATTAAAATTGAGTACTAAATTTAAACCTGCTTATACCTGTAACGCCACTTCTCCAAATGCCTTTAAGCCAAATACATGCTCTATTCTGGGTAAGGAAATTCCCAAGGTTTCTTTCAATACATCTTCAACAGTCTCTACAGGTATAATTGTAAGCTCATTCCTGACTTCCTCCGGTACATCCTTAAGGTCAATGACATTATCCTTCGGAATCAAAACTTTTGTAATGCCGGCCCTTTGAGCCCCCAGCAATTTTTCCTTCAGACCGCCAATTGGCAAAACAGCACCTCTTAAGGTGATTTCTCCGGTCATAGCAATCTTAGAGTCTACTTTTATTCCTGTTACAAGCGAAGCAAGGGCTGTAAACAATGCAATACCTGCAGACGGACCATCCTTTGGAACGGCACCTGACGGAACATGAATGTGTATATCTCTTTCCTTGAAGTTGATTGAGTTCATTGGTAATCTGGCCTTCAACAAGCTTAATGAAATTCTGGCAGATTCCTTCATTACATCGCCCAATTTACCTGTCAGTGTCACCTGTCCGCTCCCTGCCATATCAGTCGCTTCAATGAAGAGTATTTCTCCGCCTACCGGAGTCCAGGCAAGTCCGGTAACAACTCCCGGCGGGTTATCCGACTCAGCTCTTTCATGTCTGGATACCTGTCTCCCCAACAATTCCTCCAGCTGCTCAATTTTAATTCTATATGGCAATTCTACATTATTTGAAACTATTTTCTCGGATGCCACTCTTGCAAGTGCAGCCAATTGTTTTTTCAATCCTCTGACTCCTGCTTCCAAAGTATAATCGCTGATTATTTTTTGTAAAACATCGTCATTAATAACCAGATGTTCTGCTGATAATCCATGTTCTTCAAGCGTAGCAGGAATTAAATGATTTTTTCCGATATGGAATTTTTCATTAATTGTATAGCTGGATATCTGAATGACTTCCATTCTATCCAGTAACGGGCCTGGAATGCTCTCCAGCGAATTAGCCGTTGCAATAAAGAACACCTCGGACAAATCATAGGGCAGGTCCAAATAATGATCTGTAAAACTGTTGTTCTGTTCCGGATCAAGCACCTCAAGTAAAGCACTGGCAGGATCTCCGCTATAGCCGCCAACCATCAGCTTGTCTACTTCGTCCAAAACCATGACCGGATTTGTTTCTCCTGCCTTTTTAATACTTTGAATAATTCTGCCCGGCATAGCGCCCACATATGTCCTGCGGTGCCCCCTAATCTCGGATTCATCCCTGATCCCACCTAAACTTAAGCGGATATACTTTCTGTCCAATGCCTCTGCAATGCTCTTACCCAGGCTTGTTTTACCTGTTCCTGGAGGCCCGACCAGCAATAGAATTGAACCCTTTTTGTCTTTCTTCAGCTGCATTACGGCTAAATGCTGTATTATTCTATCCTTAACCTTATTCAATCCGTAATGCTGTTCATCTAAAATCCGCCTCGCCTCACCCAAATTCACAGGTTTGGCTTCACTCTTTTTCCAGGGCAATTGTACCAGCAACTCAAGGTAATTTCGTATTACATTATACTCTGAACTGTTTGGACCCTGAGCTTTTAATTTTTCCAGTTCTTCAAGAGCGGCGTTCTTTATATCAACCGGCATCTGAGCATCTTCAATTTTACTTAAATAGTCCTTGTCCTTTTTAGTTCCCTCTTCCTTGCCTTCATTTAATTCCTCTTGAATCGCTTTTAGTTGTTCTCTAAGTACCGACTCTCTATAATATTTATTTGCTTTTTCAGAGAACCTCTCTGCCATTTGAAACTGCAGTTCAACGGTTTCCTTCAGTTTTACAAGGTGATCCATAAACTTCAGACTTCTTTCCTTCAAAGACTGAGTCTCGAGCAATTCATACTTTTCTCCGTTTGAAAGCGGCATGAATTGCGCTATATACACAATCAGAGAATTCAAGTCTTTCAACTCCTCAAGCACTTTCATGTATTGATCGGCACCTTTGTACTGCTCCGACCTGGTATACTTTTCACTGAATTCATGTGTAAAGTTCTTAATATAGTTTAGCATTTCTTCCCGGCTTTTTTCATTGAGATCAATCTCATCCGGGAAAACATCATATTCAGCATGTATACTGCCATATTCGAATATTAGGTTATTGACCTCGACTCTATCCAGTGCTTTTATCTTTAGACGGTAGCCTTTTTCCGTTTCTTCGGCATCTTCTACTTTAAATGAAACACCTACCCTATAAAAATCCTCCTGGCTAAATTGGCCGTGACCAAAGTTTTGCTTTAGGGGCAGTGCAATATTGGTAATATCCCCCATTTTAAGATTTTCAAGTTCTGCCTCATTAAGTCTTGGCAGCCTGAGTATGGAGGTCACACCCGGCAGTAAAACTGTATCGGATATGGGAATTACTCTTCCCGATTTAATGTTATTGTCTTGACTCATCATAATATCATCCTTTCCCATTTTATAACGAGGTTGTAGATGTCCCCCACCTCCAGCAGGTGAAGTATCTGAACTCACACGTTATAAACGAATGTTCATTTAACTATAAGTTAAATGATAGCGGAATTCTTTTATGATAATTCATAAAATTGTCCCGCTTTTTGTTTTTATTATTTTAGTAGCACTTCCTGTATGATTTCAATCATTTCTTCCAGTAGCTCTGCTCTTTCCTTTTCGCTTTTATGGTCATTAAATGCAATTGATTTCACCGGATAGAATATAATAGCTATTAAATTTTCAATCCTGTAGTCTTTTATTACGTTATTTTTTTTCAGCTCTACTATGAAGTTATTTATATTACAAATACCTTTAATTTCAGAACAACCGCTGGCTAACGAGGGGCAATTTGAGAACTGTTCCACAAAGTTAAAAATCTCCCTGTGCTCCTGAATATAGTTGTAATAACTTCTCACAAGTATCTCAATCAGTTGTTCTCCAGCCATTCCCTTCTGTACTTTTCTAAAAATATAATCAAATATTTCTTCTGAGTACTCACGGTAAATATCCTGAAGCATAATCTCCTTGTTATCAAAATAGATATATACCGTAGCCGGTGAAACCCCTGCCTCTTTAGCAATTTTTGAAATAGAAGTACCATGAAAACCTTCTTGAAGTATCAACTTAATTACAGCTTCTTTTATACTTTTTGCCTTTTCATCATCTCTTCTTCTCATCTGTCCACCTCTATTTCAACGAATTGCCTCTTCGTTATATTTCTATAATAAACGATCATTCATTTATTGTCAATAGGTGATATCGTCAGTTCTTCATGGAATATATTTCTTTCTAAATTCCGTCGGATAAACCCCGACCTGAGCCTTAAACGTTCTGCTGAAATAATATTGGTCAAAGTAACCTACCAGCTCTCCAATTCTTTTAATTTCAAAATTCGGCTCCTCGATGAGCAAACGTTTTGCTTCCTCTATTCTCAGGCGAGAAATATACTTTACTGGAGACTCCTGCTTATATTTTTTAAATAATTTACTTAAATAATCCGGAGTAAAACCAATTTTCTCGGCAACATTCCCCAAGGTGATCTCTTTTCTATAATTATCCCTGATAAACTCTTCTACAAGTTCCATTGTCTGTTCTTTTGTATAATTCATATTTTTATAGTTATCAGGAATATCTTTAGTTTTACTTGCTTCTTCCTTTTGAAGAATTGTTATTACCCGTGATAAAACAACACTTAAATCTTCTGTGTTAATTGGCTTTAGTATATAATCCACAACCCCGTATCTTATTGCCTTCTGTGCTAATGAAAAATCACCATATCCGGTTATTATTATTATTTTGATCTGAGGATAAGCAATATATATTTCCTCAGCAAGCTCCAAACCATCCATTATTGGCATCATAATATCTGTGAAAATAATGTCCGGATTGAATTTTTCTACCAATTCCAATGCTTCTCTGCCATTATCGGCATAATTAACATACTCTAACGGCAAATTTAGACTCTCAATCTTTTTAACTATATTATTGCGTATCAAATCTTCATCTTCAACAACTATATATTTATAGTTTCTGCTCATAATTATCATTCCTCATTGTACGGTAACCAAACCAGTCAAAGTCGGCAAAAGCTCCACTTCCGGACATGTCCTGACAGCATATGCCCACCATTGCACCTGTAAACCAGCCGTTAGCACATGCTTCATCAGAAAGTGCACTGGCATCAAGCTCAGGACCTATTTTTATATACTGCGCATTATCATAAGAATAATAAAATTGAAGTACATCAAATGAAACAGTTACCTTCAGGTAAACCGGGATATTGTTTTCAACTGAGACCATTTCCCCGGGCATATTACATACTTTATTCCGGCTGGTAAATATAGAAATACATTTACCTATATCTTCGTCATAAGTAATATGAAGGTAATAGAAATTTTCCACATCATACATGCATACAAGACCGGCCATTTGTTTAAAATTCTGCGGTTCAAATTCAAGCTTTGTACTTGCCTCAAAGCGGAATTCTGTCCACCGTCTTGCTATAAGGCTCTGATCATGTCTTGAGGATAATCCGTCTCTGCCGAACAATCTCAAAAAACCAGGGCGCCCGGTAAGTGAAAAGTTTGAATTACCAAGTGGTTTTCTTAAACTCTGATATTCCAGACTTAACTCCTCTTTATCAAAATCATCAATCTCCTTGCTCTTTTCCAACGGATACTCATTATGACCATCAATATTTATAACACTTTCCGGTAATACGGTTTTATTATTCAATTCCAGCCAATCATCCTCAGTCCAGATAACTTTTTGCAGGGCAGTTTCCCGTCCCAGTGGATATCTGCGCTTTCCGGGCAATTTCTTGGAATCTGCAGGGTTTGTGTTGTCAAGAGGCCTGCCGCACAGGTGCACAATATACCATTCCCCGTTCTGTGACTGCACAAGGTCGGCATGCCCTGCTTTCTGCAATATCAGTTCAGGGTTGTTTCTGGATGTTAATATTGAATTTTTTTCATTCCATTCATATGGTCCCCAAATATTTTCAGATCTGAGAATCGATTGTCCGTGTTCTTCTCCAGTTCCATGATCTGCAGTAAATAAATAATAGTACTGATTTCTTTTGAATATGTGAGGTCCTTCCAGATATCCGTATTGACCTGTATATATGTCTTTTATTTCCCCAACCATTTTCTTTTGTTTCTCGTCGTATTCCTGTAAAAGCAGTCTTCCGCTATATTTCTGAGGTACTCTATGGTCTGTTACCATACTTACGATATATTTTTTTCCGTCTTCATCATGAAAGAGAGATGGATCAAAACCGAAATTGTTTAAAGCAATGGGTTCAGACCAGGGTCCCCTGATATCCTTGGCTGTGACAAGATAATTATGAGTATCCTGCATATTGCAATAAAATGATGTTACTACAGTGTATACAAGATAGAAGGTGTCATTATGCCAGGTTAAGCATGGTGCCCATATTCCCTGGGAATCCCCCACCCCGGTCAAATCCAGCTGCGATTTTCTGCATAATGGGTATGGCAGGAGCTCCCAGTTTTTCAGATCCTTTGAATGATGTATCCTTACTCCCGGCCACCATTCAAACGTAGATGCGGCAATGTAGTAATCCTCCCCGACTCTGATAATGGATGGATCGGGATGAAAGCCCCTTAAGATTGGATTTTCTATTTTCATTTAATTACCCTCCAAAAAATTTTTCAGGTCTGTCAATTGTCTAAATTGAAAGACCGTATTATAACTTCGGTTCCACCGCTGACTCTGTTTCTTATAATCAACTGAGCATCATTTCCGTGTAAAAGAATTAATCTTAAATACACATTTGCAAGTCCCATTCCTCCAATTTTCATTGATGAAATGTTTTTAGTTTCTTTAATTTTCTTCTGATTATCAACTATTTCTTTTATATATTCTTCTTTTATTCCAATACCGTTGTCACGTATTATAAGCTCCCACCCCTGAGGATAGACATTGCCCAATATCTCCAGTATCCATGGGGGCGAATCCTGAAATGCATATTTCAGAGAATTTTCGATTATTGGCTGAATCGTCAGCTTTGAGATATTGATCGTCTCCATTTCAGAAGGAATATCAAAATAATATTCCAGCCTTTTCCCGTATCTCACTTTCATGCATTCCAGATACTTTTCTGCGAAGTATACCTCTGTCAGTGTATCAACGGTGGTTAAACTGTCGGCTGATATATATCTCAAATAATCACAAAGGTTTTTACTTAGCTTAACGATTTCATCATTCATATTTTCTTCAGCCATAACACTGATATTTGCTAAATTATTAAATATGAAATGCGGATTAATCATTGACTGCATTGCTATAAATTTAGCTCTTATTTCTTCTTCTCTTGAGGTCATCAAATCTTTTGTAGAGACTTCAAGCTTTATATACATTTCCTTAAACACCTTTGAAAGCATGGCAATTTCACTGGTTTTTGTATCAATTTCAGCTATTTCTGTTCTGTTATTTATAATATCGGTCAGGTCAATTGCTTTAATGGTTTCTTTAAGCTTATAGATTGGTGTGGTTACCTTTCTGGTAATTGCATAGCACATAAGTATCGCTATGCCAAGGAATGAAAATCCAATTAATGAATAAATGACAATGAAAGTGATTAATGGATGGAAAGCATCAGCTTTATTCTGCATAACTACCACTTTCCATTTTATTTCATCTATCGACACATATGATGCATAGTATTTTTTACTGACATACACTGATTCAACCTTGTCCGAGACTGCTGCCGCGGTTAACTCTTTTGAGATTAAATAAGTAAATTGCTCTGATGTTTTTGTCTTTTCATCATAAGGATATATCAAAATATTATCCTCATTAAATATATAAAATTCTATATTTTTATTTTCTTTTTTCATTAAATTCAGGTGTCCAAAGAAAGAGTCACAATTTTGAATAACCTCAACGATCCCTTCTTCCTGATAATATGCACCTTTAAATATACGGTTCAAGGATATAAATTTCTTTGAACTAAGATATTTATTGAAATAGGACAGATCCTTTCTCTGTTCCGGAATATCTAAATATTTAAAGCCATTTTTGCTTTTTATATTTTTATAATTAGCTATTTGGGTGTAACTTTCCGGTGCGTATAATTCATAAACTCCCCAACCAACCTTATAGTTTTTTTCAGAGTGTATGTTTACCTGGGTAACAGTACCATACGGCCCGATTATGAATGATATGGCCTCGTATATGGGATCCATGGTTTTAATATTTGCAGTTGAAGGATTGGCTGATCTCAACGTATTTCTAATGGTTTTAGAGTATAAAACGTTCATTGAAACTATGGACATTTTTTCAATTGATGACTCAATAGAGTTTTTTGCCGAATCACAAAGGTTGGTCTGTAATTCGGTAATTCTGGAAATACGATCGTTTACAAAAAACACGAAGGTTGAAAAAAAGAGAAGAAGAATAAGTGAAATAATCAGCAAGGCATAATTATCAAATATAATTCTCTTTATTGAAATTTCTTTTTTGCCTTGCATTCAATTACTCCTCCTTCGCCAATATTTTATCCTTAATTCAGGTTAGTAATATCTTCGGTACTAATCCATGTATGCACCCTTGATTGCCGATACTGCAAGCTTTGTATAGATTTTTAATATCCCCTTTTTTTCCTTCAGAGCGGGATGCACAAAGCTTTCCTTTCTATTTTCAAATATCAGGGTTATTTCATCAGGAGTTTTTATTTCACCGCTTATGCCTATAACTTCAATAGTTCGTGACGGAATGTCTATTTTAATCAGATCTCCTTCTTCAATAAGTGAAATAGGGCCTCCATCCACAGCCTCCGGAGAAACGTGCCCTATAGCAGGTCCCCTGGATGCCCCTGAAAATCTCCCGTCTGTTATAAGTGCAACACTGCCTGCCAAATCAGGATCAGATACAATAGCTTCAGTGGTATAAAACATCTCCGGCATACCTGAGCCCTTTGGTCCTTCATATCTTATGATAACTGCATCTCCGGGTTTTATACTTTTCTCGATAACTGCCTTGTAGGCATCCTCTTCACAATTAAAAGGTCTTGCAACGCACACTACCTCATGCATTTCCCTTGCAACAGCAGAATGTTTTACAACCGCGCCTTCGGGTGCAAGGTTTCCCCTCAATACGGCTACTGCTCCCTGTGACTGAATCGGACTGTTATAGTCTTTAATTATATGATTCCCTGCAATACCTTTTTCATTAAGATACCGGTTACAGTTTACATAGAACCCGTTGTTCCTCAAATCCTCAAGATTTTCACCGAGAGTTTTCCCCGTAACTGTCATTACATCGAGATTCAAATGCTTTCTTATCTGCTCCATTACAGCCGGAGTTCCTCCGGCATACCAGTAATATTCTGCCGGGAAGCTTCCGCTTGGGCGAATGTTTGTGATAAATGGGATTTTTCTGTGTATCTCATCAAATAAATCAGCATCTATTGTAATTCCAAGCTCATGAGCTATTGCCGGCAGATGGAGTAAGGTATTAGTGGAGCCTGCAATTGCGGCATGAACCATAATAGCATTCTCAAAAGCTTTTGCCGTCAATATCTTATCCGGAGTTATGCCCAGCTCCACAAGCTTCATAGTTGCTCTGCCGGCATTCTCAGCCATTTCATAGAGACAAGCTTCGGAGGCAGGCATCAGAGCAGACCCGGGAAGAGCCAGGCCCAATGCTTCGGCCATGATCTGCATTGTTGAGGCGGTGCCCATGAACTGACATGCACCGCAGCTGGGACAGGCATTCAGCTTGTAGTAGGAATACTCCTCAGAATCAATTTCTTTTCTCAGAAATTTTGCATAATATGTGCCGATCTGCTCAAGGGTCAGGTTATCCGGTCCCGCTTTCATGACTCCTCCGGGTACAAATACCGAAGGAATGTTGTTTCTGGCAATTGCCATAAGATGTGCAGGTACAGCTTTGTCGCAGGAAGCCGAAAAAACCGCACCGTCAAAGGGTGTGGCATTTATCTGCGCTTCAATGGTTGCAGCTATGAGTTCTCTTGAAACAAGTGAATAGTTCATTCCGTCATGGCCTTGTGCAATTCCGTCACATATATCCGTAACTGTGTATTGGGCAGGCTTCCCTCCGGCAGCTTCCACCGAAGACTTCAAAAGGTCTGCAACTCTGCCTAAATGCACACTCCCGGGATGGCTGTCTCCCCAGGTGGTTTGAACCATTATCTGAGGTAAATCCAGTTCATTAACCTTCCACCCCATTCCAATTTTCAAAGAATCCATTTCAGCGGCTATACCGCGCATCATCTGACTTTTCAGCATATATGACCAACCTCCCTCTAAACCTCTTTCCCGTATGGAATTTTTACCAATACATTGTATTTTAAACCTGGTTTTATATCTTTGAATACTCCATCCTCAATAAGCAAATCATTTGCATAAACTTCAGCAGCCCTGACTCCCTCTTCTCTGACAATGTCAACGTTAAATACTGCACCTCTGAAATACCTTTGAACCGAGGCATTTTTCCATTCATCAGGTAACTGCGGTTTTATAGCAAGTCCGTCAGGTCTTCCCTTCAATCCAAAAAGTCCGTCAATAAGGCATCTGTAAAACCAGGAAGTTGTCCCGGTATTGAAAAGATGGCTGGAGCGGCCGGCAGTCCTTGGAATCTGTCTGTATGCACCCCTGTAATAGTTTGGTATAAATACCGGCAGCTGCCCCCTCTGAATGATATCCTGCAAATCCGCTCCCGGTAGCATTTTACGGAGCAGCCTGAAGGCATTTTCCTTCTCACCGGCAGAATAAAGCGCATATATGTAGAATGCCGATGCATGGTTGTAAACAGCTCCGTTTTCTGCTGTTCCAGGATGCTTCTGTGTCAGCCTGCCGACATCTTCTCTCATGACTGTATAGGCAGGTGCAAGTTTTTCAACCCCATAAGGTGATTCCAGGTTTTCTGTTACTGCCGCCATCAGCTTCTTTTTCTTTTCCTCATCTGCAGCACCACTAAGCAGAGCCCATCCCTGCGGATTTATATATATCCGACCTTCTTCATCACTGCTTACACCAAACAGAACATTGTCGTCGGTTATTCCACGGGCATACCACCGGCCGTCCCACAAATATTTATTAACACTGCCGTTAATTTTTTGTGCTTCAAGCCTGAATATTCCTGCATAGTCCATCCTGCCGGTATTTTGGCAGATACCTGACCAAACAAGGCAGGCATACGCCGTAGCTATGGTGAGCCAGCCTGAAACACCTTTACCCTTGAAGCCAACCATGTTCATGGGATCACACCAGTCCCCCTGGTTAATATAGTTAAGCCCTCTCTCATCCCTGTCGTATACAAGCCAGTTTACTGCACGGGTGATATGCTCGAAAACTGTAAATTTCCCCTTATTGTCAGCAAATCCTACCTTTTCATCCAGTATAGCATAGTCATTGGTTTCATCAAGATATGTACTGATGCAAACCGGCAGCCAGACACAGTGGTCGGTGTGAGGAATCTGATTTATATACTTCAGCTCAGCTCCCTTGTACAAAATTATTCCATCGGGCATTGAGCCGTTCTCATGCTGCTGGCTAAGAGCATGCAAAAAGGCATTTCTTGCTGTCTGCGGCTCTATGTAGCTCATTCCCATATTATCCTGCAGATAGTTTCTTGTCTGAGGATCTGTAGAAAGACGATTGGTAGCACCATGGTAGTACATTTGCCTGGGAAGCCAATGATTAACGAAATTATCCAGAAGAGAATCCGGTGTTTTAATTTGCAGACACCCCCGGCCCTCGCCAATATACTGCTGGTATTCCACCAGTGCCAGTTCAAACCCGTCTTTACCGGCTTCCTTCCTGTTCAGGAAAAATGTTCTGCGGTATTGGGCTATCTCTTCCTCTGTTTTGGCCGCACCGAAAACAAATCTGAAATTATTTTCTTCACCTGGACTCATGTCCAGTCTGTATTGCAACACACATACAGGCATTTCATATCTGGCATCTCCTTTGCCCAGCATCTCCTGAAGTATTGCAGTCGGTTTAAAAATACCGCCCTCTCCTTCGAATACCTCCTGACTGACCTCCCAGGAATAAGGCTCCTGCTCCGCCAATAAAAATGTTTTATCGGCAAAATCCCTTATAGTGTAATAATCCTTATATTTTTGGTAGGGTGTGACAGAAGAGCAGATAATACTTTGCAGTTCAGAGTTATACCCTCCGCTTTGGTTCATCCAAGACATATAGCCTACTGTAAAGTATGGATATATACTTACTTTTCTTTTTGCGTCCGAAAGATTTTTTACTTTTATCTGCCATAGTTCCAGAGCATTTTCCTTAGCGAGACTCAGGCACATCTCTATCTGAATATCATCACTTTCAGCCCTCCAGATAATTTTATCCTTTCCAACAGAAAAAATATATTTATCCGGAAGAAGTCTGACCGGTTCATAAGGAGCAGAAAAAAATCTTCCCGTTTCTTCATTTTTTATATATACAAACCGTCCCGGATGATGTGCGTAATACGGCTGTTCGGGCTGCATAAAGGTTTTTGCCTCAAGATTTGGTGAATGTGAATATTTTGCAGGTTCAGGCTGCATAAACTGTGCAACGGCATATCCCCTGCAATTGGCCTGGATCATCATTTTTTCATTCCATAGAAAGCCTGATGCTTTTGGAATAATTGTAGGACTTGTCAGTTCATAGTATTGATTATCCTTACTTGCACCAATCATATAATCTCCCATCTACGCGCACAGCACGTACAGAAATAGTAGTAAAAAACCGCTTTGCGGTTTTTTACCGCGTGAAATGCAGGCTGAATACCGCAATGTTTTTCACGCTATACTCTTCCGAATTCATCTATATCTAGATGAATTCTATACCTCTATTATAAATGAAATTTCACCCTTTGGGGCAAATGGAACAAGTTTTGTTCCCAGAGCGCAGCTTTCTGCCTCAGCTCCAGTAATATCTCTGACGTTTTTTATATTCCTCATGATTACAGAGCAGCTCCTTAAACCGCTTATATCCACTGTTACCTTATTTTCCTGCTTGATTACTTTTGCACTGCCCATTTCTTTTGCATCCATATCATATATGATTGATGTTGCAGCTTCATTATCCGAAAGCTGGAACACATGGAGGGTTATATCGTCAAGATAATCATAATCCGGTTTGTTTTCATTGTTTCCGACAGGTATTATGGAATTTGGCCTGACCATCAGCGGCAGACTCTTAAAGTCATGGGTCTCATATTTCCAGGTTCCTCCTTTTACTCTTTCATTGGAGATAAAGTTGGTCCATACACCTTCAGGCAGATAGTAATCAACTGTTCCCTCCTGTCTGAACACCGGAGCAACCAACAGGGAATCACCAAGCATGTACTGGGTATCAAGATAGTCGCATGCCCTGTCCTTGCCAAATTCCAGTATCATCGCCCTCATGGAGGGTACTCCGGTATGGGCTGTATAACATGCTGCGCCGAACAGATATGGCATAAGCCTGCATTTCAGCTTACTGAAATACCTCACCACCTCCACCGATTCTTCATCAAAAAGCCATGGCACTCTATAAGAACTGCTCCCGTGGAGTCTGCTGTGAGTTGACAGCAAGCCGAAAGCGGCCCACCTTTTGTACAGGTCAGGCGAGGCTGTGCTTTCAAAGCCACTTATATCGTGGCTCCAGAAACCGAAGCCCGACATGCATAGTGACAAGCCGCCTCTTAAGCTTTCCCCCATGGATTCGTATCTGGAGACACAATCGCCGCCCCAGTGTACAGGGAATTTCTGTGAACCCACTGTTGCACTTCTTGCAAACAATACCGCTTCCTGTTTTCCAAATCTGTTTGCCAGAACTTCATATACAACCTTGTTGTAGAGATAAGTGTAGTAGTTGTGCATTTTTACCGGCTCTGCACCATTACTGTATACAACATCTACAGGTATCCTTTCTCCGAAGTCTGTTTTGAAACAGTCCACACCCATATCTAAAAGTTCATTCAATTTATCAGCATACCACTTGCAGGCATCCGGATTTGTAAAATCAACTATACCCATGCCGGGCTGCCACAAATCCCACTGCCATACCTCTCCGTCTTTAAGCTTTATGAGATAACCTTTGTCTGCCGCCTCGTCAAAGAGCTTTGATTTTTGTGCTATATATGGATTTATCCATACACATATTTTAAGTCCTTTTTCTTTCAATCTTTTGAGTATATTCCGGGGGTCGGGAAATACTTCTCCATCCCATTCAAAATTGCACCATTCATACTCCTTCATCCAGAAGCAGTCAAAATGAAACACCCTTAAGGGTATATCCCTTTCGGCCATTCCGTCAACAAAGGAGGAAACTGTCTTTTCATCATATTGTGTTGTAAAAGAGGTGGTCAGCCAGAGTCCGAAGGACCAGGCAGGTGGCAGTGAAGGCCTTCCTGTCAGTGTTGTGTAATTATGAATAACCTCCTTTAAGTCTGCTCCTCCAATGAAGAAATACTCCAGCTTTTCACCAGGTACACTGAATTGTACTCTCGAAACCGCCTCCGAGGCTACTTCAAAGGATACTCTTTCAGGATGGTTGACGAATACACCGTAACCCCTGTTGGTAACATAAAAAGGAATATTTTTATACGACTGCTCAGAGGAGGTTCCTCCGTCTTCATTCCATATATCAATACTTTGCCCGTTTTTAACAAATGCCGAAAAGCGCTCCCCCAGACCATACACACATTCTCCCGTAACAAGATCAAGCTGCTCTCGAAAATGTGGTCCTGCCTGTTCAATGGCAATATAGCCCATTTGACCTGTTCCGCTTTTAGTTAGAAGTCTGTCTTCATAGTAGAAGCTGAGAGAAAAATCTGTCTTGCATATTCTCACTGAGGTTTTTCCGCTTGAAAAAATAATTTCTTCGTCTTCCTCGGCAATCTCCGGGATAAAGTTATTATCCACGTTAAGTTCAAATTCCGGTATTACCGGAAGCCTTTTAATAAAGTGCTGTGCTTTTACTTTTATAATGTTGCATCCCGGAGAACTTATCTCAAGCGTTAGCAGAGGTCCCTGCAGAGTTTGGCCTCGTTTTGTTATTTTTACAACAGGGGTATATAATACCACTGATTTTTCTTTGATAGTATAGTCCCTGACTTCAGCTGGAGAATATATACTGACTCCCTTCTGTTTTAACCAAAATCCGTCTGTAAATTTCATAAATATCCCCATGCCCAGCATTTTGCACAAAACGCAATGATAGAAATGGCATGGGCTCGGTACCTCCTTTATTTATTTTAATATTTCTTTCAACCTTACTCCTTAGATAACGCAAGTGAATTAACCCTTTCAATCAGCCCTTGACTGCCCCGGCTGATATTCCTCCTACAATGTATTTCTGAGCAAAAATAAATATCAAAAGCACGGGAAGAATTGTTACTATTATATCCGCACTAACCAGATTCCACTGATTTTCATACACTCCAAAAAAGTTGTAAACAGCCAGGGTCATTGGCCATTTACTGGAATTATTCAAATAGTATAATGGCATGGTAAAATCATTCCAGATGCCTAGAAAATTCAGCACAAATACAGTTACCATTACAGGTGACAGCAACGGCAATATTATTCGTATCAGCAGCTGCCTTGAAGAACAGCCGTCTATTATTGCTGCTTCATCAATTTCAACAGGAATGCTCCCAATAAATCCATATGTTATAAATAGGCTGATGGGAATATTTATAGCTACATATATCAGGATAATGCCTAACTGTGTATTTACCAAATTTGTAGTTTTCATTACTTTCATTAAAGTAACTGTATTTATCGGCATGGCAATTCCAAGAATAATAAAATAGTAGATAAATTTATTTACTTTTGTTCTGTTACGGGCTAATACAAACCCTGCAACCGAGGTCAGTAATATAATAATTACCGCACCCGAGGTTGCATATAGCATGCTGTTGAAAAAGGATTGAAACAGTTTGCCTCTTTCTATTACAGTTTCAAAATTATCAAATGCCCAGACTTTTGGCAATTTTAAGGTCATTGTATTAGCTTCAGCTCTTGTTTTGAAGGAATTCAGCAGTACAACCAATAACGGTACAATAAAAGTCAGGCTGGTGCAAATAGTTATTAAATTTAATATTATGGTACTTATTCCTTTTTTTATCTTCATAATTATGAATCCTCCTTTGGTTCTAACGCTTTCAACAAGAAATAGGATATGGACATAACAAATATGAAGAGAACACTTGATAAAGTAGTACCCATGGCATAATTTCCTTTGGAAAATTCACTGTATACCGCAGTATTTATAACCTCTGTTGCACGTCCCGGCCCTCCGTTGGTTAAGACATATATTGCATCAAATACTCTTAAGCCATAAGTCAGGTTTAAAATGGATACATTCAAAATAACCCATTTTAATAAAGGCAGGGTAATGTACCAGGTCTTGTGAAAAAAATTAGCTCCGTCAATTTCTGCTGCTTCGTAATATGTCTCGGATATTGCATTTACTCCTGCAATTATTATTATCATAATATAACCGACACCTTTCCAGGTATCAACACCGATAACAGTAAACATTGCAAGCTTTGCATCAGAAAGCCAGTTCTGTGCAAAAAAATCAAGTCCAATTGAAGTAAAAAAATTGTTTATAAATCCTGTTACAGGATTCAGCAAGCTTTTAAAGACAAGACCTACGATCAGGAAAGACATTACCTGTGGTATAAATATAATCATTCTGTGAACATTCCTAAACTTAATAAACTTGCTTGTCAGCAGTAAAGCCAGACATATTCCCAAAATGGGTTTAATAATTATTGTTGCTCCTGTAAATTTTAAAGTATTAATTATATATGAAACAAAATCATATTTACCGGAAAAGATTTTTGAATAATTCTTAAGACCAACAAAATTAACTTCATTACTCAAGCTGTTCCAATCGGTGAATGAGTAAAATATACCCAAAATACTGGGTAGAAAGAAAAAAAGCACAAAAATTGTTAAAATGCCGAAGGACAAGTACGTTGGATATATCTTATTTTTGTTCATTGTAGCCACTCTTTCTTTAAAACAATCATGGTTGAAAATATTCAACCATGATTGTTCCTTGATTATTTATTCCAAGCCGGATCTTTAGCTAATTCAGCCAGATCGTCTCTTCTCTTTGCTATATTGTCAACGATCTCTTCAGGTGTCAAATTATTTGTATACATTGCATCAATATCTTTACCTATATCCATCCACTGTGGATCGACGTAAGAAACTCCAACCTGCATTACAATTCCTTGTGGTAAGCTTTTATAGTATTCCACATATTCAGGATTTTCTTTGGACTCAATCTCAGGCCAGCATAAAGATACTAGACTTCCTGCTCCGTCAAGCAGCTTCTGAAGATTTTCTTGCTTTGCGGTGAAGTTAAAGTAATCCTTTGCATCATCAACATATTTGCTGTTTTTATTTATGAAATATGCATTACAAGTCGGATTACTGCTTATAGTCTGGTTATCTGCCCATGGTGCGGCGAATAAGCCTATATTGCCCTTCGTTTCAGGGAATTCTGTTTCAGTTTGTAATGCCCAGCCTCCATCATTACAGAACATGGCAGCTTCACCTTTTGCAAATGCTTCTTTAGCACCTTCTACCGCTTGATTCATGAAGTTCTTGCCATAGAATCCCAAATCGGCAAATTCCTTCATCTGTGTCAAAATGAGCTTGATTTCTTTTACATCGGTTATTTTCATCTCATTTTTATTTAACTTCTCATACAAATTGTCATATTTGGTTGCATAGTATGAACCTGTTTCACAAACAGGGAGTACCTGATGCCACCCATTCTGTATAGCTTCATAAATAGGAGTGACCCCTGAGTCTTTTATTTTCTGACATACGTTTTTAAACTCTTCGTATGTAGTTGGCGCTTTCAAGCCCAGATCACTAAACATTTTCTTATTGTAGAACATGCCTGATCGTCTGATTCCATTAAACTGTATTCCGTAAACCTTATTATTAACAGAAATACCGGCCAGAGCTATGGGGTCAATTCTCTTTACCCATTCCTGATCAGATAAATCAACACAGTTAACTTCAGGATTTACTCTGCTGACAATGCTAAGCGGATCGGCATCTACATTCATGATATCGTAGGCTTCACCGGAATCCAGCTTAACCTTCAACAAATCTCTCCATTGAGCATCAGGTATAATTTGAAAATCAATTTTGACTCCGGTACTTGCTTCATATTCTTCAGCAAGTTTTTGTACAATACCTGAAGTCGGCAGTCCGGATTGATGAGATCCGAAAGAAAGAGTAATATTTTTTTTGGTTTCAGTAGCTGTTGAACCTGAGGCAACAGAAGAAGAGGCTGAGTCATTTTGTGAACTACTGCCGCATCCAACCAATGTAGTTACTAACATTACTCCTGCTAAAACAATGGCAACTGCTTTTCTCATTTTAATTTTCCTCCAAAATATTATTTAGATTAATCTATATATAAATTGTATTTATATTATTAAGAGAATTAAATAGAGAAATACGGAAGGATATTTGTACTTTTTTGAAAACTAAATTCAAAACAATTATTTGAATACATTTCAATTTAACTGAAATAATAAAAATATACGATATCTTATGAGGAGTATTAATTATGACACAATTTGTTCTATGGGCTACTTTTATTGGACCTTGGTTTTTACTTATACCCCTGGATGTAAAGCGAGTTAAGCAATTTTTATCTGTTGCCTTTTTTACTTTGGTTTTAACCTCTATTTACTGGCAAACAGGAGAAGTTTATAATTGGTGGACCATAAAAAATAATATATTTTTCCTCTCAAGTATCTCGGCATTTAATTATGGCTTCCTCCCGGTAGTAACAATTTATATATTTTATTTTACCTATTCAAAACCCCTGTTATTTTTTATGGTAAATATTATTTTAGATGCAATTCAGGCATTTGTTATCAGCCCGTTTATCTTTGAAAAGCTGCAGTTTTACAAAATGGATACTATGAATAATTTAGGGCTTTTCATTATAATATTATCACTTGTACCTATAATTTACTTTTACCAGAGATGGTACGATAAATCATAGCTGTGCATTACCTTTTGGCCTGTTTAAATCCAAGTGATTCTCAAGCAGATTACATGATAAATATTCTAAAGAACAATAATCCAAATTCTACATTATACATTTAGAAATGCTTTAGAAATAAAAAATCCAGAAATGCCGTTAGATAGGTATTTCTGGATTTCTTTTTGATGTATGATTTTTTATTTTTATATAAAGGATTGGAATTCTTGTGTGTTACCCTGAAAAGCTTGTATACTGGAAATGGAAGGGGTTATATAGACAGAAGATTCATTTTTCCGCTATACACAATTATGTGCTCGGTTTGATAACTTTAAGATAAATATGATTTATTTTTTGCCTGGTATATATTTTTCAACACTCCTGCCACTAATAATAAATATCTCTCCATTTACAGCTACTGTAGAATAGCTATCTTCTTTAGGCAACATATCAGCAACCTTGGAAAATTTATTACTTACAGTATCGAATTCTTTGACACAATATATTTTCTTGCCATTAATATATTCGTTTCCAAATAAATATAGTTTCCCATTACACACTTCAGCTCCTGAAGCAAACCAATGTAAGTTGTCAGGTGTAATATATGACCAGGAATCAGTTTTGATATCATATGCTTCAATATTCTGCCCGGGATATTCATTTGTATTGTTCCTTGGTTTTAATCTTATTTCTCCGGTAACAGGATCTTTTTCTAAAAGATCCTCAAGCTTAGTAGTTGATCTTTTAGCTCCTCCAAATATATATATTTTACCATTATAATAGACAGAAGTTAAATCGCTAAGTCCCTGAAACATATCTTTCTTCTTCGTCCATTTATTAGTAACAGGATCATACATATCAAGTGTTTTTAAAGTATTCGGATCACCCGCATACATTCCTGAAAGAATATATACTTTTCCTTCAGCTACTATCACTGAAGCAGGTATTTGTTCAACTGGAAATGATGTCAACAATTCACATTTGTTGCTCTCAATATCATATTGGTAAATATCGCTGCAATTTACTCCGATGATTAGTATCTTACTATTAAGAACTGCCAGCTTGAAATTACCATTTGAATTTTTCAATTCTGAAATTTTTGACTTATCCGTCCATATATCTGTGGCAGGGTCATATTGTTTCAACGTTCCGTCATTATCAATCATATATATTTTTCCATTGATTGAAACAGCTTTATATAGATAATTGGTTCTGAAACCTACACTACCTATTCCGGATACGGTGCTATCCAGTTTTATTGTGACCCGCTCATTTCCTGACGGCCTATTTTTAAGTCTGATCCACCCTTGCGGCTCCGGTAAAACAATATCAGAAATATATATTTCTGATTTCTTATCGTCGCGTATAACTTTTTTCCCAAGCACATCTGAAATAAACATTAACGGAACATAAACAGTATCTTTATATATTAATGGCGGAACATCAAGATCCAGATTATCCCCACTTACCCATACATGAGTTGTTTCATTATTCATCAATATGTTTCCAATATCACAACTTATATTAATATTAATACGAGTACTACCTTCCATACTACTTTTACTGCATTCAATTCCATCAAACGAGATACCTAGGATTGTCATAACCTCTCCTAATGGCAACATCAACTCGTTATTTTTAATTTGTACTGGGTTTTTGAAAGTAACTTGCTGGTTATTGATGTAAATTTTAGATTTTGACATCTCATTACTGCTTTTTGCAATAACTTGAGAAAATGATACTAAAATTAAAAAAACACATAGCATTAATAAAGACAACTTTTTCATAAATATGCCCCCTGGAAAATTATTTGCCAAAATTCAGTAAATCGTCGAAGCTGTTTCCATCAAAAGTAGTACCGGTAAAATCAATATCCGATGTAGTATTTTGATCAAAACTAAATAATTTATTATCTTTAAATTTACAATTAGTAAACTTTATTCCACTGGATAAATTTACTCCCAATATAACTGTATCTTTACTTAATGCCTCATTTTCAGATATCTCGCATTTATCGTAAACAATATTTGACGAAGAATAAATATTAATTAAATTAGAACTTTCACATTTCCTAAATATACTGTTGGTAAATGTAAAATCCTTGCAATCACTTATTGTCATTGCTCCGTTGGTGCACTCTTCAATAATGGAATTAATAAATTTTAAATTCTCAGTATTCGCGGCAATAATCCCGTAAGTCCCGCATCCATAAAAAATACTGTTCGAAATATCTATATCCTTTGATGAATCAAAATTCAATACACCGCCTACACACTCACCCTTCTCTATGGTATGCCCGGCTTTAATATTTTTTACAGATATTTTTCTGCAATTTATAAATGTAAGAACATCTGCATATCTTGGCTCAACAACTATTTCAACGGGTTTATCCCCTATACCTTCCAGAGTCAGATTATAAATTTCATCCAGTATCAGTTCATTGCCATCGAACACTTCAGTCCAATATATGTTTTTACTTTCACTGTAACCTTGTTTCAAATCAGAAATATTATAAATTCCGGGTTTCAGTTTGATATGCTTGTTGGAGCCAAGTGCGGCAAATAGTTCCTCAGCATTGGATACCGCAACTTCTTCAGCTTTAACGTCAGGTTTTTTACCTAAATATATACTTTTTGTGCTCCCATCCCAGCTAACATCTTTTCCTAATATTTTACTTATCGCTGCAACGGGTAGATATGTAACCCCATTTGAAATAAAGGGTTCAATTGTTTTTCCATTAGCATCCTTAGGTTGTGTAAGGACTCCATCTGCATAAATTTTTATGTTGTCATATACAACTGATATCTTATTTTCTATAGGTGCCGCTAAAACAGTTACCCCCAATGCAGATACCCCTAAAACCGCCGTAAATATTAATCCTGAAAAAAACCCTTTAAGTTTATCCTTGTTTATCATTTATGTACCTCCAACTTCCATTTCCATATTGAATCTATTTTACTATAATACAACATATTTTTCAAATAATACAACTCCAATTAAAACTTAATATGTTACATTTTATTTGCTTATATTACATTTATTACATTTTGTTATATGCTTAACATAAAATATCTTGACAAGTGGCATCATTGGAGTAATATTTTTTAGTGTTGGATACAATTATAAAGGATAAAGTATTTGGATGCCTAAGAGTTTTATTGGCTTTTATGTACATGATTATGGTGACTAAAATAAACAAACAATCATAACTGCGAAACTCTAAGAAAATCGCAGTATAATTGATAAAACAACTCAAATATTGAGATAGGAGATAATCGATATGAATGAAGTACTTATTTTTATTTTAGGCCTATTACAAATAATGTTGCTTGATCTTGTTTTATGCGGAGATAATGTGGGTGTAATAGCTCTGGCAACTAGAAAATTAACAGATGATTATGCAAAAAAGGCAAATCTTCTGGGTATTACATTTGCTGTATTGCTGAGAATATTTTTTGCATGCGTTCTTACTCTGATTATGTCTATACAGTGGCTGCCTGTTAAACTTATCGGAGGCTTACTTCTTGTTAAAATAACGTGGGATTTGATAAAGCCTCAGCAGGAAGAGAAATGTGATAATGTAAAACAATCTCAAAAGTTCTTAGCAGCAGTTGCAACCATCGTCATAGCTGATTTATCCATGAGCCTTGATAATGTGCTTGCAATTGCGTCTGCTGCCAGGGGAGATATATGGCTTATTATATTCGGATTGGTTTTTAATATCCCTATAATTTTCTTTTGTAGTCAGATAGTTATTAAACTCATGAAAAGATATTCAATAGTTATATATATCGGAGCAGCAGTACTTGCGCGTACATCATTCAACATGATACTGGAAGATAAATTAGTTTCAAAATACGTCCCTTATCTGCTTTCTTTAGTTATACCATTTATTATGGCAGCAGTTACTATTGTTTATGGAATAATAATTATTAAGCGGGATAATCCCAAAGCCTCAAATAATAAAATGGCAGTTTACAGAGACTCTTCAGAAATCATCAATACAAATGAAGAAGTTGCTGCAAGCTCTTCTAATAAGCCAAAGTAAAAATTAAAATAGGGCTTTACTTATAAAAGTATAGCATATCAGGTTTATATATCTTTTTAAATAGCAGTATTCTGTTCAAATATCTTTCTGAAATGGAAACCGTAAATTGAAAATTTAATTACTAAGGGAAACACTTTGGGTCTTTTGAATAAAGACCAGAAAAAAAGTTTCCAGTAGTATTTTCTTTCTCTTTCTAATAAACCCAGCTGGAAATTAGCCTTGATAAAAGCTCTGATTTCGTTAAAACTTATATGCTGCCTGCTAAGGTTGGCGGGTTTAAAATCCTTTAGAAAACTCTTCACCCTGCCATAATAATGGCTCGGAGCATAAATAGTATTTACGATGCTTTTATAGCCCTCTTTTAAAGTTTTTTCATTCATTTTCGGAGTAAAATTTATAGATATATCAGTATTACAACCGGAAAAATCAGATGAAATTCGTCCTTCACCCATCAGGCGTTGATATAGCTTCGTTCCTTTAGGTGCATTAAGCAGACCAACCATTGCAGTTACGATTCCGCTTTCTTGTATGAACCGAATCATTTCATTAAATATATTTGGGCTGTCACTATCAAAACCAACGATAAATCCACCCTGCACCTCAATTCCATAGGACTGAATTCTTTTTACGCATTGTACCAAGTCGCGGTTTTTGTTTTGCAGCTTGTTGCATTCTATAAGGCTTAACTCACTTACAGTTTCAATCCCTACAAACACGGTATTGAACCCTGCTTTAGCCATGAGCTGCATTAATACCTCATCATCGGCAAGATTGATAGAAGCCTCCGTAATAAATGTAAATGGAAACTTTTTGTTTTCCATCCACTGGATTAACCTGGGTAAAATTTCTTCTTTTATTTTTTTACGGTTACCTATAAAATTATCATCTACGAAAAAGATAGCTCCCCTCCAACCGGTATTATAGATTATTTCAAGCTCTCTTATTAATTGCTCTGGTGTCTTTGTACGGGGAACATGCCCAAAAAGTGCAGTAATGTTGCAAAAGTCACAGCTAAAAGGGCAGCCCCGGGAATATTGAATATTTAAACATGCATATTTATTAATATCCACAAGTTCCCATGCTGGAACGGGTGTTTGTGAAAGATCGGCCCATCCTTCTGAATAATAAACATTCTTATAAATTCCGTCTTCCAAATCATTAATAAATGCCGGAATAGTTAATTCACCCTCACCCTTTAGTAAATGATCAACATCGAATTCCGAATCATCACTGGAAAACAGAGGCCCACCTGCAACAGTCTTTACACCCAGGATTTTACAGCGTTGAATAACCTTACCGGCAGACTCTTTTTGAATCTCCATAGCACTTATGAAAACATAATCCGCCCAAAGGATTTCTTCATCCTTTAAATACTTTGAGACATTCATGTCCACAAGTCGCTTTTCCCAGCTATCAGGGAGCATTGAGGCAATTGTTATCAGGCCTAATGGCGGCATGCTTGCCTTTTTTGAAATAAAACCTAATGCGTAATCAAAGCTCCAAAAAGTTTTTGGAAACAGCGGATAAACCAGTAATATTTTCATTTAATCTTCCTCTACCTATATCGTTTTAAATTTTTAATAGCATTTCCAAAGTTTCTAAAAAGAAATCAATGAAAACCCCACCGGACATTTCAGGTGGGCATAACAAAACACAATCTATAATTGGTTAGTTTATCCATTTATTATTTTTTTATTCTGTTGATCTGCCTCTTTTTATAGAACTATAATGATTCCACCGCAATTAGCTGGGATTATTTGACCTGTAAAACGACTTGAATTCTTTTGGTTACGTAGATTGGAAATTATTATGTGATACCAAGCGTTTTCTTGTCCTAGCCTCTAAAAATCAAACAATAAGTTACCGCAGTCTCAGTATATCAAATTTGAAAACTCTTCCTTGTAAGCAACTATCTGTCCGTTCCCTGGGGTTCAGTACACTCTCATATCGGAGAATTGTTTAAATTGTAACTGAGTTTGATACCCTTCGCTTTAAGATCGCTTCTTCACAACGCTAGTTTTTTCTATATTCTAATTTTAGTTATTCATCTTAATTGAGCTTCTGCTTCCATCTGTTCTTCATGCCACCCTGACAGTATTATTATAAATTTTCAAGTAAATTAAAAGTATAATAGAAAATTCTAATATATAGGTGTCCAAATTAAATCAAGCCGCCGGAGTTCAGCTTTTCCGGCAGCTTGATTTAATTGGATTTAGTTACTTTCACTGTTTTATCAAATTTATTTATTAAGCAATACTTTTTTCAACTGTGCAAGATCCAGCGCATCAACAACTCCATCTTCATTGATGTCGGCATTCTTTTCATTTATGGCGTTATCCCAACTCAACAGGTAATTTTTCAATTGCGTATAATCTAAATCGTCAATTACCTTATCATCATTGACATCTCCAAGGTTGACTCTATTAAATTCTTTGTATTTTAAAAACATTGATGCAAGCTGAGGATCTTTAATTATTGTTTCACTTCGTGAATAATGAATGCTGCTATCCCATAGAATAGGGCAAAATCCCATGTCATAAGCAGTTTTACAAACCGTTGAAATATAAAGTCTTACACTTTCTGGATTCTTGTTTTTTATAGTAGTACCGTATTCTCCCACAACAACAGGAATTCCTTTACTTACAAACTTGTTTTTCATTTTATTAAAATCAGTTTTAACTAAATTGATTTCTGCCTCTGTTCCCCATGTTGTTGCACATTTACCCCAATCAGCATCCTCCTCAAGTATTGTAAAAGTAGGCGGGGTATAATAATGTACCGAAATTATCAATTTACTATTTATGGTATCAGTAGGCATTTTAAAACAATCATCACATGTAAGATCAATATCTGTTGCATATCCGGCAATCAGAAGACAACGGGATGAGTTACTTGCTCCTGATGCTCTGACAATGTCAACAAATCTCTGGTTAATGTTATTAAGTATATTATATGCACGTGTTTTTGCTTCTCCTGATGTACCGCCGTATCTATTCCAAATACTGTTCCAACAGCCTTCCTCATTAAGAGATTCAAAAATCAGGTTATTAGGATAATCCTTGAAATAACTGCTTATTTGTGTCCAGATTGAAGTGTATTTTTTCATAGCCTCATCATAATCGGTTGCAAATTTTTCAAACCAACCGCCATCCCAGTGAATATTAACAATAGCATACATACCATCATTTGAGCAGTAATCAACTACTTCTTTAACGCGCTTTAGAAGGTCCGTGTTGATTGTATAGTCAGCAGACATAAGATTAGACCAGGCTACCGGAATACGAACAGTTTTAAAACCTGCTGATTTGATACCATCTATAACCGCTTGAGTTGTAACTATGTTACCCCATGCAGTTTCATAGTCTGTTACCGACTTTCCATTTATCCAATCTCCGCACGCTTCAAGAGTATTTCCTAAATTCCAGCCGATTCCCATATCAAGTACTGTTTCGGTAGCTGTTTTTTCATTATATGTAGATGATGCTGCAAATACATTAAGTAAAAATTGTGAGATCACTAAAAGCATTATAAGTGATAAGCAAGTCACTATTTTCATAAAGTTCGGTTTCCCCATAATAATCTCCATTCCGCCGGTGTCGCTGACGGCATATATTGTAATGGAAAAATGGTGAGCGACTTTCACCTTTGGGTTAAGATAAAGCCAATAGAAATACACACTAATACTCCGAATATTATTTTAAATAAGTGAATTAATACTAATAGCTACTACAGCTTCTTATTTCCAAAGCTCGATTCTATCTTTTACAGCCTGTGAAAACTGCGATTCTATATCTCTTACACCAGCTGCTTCCATATCCTTTACAAAGTCTGCCCATATCTTGTCAAACTCACCCGGCTTTGCCAATATCAACCTTGGGCAGTACTTTTTGCTGATGTCCGTTACCTTATTAGATATTGCAGCAAAATCCCCGCTCATACTACCTTCAATCTTAAAGGCAGCTCCGTAAGGGGCCTGCTGAAACTCGCTCTTCTGTGGATATAAATCCTTCCACATCTTGACTCCGTATGCAGCAAGCACATCTTTTTCTGTCTGTGTATAGTTACTTATAACATCTTCTTGTGTATTTGAAGAAACAGGATTCCCTGTTTTATCCCTATAAGCGTTTCCATACCTTGGCCATGGATATACATATTGACCGATACCAGTCTTTTTACCAAAGTCTTTATCCTCATTCTTCTGTTTTAAAGTTTCAGGAAGTAATACTCGTTTGCCTTTTTCATCATACTTCCAGTGAACACTCTCAATCCCCCAATCACACAATACCATTGCTTCTTCACTGGCCATCCAGTTCAAGAACTGCATAGCTCTTACCTTATCCTTGCACTTTGAAGTGATGGCCATCCCTGAGCCGAATCCAATGTAACCCTTATCATAGTATTCAGGGTATTTGGTATTTTCATTCAATGTACACGGATATCTGCCATACATCCTATCTTCAAGCCCAGAGGCACGCAATGCCTTATGAACATCATACTGATAATTCCAGGAAGCATCTATTATTGCCAGAACTCTGCCTGATGAAAGTTTTGCCTTATATTGATCAACCTGCTCGGTAAAACTCTCCTTATCAATAAGGCCTTGATTCCACATTCCATTCAACCATTTGAAATATTCTTTATTAGAATCTGTTATAACATGGCGTTTTGCTTCAAGTGTATTAGGATCAATCGCCCATTCGTCATCGGTAAATCCTGTAGCCAGATTGGCAGGATTGGCTATAGAAATAAAATATCCCCAGTCAAACCCATTAAGTAGTAAAGGGATAGTTGGCTGCTCTTTTCCATCTTTACCTTTAAAAGTAGGATGTTTAACATAATAAGTCTTGATTAAATTCTCGAAATCTGCAAGTGTTTCAATTTTGGGATAACCCGCTTCTTTAACAACCGCATGCTGAACATTGAAACCACTGGTAGGATCAGTTGCTTCTTCTCCGACTCCGGCATCCCCCAGGCAGTAAATATTAGGCTTTTCCTTACTCCACCTAAGCCTCTTTATTTGATCCCCATATACCTTTTTAATATTTGAACCATATTGTTCAATGAGGTCATCCAGCTTTTCTATTCCGTCGACATCCAACAAAAGATTGAGGTTTGTACCTGCAAATATAAGATCAGGTAGTTCTCCGCTGGCGGCCATGAGGGAAATTCTCTGTTTTGCATCACCAACAGAGTTTTCAATTTTAAGGGAAACTCCTGTAAGTTCAGTAATCTTCTTTGCTACAGGAGTATCCCAATTATCGGTACTGCCTGACCCCATATATGCTGTAAACTCAATAGGATCCGTAGGCGTTGTACTTGATGTCGAACTTACTGCTGCACTTACTGGACTTGTTGCAGCTGTGGAATCAGCTGACTGGTTGCCGCCTGGCCCACAGCCTGAAATCAAGGACGTTGTCAGCACTACTGCCATTAGTGAACTTAAAACTCTTTTCATATTTTTCCTCCCCATATTTTTATTTATAATAATATTTTGCATTATTACCGGTTTTAACTTTTCACTGCCCCAACTGTCATTCCTTTGACAAAATATTTTTGAACAAACGGATAAACTAAAAGAATGGGTAATGTTGCCACAATCGTCATAGCCATCTGTATGGATTTAGGACTTACTGTTATATGCTTATTTGGATCCACCTGATTGAAAGGGTTCTGCCCGTCGCCTGACAATATCTGTGTCTGCTGGAGTACCTTCTGCAGTTCAAACTGAAGCGTCGTAAGATTTGGCTTTCCATTACAGTATAAGTATGTATCAAACCATGAATTCCAGTGACCTACTGCAATGAACAATGCCATTACAGATAATACCGGTGTACAAAGTGGCATAACAATTCTGAAGAAAATGGTTAAATCATTTGCGCCATCCAATGTTGCAGATTCTTGAAGTTCATATGGGAGACCGTCAATAAAGGATCTAATGACAATAACATTGAACACACCTATCAATCCCGGTAAAATGTAAACCATAAAATTACCAAACAGACCAAGTTGTCTTATCAGCATATAATCGGGAATTAAACCACCACCAATATACATGGTGACTATGAAAATGCCTCCAATAAACTTTCTGGCGAAATAATCCTCCCTGCTCAACGTATAAGCCAACATTGAGGTGCAAAGAAGTCCGATTGCTGTACCGGTTACGGTTCGCAACACAGATATCCCAAAACCTTTTATCAGTCCATCATATCCCAGTATCTCCTTATAGCTGTCAACAGAAAATACACGGGGGAATATGGTAATACCTCCTCTTACGGTATCTATAGCATCATTCAATGATACGGCGAGGACATTTAAGAAAGGATACAGAGTTATTGCACCGATGATAAGCATAAGCATGTAATTGAGCACATTAAATAAATCAATAGATTTTTTGTTCAAACTTTTCAAAGTTTCACCCCATTTAAATAATCTTATAACCAAGTGTTTTTCTACTCAGCCTATTTGCGCCAAAAACAAGAATGACGCTAACTACCGACTTAAAAATACCTATTGCCGTACCGAATGCAAACCTTCCTGAATTCACACCTGCTTTCAATATATACAGATCCAGAACATCCGAAAAATCGCGCACCAGATCATTTCCCAAAAGATACTGCCTTTCAAAGCCAATGTTGATGATATTTCCTATACTCATGATCAATATAACTACAAGTGTTGGCATGATTCCGGGTAAAGTAACATACAACATTTTTTTAAAACGTCCGGCACCATCAACAGTGGCCGCTTCATACAGTTCCGGTGAAATTCCGGCTATGGCCGCAAAAAATATAATGGAGTTCCATCCCAATTCTTTCCATATATCAGCCACAGTGACAATAATCCAGAAAAGTCCTGGTTTGGCCAAATACTGCATAGGTTCTTGTAAAATCCCCAGACCGACAAGCACTTGATTAAACACTCCATCCAAGGACACCATTTCTTTAAAGATACTGGCAACAACAACCCATGAAACAAAGTGTGGCAAATATGAAATTGTTTGTATTGTCCTCCTAAATTTATTGTTCAAGATTTCGTTTAGCAGTATTGCAAGTAAAACCGGCAGAGTAAATCCTGCAATAAGACCCATGAAGCTCATCGCAAGGGTATTGCGCATAACAAGGTAAAAGTCAGGATCTTTGAACATCATAATGAAGTACTTAAATCCAACCCAATTCTGGCTCATAAAAGGTATTCCGGGTTTGTATTCCTGGAAAGCCATTGTCCATCCCCACAATGGTAAATATCTAAAAATTACCAACCAAATGACAAATGGAAATGACATTAACATCAGATATCTTTGCTTAAAAAGAACTCTTCCCCATTTGCTAGTACCTAATTTCCGAACTCTTGATACACTAAGGTCGATTATCTGCATTGTATATTTCCCTCCAAAACTAACGTGAATGTGAGTACATGTGTATAATAACACGCGTGTTTATGAAAAAATACTAGAAGAATCCATGGACTTTATACTGTAAAAATCCGATATTACTTTTCGCAATTGTGCTCAAAACAAGTGTAAGTGTTAAACTAAAGCATAGCTTAACACTTACACTTAAATAGACTAAACCAGTTTACAGATAAATTTAACCACTTTCATTAAGTAAGAGTAAAATAATATCTTCAATCTAAAACGGTTATTTTTTGGAATCTGTTAATCAATTACTCCTTTAGAGCTTTATCTTTATAATCAGATGGAGAAACACCGACATAAATTTTAAATTTTTTATAAAAATAATTAATATCCTTAAAACCTGTTTTTTCTGCTGCCTGGTATACCTTTTGCCCCTCCGACAAGAGCTGTTTTGCTTTCTCAAATCGAATAGAGTCAAGGTATGTATTAAAATGTTTTCCGGTTTTATCTTTTATCTTTTTCCCAAGATAATCCCTGTTGTAATTGAATAAAATGGCTAATGTCTCAAGCTTTAAATCCTGACTATAATTCCGCTCTATATATTCAAGAATCTTTGCAATTGGATCCGCTGGCCGTTCTGCTTCAATTTCATCTGCTATTGATGTAAAAATATACTTCATATACCCGTGTAGTTCCTGTAAACTGGACTTTTTGCATATTTCCGTCAGGATTTCCTGTTTGACGATAAGCTTCTCCTTCATACCCGGGTTCACTAAGCAAAGCTTATTCAAAGTTGCTGAATATATATTCGAATAATTGATTTTTATAATATCCTCAATGCACTCTTCAGATAGAAATTCCTGAAATAGGCCCTCCAGTATATTATTTATTTTCTCCATGTTTTCGGCATCTACAGCATTACACAGACTGTCTACTATATGCTCGACTACATACTTCTGACGGGCATTTCGACATTTGTACGCGTCCTTTGTCTCTTCTGTCACATCACTGATAACCCTCTTATAGCCCATAGTAAATTTACGGTTTAATAATTTACAGGCATTTTGATAAGAAGACGGAATATCTGTTAGTTTTTCTGCAACACTACCCAATAAAACTGTAACATCAGTCTTGCATAACCCATTGATTTTTACAGGCAGATCATGCAGAATCCTTAAGTCGGGCGTGATCTTTACATTGTAGAGAAGAATTCCTATATAATTTTCGATATCAAAAACATATCCTAGATTGTTCTCTGTAATAATTCTTTCAATATGCCTTTTAACACTCATTTTGATGGTCATCATTTCCATATGATTGCCCTCTATTTCTATAAGAGCAACCCGGTAACTGCTCCACGGAAAATCGAAACCATAAAGTAAGCAGTACTTTTCTAGTATTTTACTATCTATCTGGTCATGAATGATACTTTGGAGTATTTTATCCCTTGAGAAATTTATACTCATATCTACATTCTGCTTGGCCTGTCTTTTGTTAGTTATCTTGTCATGTACCTTGCAAATCTTTTCAATAAGTACAGGCTGCTCGATTGGTTTGAGAATATATGAATCAATATCAAGTTCTATAGCAGTCTGTGCATATTTGAATTCTGAATATGCAGATAAGACTATAAATTCGCAGACTTCGTTATCTTTACGTAATTCCTTGATCATCTCCAGCCCATCCATTTTTGGCATTTTAATATCCACAACAACAAGATCAGGCTTCAATTCACGTATAAGTGATAACCCTCTTAAGCCATTAACAGCTTCGCCACAAATGCAAAATCCATATTGATTCCAATTAATAATTTTTTTTAAGCCCTCTCTGATGTAATCCTCGTCATCAATGATTATGACACTAAGCATATATTCACCCTTCTCCCGGTAAAGTAATCTCTACTCTGGTACCCTTCCCAAAAGTACTGCTGATGGTCATTCCATAATTCTCTCCATAAAAGAGCTTTATGCGCTGATATACATTTCTAAGTCCAATGCGCTGACCGACAGAATCCTCAACTTCATTCAGGTTATTAATGACAAACTGGAACCGTTCCTCATCTATTCCACTGCCATTGTCTTCAACAATGATTCTCACTATCCCGCAATTTTTTTCTGCTGTAAGTGAAATCTCACCACCTTCTTCCATAAATTTCAGTCCATGGACAACAGCATTTTCTATAATAGGCTGTATAATAAGCGGAAGCAGCTTATAATTCTCCAATTCGTTATCATAATCCAGTTTATAGTTAAACCTGCTTGTAAATCTGAACTTTTGTATCTCCAGATAACTCTTTACCAGATCAATTTCATCGCTGAACACCACCAGTTCATTCTCTAATTCTAGGTTTTTTCTCATTATTTTTCCCAGAAGCATTATTACCTCCGCGACCTCATTATCACCATTGCAATATGCCCGCATACGGATAGCTTCCAGTGCATTGAATAGGAAATGAGGATTAATTTGACTTGCAAGCATTTTCAACTTAATTTCTCTCTGACGTACAGCCAGCTGATTTTTCTGCAGGTTCACCTCATATACTTCATGAACTAAATCCTTGATGCTTTTTACCATCACTCCCAGATCCCTGGACAGTTGGCCAATTTCATCATCACCCTCTATTGATGGTGAATAGTCGAAGTTCCCCAGAGCAACCGTATGCATATCGCTGCTCATGCTCTTAACTCGTTTGCTAATAACATTGGAGAAAAACGAGAATAAGGCTGCAGCCAGCATCAGACTTATCATCATCATAAAAAATCCTAGTCTAAATGTATTATTCACTTTATCAGTTATAGCACTTATAGGAACCAGTGAAATTATTCTGAACTCTTTGTTGCATATACCAGGTAAAAAAGTTTTGACTATAGCTTTTAATGTTTTATTTTCATAATTGATTTCATAAATACCCGAAGATATGTTTAAAAGATCTCTATACTTGCTATCAAGCTTTTTCCCAACTATTTGAGTGTTTTTCGAAGCTAGAACAATTCCTGTATCATCCAGAATGATAGTCTCATAGGGCTCATCTTTTATTATGGAGGTTATACAGCTTTGATTAATACTAACCACTAAAACTCCGAGCGGCTTCAATTGGATGGGTCCTTTGATCTGAGCTGTCAGGGATAAAAGGCTGGAATCCCTCATGGAATTGTATACCACCTGCCAGCAAATACCCCCGTTTAAGGATCTGGCCCGCTTAAGCCAAGGTGTTCCGTCTAGATCATCATCAACTATAATAAACTGTCCGCTGTTCAGCATTGATTTATTATATGTGTACAGCTTTATATCCTGAATTTCTATAATATGGCTGCCTACACCATTTGTTATTCCGGAATAACCTGAATAAGCATCCACAACCTCGTCTACTGTGCGATATTTTTCCAGTACGAGGTCCTCAAGATTGGTATCCATACTAAACTGTGCAAATAAGTCCTGTGCCAGCTTTAAAGGCGCATTAAGTCTGGCATGTACTCTATCCACACTATTGCGTGATTCATACATTGCCCTTTCCGTAACCATTTTTTGCATGCTAAAGGTCAGCACAAGTCCAATAAGGAGGACGGGCAGCAATACTACCAGGATATAGGATAACATAAGCTTTTTCCTGATATTCAGATTATTCAGCCATTTGAAAATTAGTATTTTCTTCATTTTTTCAACCCTATAATAATGTTTTATACGGTATGGTGACGATATTCCTTAGGTGTAACACCCAACATTTTTCTAAATTGTCTTGTAAAGTAATTGCTATCCGAAAACCCGCTTTCATATGCAATATCCGAGATGCTGTATTTACTATTCTTCAATAGTGTACAAGCGTGCTGCAGCCTGAGCTGTATAATGTAATTCATGGGAGTCATTTTGTAATTTTCCTTAAAAACTCTGATAAATTGCCTGATGGAAATACAAGACATATCAGCAAGTTCTTTAAGTTTAACAGGTTCCAAGTAATGCTCCTCAATATAAGATATGGTTTTGGCGATATAAAAAATCTTTTCCGACTGTTCTTTATTGTATATGGCATACTCTCTTGAAAGGTAAACTACTAGCTCTAAAAAGCGAGAGTATATCATTGTCTGGTACCCTTGGTGTTTGCTTTCATATTCATTAAGCATTGCTGTTATCAAATTCATTACATATTCAAAACCGGGCATCGTCAATTGCAGCATACTTTTAAAGGAATTCTCTTTTCTGTAGAAGGGTTCCATTACAAAAAGAGCCTGATACCCTGGTGATGTTTTCAAATCGTACCCAATTTGGTATAGCTGCTCGGGCTTATACATGATATTACATATTTTCAAGTCATGAGTATGACTAAAACCATGGGAGGTATTTTCATTAAAGACAAATACATCACCTTTTTTTATAATATATTGATCTGAGTTAACGATATGTGTTGCCGTACCGTTTAATATGACAACAAGTTCCGAAAAATCATAATGAGAGTGGACAAATAAATCCTCCGGGTGTTCACCAAATTGAATAAAAAAAGGAAAGTCAGTGCTCTTTGTGAAATATTCCAAACGCATACTAAACATTACACTTAAACCTCCAGTATTAATTAGGCTATGTCAATATAATGCTATTATAAGACAAAAAAGTCAAGGTGTTTATAAGATTTTAATCGTAATATGAATGTATTCGAGAAATAAACATTTGAAAAATAATTGTGCTAATAAGGAGACTATTTATGATTAATAACCCAATATTGCCGGGGTTTTATCCTGATCCGTCGATTTGCCGTGTTGAAGATGATTTTTATATTGTGACATCTTCATTCTCTTTTTTTCCGGGTGTACCGATTTTTCACAGTACCGATTTGGTGCATTGGGAACAAATAGGAAACGTTCTGGACAGGACATCACAATTGGCCCTGAATCCGGGATATATTTCAGGCGGCATATATGCACCTACAATACGTTACCATAACGGCACATTTTACATGATTACAACAAATGTCAGCCACGGCGGAAACTTTATAGTAACTGCAAAGAATCCCGAAGGACCTTGGTCAGAACCCCATTGGGTGGAAAGTGCTGAAGGAATAGACCCCTCCCTGTTCTGGGACGATGACGGGAAGGTCTATTATACTGGTACGACCGGAAACGGTTACAAAACTCCAATGATCTGGATAAGTGAACTTGATTTGAATGAATTTAAACTTGTTGGAGAAAAGAAAAATATATGGGGTGGCGCACTTGTTAATTGTGCTTCGCCTGAATCGCCCCATATGTATAAAAAAGACGGTTGGTATTATTTGATGATTTCGGAGGGAGGGACGGAATTCTACCATGCAGTTACCGTATCAAGAAGCAAGAATATATTTGGGCCATATGAAGGATGTCCTGGCAATCCAATTCTTACCCATAGGCATCTCGGCATGTATTACCCGATTTGCAATGTCGGCCATGCAGACCTTGTGCAGCTGAAAGATGGAAGCTGGTACATGGTAATGCTGGGTTCCCGCATTTACGGCGGCTATCACAAAAATATGGGAAGAGAAAGCTTTATTGCTCCAGTAACCTGGGAAAATGAATGGCCGGTTGTAAGTCCAGGAACCGGAAGGGTGGAATGGACCTACCCCGCACCAGCTTTACCGCAGACACCAGAAACTGCTGTGCCTAAAAGAGATAATTTTGATAAGGATATCCTGGATTACCAATGGAACTTTTTAGGCACTCCCGTTAACGATGTTTATAAACTGGAGGATAGTAAGCTGAAATTGCGGACTAATACTAAACAAATATGCCCGGAAGATAGTACCGATGTCTGGAGGACTTTTGCACCAGTAGAGGCACTCAGCTTTGTTGGTAGACGCCAGCAGCATATGAGTTATATAGTCAAAGCATGTATGACATTTACACCTGTTCTTCCAAAAGAAAGTGCTGGTTTGATTATATTGCAAAATTTATATCATTCTATTAGGGTTGAGATGCTAATGGAAAATTGTAAAAGAGTTCTTCGCGTAATAAAAGGATATGTTCAACTTGATACATATCTTTGCCACAATTATACCGACAAGGCGGAATACCATCAGGAAATGTGCAATCAGGTAGAATGGGATTCTGAAAGTGTAATTTTTGTTTTGAAGGCAGAAAATCAGAATAACAGCTTTTATGCCATTGACAATTCCGGAAAACAGCATATTATAGCAGAAAATATAGATGGAAGTTTTCTTGGTTCTGAAGTATCTGGTGGATTCATCGGGGCTTATATAGGAATGTTTGCAAGCGGAAATCCCTCTGACGCAGAAAAATATGCGGAATTTGACTGGTTTGAGTATGAGGGATTTAATCTATAGACGGGGGGATTTTTAACGCCTAATCCATATTTGTCAAGTTGTTAATATATACCCGATGGTGAACCCAGGGGGTTTTTGGCAGCTGTGTATAAAATAGTTCGATGTCATTACTAAAAGTTTCAAGACTACTGCCCGTTCAATATATATCTTCAGTAAAAACTCAGATAAAAGGTTTATATTGAATAAATTGCATCTTTAAATATCAAATTTACAAATATTCAATACAAACGACTGAGAGTCCACCTTAAAACCTCATTATAAGGTTAAATCAATATTTTGCTCCGTGCAGAACATGTTTCTTTCCGCCACATCCAGGATATTTATTAAGTATAAACCCAGCTTCTATGAGGGCACTTTTTACATCACCTGCCACAGTAAAAGTGGAACATGTACCTCCCAGTTTTGTCTTTTCTCCAATTGCCATAAGCAACTCAGGCCGCCAAATTGAAGGGTTCTTTTTGGGGCTATGTCCATCGAGAAACCAGACATCACAGGATTTCTCCAAAGATTCAACCATTTCAAGTGCTTCTCCTATCCATAGATTCAGCTCAATCGTTCCAAATGACTTCTTTATTTTCGCTGAATGCCAACCTGCCACGGCGATATCAATACTTCGATATGCTTCCATAAGTGTATCGATCTCCTCACCGACTCGATCTTTAAATCCATTTAGTATATCGAGCATTCTCTCAGGACTCAGAGGGTACAGTTCAACTGAGTTATATTCTATAAAAATATTTTTCAAACCACTTTTTTTAATAAACTCCATAAGTGCAACTACCACACGACCAGCGCCAAAGCCTGTTTCACCAATGATAAAAGGGGTTCTGGATTCTATCCCCATAGTAATCCGCTCAATTAGATTATTATTCCTAAAATAGATCTGCTGTGCTTCATTCAGCGCATCCACTACATCAAAATAACGATCATCAAACTGTTCATTCACAAGATTGGATGGTATTAACATAGTTCACATTTTCCTTTTCATATTATAATTCACATAATTATTTCACATTTTGCTAAAAGAACAGAGCCGCTCACTTCAGCTTAGTATAGAACATCTCTTAAGCAAAGCCCCTTTGGTTGAGCTATTGGTATAGCTTCTGTGCGTTTATCCCCATCTAATATTTTTTGGACGTCTGCAGCTTCTATTTTCTTTTTGCCAACCTCTAGAAGAATCCCTACAATAAACCTTGCCATATGCAGTAAAAAATCATTACCATTTATTACAATCTCAATCACCATACCATTTTCAATAACATCTAAGGAATTTATAGTTTTCACTGTAGATTTTGAGCCCTCTTTCAAACTGGTAAAGCTTCGGAAATCATGAGTTCCGATTAAATATCCAGCCGCATTTCTCATTTGAGCAAGATCGAGCTTTTCCTCAGAATGAAACGAATATTTTCTATTAAATACATTTCTTAATCTGCCTTTAGTAATACTGTATGCATATGTTTTTGATTTCAAATTGTGTTGTGCATGGAATCTTTCATCTACTTCTTCTACTGATTTTACAACAATATCCTCCGGCAAAAATTCGTAAAGATGATTTAATATCAGCTTGGGTGACATTTTTGAATTTGTGTGAAAATTAGCCACGTAACCTTCAGCATGAGTTCCTGCATCTGTCCTTCCACAACCAATTACATGAATTTCTTCCCCTGCCATCTTAGTGAGCACTGTTTCAATCTTCTCCTGGATTGACAGATTATTATCTTTAAGCTTTTGCCAACCTTTATACTTGCTTCCATCGTATTGGACAATTATTTTATAGTTTTTCATGCTGCTCCCCTTTTAAAAATATATTTCTGATATTATCTTATCCAAATCAATCTAGTTACTATAGTAATTCTACATTATTATAGCAACTTGTACAAATTTCAAACACAATTGAACTCGACATCTATAATTTCCTAACCTGACCAAAGTTGCGGCTATATTAGTCAGATATCATAATTCGATTTATTATTTTATGTTATAATAAAAAATAAAGTTTTTTTAAGGAGAAAGATTAAATGAGTTCAAATGGATTTTGCAAATCAGATAGTAGCAAGCAAAAATTAGCACGTATACACGGGTATGAATATAAAATATATTCTAATGGATCAATTTTTAATTTTGAAGAAGCAAGCGCGTCCATGGGTAATATTTTAGAGTCAAAAGAATTATTATCAAAATATCACCCTGAAGTTTTAAAGTTTAGTATCCTTTCAAACTTTTCAAAAGATTCCGAAACACTGACAACTGATGACATTATAACTTCAGAAAAGAGATTTTACTATTTTTATCAAACTTTAGATAGGATTAAGAACTTTGCAAATGAGAACAGTGAGTTAAATGAGCACATTGCTCTTTATGGTAGAATTATCAAACCAGAAATAGTTGACGGTATTAATGGGTCTTTCGTTGCGGCTATTAACGATAACTTCAATACAGCTTTAGCAGTATCAAACTTTCTGCAAGTATTTAAGTACTCAAATGCCTTATTAAACAATACTAATGAGAATCCTCTTCACAAACTTACAACGCTAAATAAAATATATAAAAACATTTTAATAGTTGCAAATTTATTAGGTATTTTCTTAGAGGAACCTGAAGCATTTATCATGGAAATGAAAGAAAAATATATAAAGCTTAATAATATTAATATGAAAGAAGTTAAAGAACTAATGGATCTAAGACAAGAGGCTAAACTCAATAAAAATTTTGAATTATCAGATGAGTTAAAATCAAAACTTGATCAAAATGGCATTATCATTCGAGATTCAGCATTTGGTTCTGAATGGGATATTAAAGAATTATTTGTATAATATTTTAGCATAGTTTACAACAAATTAACTAAGGAAGTTATACTTTAATAAAAAATCAAAGGGTCTAATATCGCTAATCATGGAACCACTGCTTTTCGAAAGTGAAAAATATGGTTAATTATCCCATGTTATACCACAAGCATATTACTCCGCAAACATAAAGTATTCTGCCATTGGTGATATTTTTTAGGAATGTTATGTAATATAAATGATGCGTAGACTAGACATTTTGACGCAACCTCAGCTCCGAGTCAACAGCGTACCAAATATAAAATACCCGGAACTTGTAAAATTCCGGGTAACTTCGCATTATATTTTAACCTAATTTTTGGTTTTGAATATATTCTTTCAGCTTTTAGTAATTGAAACAAATATAAATTGCATTCTATTTCATACCATTTAGCGCGTTGCGGCATTGTTCGCAAGGACACTTTATGTAGCAACAAAACTCACCATTTTAAACATAATGAGCAATTGTACTTCCCTGTAAATTAGAAGTTTAGTTAAAATAATGAATTTATTTTTGATATGTTTTCCAAAACCGTCTGCGGTGAGTTAAGAGAATAGATGTAGCAAATACTTATAATATAAACATGAACGTAATTAGAATATATGAGTATTTGGTGTTTTTGTTTAATGCTACATAAACAATTCCATATAAGATAGCCATTATAAAAGTGTAAATCCCTGTATTCAAATCTTGCAGCAAAATATGTACTAATCCCCAAGTCATAGCCAAAAACAGGCCTCCCCATGGTAGATTTCCTTTTTTTGTTATAAGCTCTCCAAACCTTTGACCAAATATAATTGTTAATACAATTAATGCAGCTTCAAACAAATAGTAAATATTTTGAAAAATAAATTTAACCAACCCATTGTATTCTGTAACAGGTTTAAAGCCTTTCAATACAATGGTTGTAATCATTATTGCGGCAACTGTTATTATAATTGCGATAAACCATCCTTTGGGTGTTATCACATGATTATTTTTCAATATATCAAAAGAATACTTAGTTTTTGAAAGGTGTAAAAGAAAAACAGTTATTGATCCCCATAAAACACAAGTGAGTACCCAATGGATACAATGATGAGTAGTGGAATATTCTGAACTCTTAATACCTAATAAATTTGGAAGTACCATAGAAAGTAAAACTTCTAGTCCAAACCCTGCAAATGTATATAATCCTAGAGCCAGAAAATCGCTTGCTGTAATTTTTTT
>JAQSXC010000088.1 GCA_029266335.1 Eubacterium sp. | reverse complement strand
AATGGTTTGAAACTGAGCATTCTAAATTATTTACATATGAAATTGATGGTAAGCCGGTAGGAATGTGTTTTGTCATTTTATACGGTTTTGACAGTGAACAGGGAACAGTGGTCTGGATACGTGAAGTGGCCGTTGACCCCGCTTTTCAGTCGAAAGGCATTGGTCGGGCCTTGTTATTACAGGGACTTGACTGGGGTGTTAAAAGTGGTGCTAAAAGAAGTTTCCTTGCATGTGATGCTGAGAACAGTAACGCAATAAAGCTGTATGAAAGCCTTGGGTATGCACGTAAGGTCCAGCGTGGTCAAATAAATATGGAATTGTCCCTGGGCAGATAAATAAGCTGAAAAAAGTCATCAATATTACTCTCTTTAAATTTTCAGAAATATTATCAGCAATAAAATAATATTATAGTACAGGTATTATGTACAGAATTCCGAGATAACAGGATGATGTAATGACGTCATTAAATACGTGTATGGGTACTTGTAACATGCTATAAATAAGTATTTAGAGCCATTAATATTAATTTTATTTGTACACTGTTTCTTATTTATCCGGATTAAATAAGGGAGTAATATGAAAATACAACTAAATAATAAAAATGCTTTATATGGTGGTTTTGTAATTATTACCATTTTGATAATAATTACTTGTCTTATATATTATATAAATGGGAATAGAAAGCTGTCCTATGATTATTTTTATAAAGGTATCTACATAGATGGAGTAAAGGTTGAAGGCTTGACAAAGAAGCATGCCGAACAGAAAATAAAACGGGAATTGGAAAGCTATTATAAGCAAACATTTGTCAAGCTGCTTTATAACGATAAATCCTGGGATATTCCTCTCAGCGAGATAGAATTTGGTTTTGATGCGGAAGCAACTGTGAATCGAGGCTATAAGCTTGGGCGCAGCGGTTCATGGTTTTATAGATTGAAGACAATAAACAGATTGGATAAAAAACCTATCAATTTGATTGTGTCTGCAAAATATGATAAGGTAAAATTAATCAAGCTTTTAACAAAAATAAAAAAGGAAATTGATTTTTCCGGTTCAAACTCCACATATGAATATAATTATGGTAGAATAGTATATACCAGTGATGTAAGCGGTAGAAAGTTTGATCTGGATACTAATACCAAACTTATTGAAGCCAGGCTGCTGAATAGGGATTTTAGTGATGTTTTCCTTGAAGTAGAGACTGTTAGACCAACTATAACTGTTGATGATGTCAAGGATTTGAAAAATGTCCTGGGTACCTTTTCAACGACATTTAATTCAAATAATTACAGCAGGGCACACAATATAGAACTTGCAAGTAAGAAGATAAATAATTTTCTGCTGCTGCCGGGTGAAGAATTTTCAATGGATTTTGCTTTGGGACCCAGAACTTCTTCAAACGGGTATATGCAGGCTCCCATTATAATGAGAAGCAGAATGGTTTCAGGTACAGGCGGTGGAGTTTGCCAGGTGGCAACAACCTTGTATAATGCAGCTTTGCTTTCATTTTTAGAAATCACAATGAGAGTACATCACTCAATTCCCTTGAGATATGTTCCTCCAGGACAGGATGCTACTATTTCTGAAGGATATATTGACTTGAAATTTAAGAACAATAGGGATTATACTATTTGTATTGTTTCAGAAGTCAAAGGCGGTAATGTTACAATAAAAATCATAGGAAGAAAAAAGGATGGTGAGAATCTCAGGTCCGTTTTAAGGCCGGTAATTCTTGATCAGTATGATCCTCCTGAACCTGAATATGTTATTAACAACGGTCTGTCAAATGACGAAATACAAATTAGAGTAAAAGAGAGAAAAGGTTTAAAGGTAGTATTATATAGAGATACCTATAACGAACAGGGAAAATTGGTCAACAGCGAAGTAATCAGTGAAGATATATATAAACCGGTTCGAGGACAACTTGCTGTAAGCAGGAAAACTTATGACGCCCTAAAAAACAATTAAAAGAGATATTGCTAATTATTCTTAAGTAAATATGGAAAATATAGAAAACGGTTAGGAGTATGGTACAATGAATAATTTGCTTTATAACAAGAAAATCATGTGTCCTGTATGCAACAGAGAAATAGAAGTTACAAAGGTAAAAACCAAAGGTTGCAAGGTAAAATCCAGAGATACGGATATGTGTGTACATTATGAAGATCTGAATGTTCTCTTCTATGATGTATGGGTATGTGAAAATTGCGGTTATGCTGCACTACAAGATAAATTTGAAGGACTTTTTACAAAGGATATAGCTGTAATCCGGGATAAAATTACAAAGAACTGGGTTAGGAGAAGCTTTACAGGTGAAAGGGATGCCGATAAGGCAATCGAAGCCTTCAAACTGGCGCTGCTTAATCTGAAGGTCAGAAATGCAAAAGCAAGTGAATTGGCTAAAGTATGCCTCAGAATAGCATGGTTGTACAGAGATAAAGATGATACCAAGCGTGAGACGGAGTTTCTTACATTTGCATTGAATTCATATAACGAAGCTTATCTTAAGGAAAGATTTCCTTTGGACAAGCTTGATGAATACACCTGTATGTACATAATAGCAGAATTGTTTAGAAGAGTAGGCAAGCTGGATGATTCGATACAATGGTTCAGCAGAATTGTTTCTTCAGCAGAAGCCAGAAGAAATCCAAAATTAATTGATATGGCACGGGATCAGTACCAGCTGGCAAAAGATCAGCTGGCTGAAGCTGATACAGGTGCTTAAAGGAGATATGTTTTTTAATGGAGGCTGGTAAGGTACCAAACGAAGTTTTAGATAAAATTGTTCTTAGTAAAATTAATAAATTCAGAAAAGATATAATTCTTAGACCCGGAATTGGTGAGGATTGTGCTGCCATAGACTTTGACAACTATGCCTGCATACTTTCAACCGACCCGATTACCGGAGCGGCAAACGAGGTAGGGCAGCTTGCGGTTCATATATCCTGTAATGACATAGCCTCCTGCGGAGTAGCCCCGATGGGGTTGCTGGTGACAATACTTTGCCCGGTGGGTACAAGTGAAGCTGAACTTGGTAAAGTAATGGAACAAATATCCGACACAGCTGCTAAACTGAATGTTGAGATTATTGGCGGACATACTGAGGTCACACCTGCTGTTAACAAAATAATAATTTCCACAACCTGTATAGGAAAAGCTTTAAAGGATAAGGTTATTTCCTCTGGAGGTGCCAGACCGGGAGACAGTATTATAATTACAAAAAGCGCCGGGTTGGAAGGTACTGCTATAATAGCAAATGACCTTGAACATAAAATTTCTCATATGGTTTCAGCTGAGCAGCTAAGGCAGGCCAAGAGTTTTATTAACTCCATAAGTGTCGTTAAGGAAGGCATTATTGCAGGTGAATTTGGTGCAACTGCAATGCATGATATAACTGAAGGCGGTGTACTAGGTGCGGCCTGGGAGATTGCCGAAGCGTCAGGTACTGGTATTATTATTGATAAAGACAGAATACCTGTTGAAGAAGTTACAGCTCTTATATGCCAGGCTCTGGAGCTGGATGTTCTAAGGCTGATATCATCGGGTTGCATGCTTATAACCTGCCCTGAAGGTGAAGAATTGTGCAGTCTTTTGGAAAAGAGCAGCATTAAAGCTTCTATTATTGGAACAGTTACCGGAAACAAAGATGAGAGAATATTAATAAGCAAAAAAGAGGGGACAGTCAGAGATATTGCCCCCCCTGCAGCAGACGAATTATATAAGGTTATATGATATATGTTACAGAATACCGGGATAAAAACATGGTATTCTGTATTTGTATAAATATGTATTTATTTATTTTCTTTTGCATATTTATTTGTATTTTGATTGACATATCCAACATAATTTTAATATAATTTTAGTAGAAGTCTTTCCAGGGAAAACAAATATATTTGATACAAAGACTTTAAGATATAATTAACAAAAAATTGTCATTATGATTTGACAGGAGTGGAGGTTAGTTTTGTACAATATTGATACAATAAGAAAAATGGACCCTCAGGTAGCCGAGGCCATTGAACTGGAAGTAAACAGACAGAGAAACAAAATCGAATTGATTGCATCTGAGAATTTTGTAAGTGATGCTGTTTTAGAAGCTCTTGGAACTCCATTAACAAACAAGTATGCTGAAGGCTATCCGGGAAAAAGATATTACGGTGGCTGCGAGCATGTTGATATAATTGAACAGCTTGCGATTGATAGAGCAAAGGAAATATTCGGAGCTGAGCATGCAAATGTACAGCCTCACTCAGGTGCACAGGCAAATTCAGCAGTCTATTTTGCATTTCTTAACCCGGGAGATACAATATTAGGAATGAATCTGGCTCATGGCGGACATTTAAGCCATGGCAGTCCGGTTAACATATCAGGAAAATACTACAAGGTTGTTCCATACGGTGTAAGAGAAGATAATTGCTATATTGATTATGAGGAATTGAGAAATACTGCAAAAGCAAACACACCAAAAATCATTGTTGCAGGAGCAAGTGCTTATCCAAGAACACTGGACTTTAAGGCCTTCAGGGAAATTGCCGATGAAGTCGGAGCGATTCTGATGGTGGATATGGCACATATCGCAGGTCTTGTGGCTGCAGGAGTTCATCCAAGTCCTGTTCCATATGCCGATATCGTTACAACTACTACTCACAAGACCTTGAGAGGACCAAGGGGCGGTATGATTCTCTGCAAGCAGGAATATGCTAAGAAGATTGACAGTGCGGTATTCCCTGGCAACCAGGGCGGTCCATTGATGCACGTTATTGCTGCAAAAGCTGTCAGCTTCATGGAAGTTCTTTCGGATGAATTCAAGACTTATCAGAAGAACATTGTCAAGAATGCGAAAGCTTTATCCGATGCGCTTATGAGCAAGGGCTTCAAGCTTGTTTCTGACGGTACGGACAATCACCTGATGCTGGTTAATCTTACAAATATGAATATTACCGGTAAGGAAGCTCAACATAAATTAGATGAAGTGTTCATAACCTGCAATAAGAACGGAATTCCTTTTGATACTCAAAGTCCGTTTATTACAAGTGGTATAAGATTGGGAACACCTGCAGTTACTGCAAGAGGCATGAATGAAGAGGATATGAGGGAAATTGCAGATCTTATATACATCACAATTACTGATTATGATAATTCACAGGAAAGTATCCGCAGCAGAGTTCATTCCCTTTGTAAAAAGTATCCGCTATACGGCAAATAATATAATTTAATCTTTTTCTTGAATAACTTAAGGATATTTATGTACAATATTCTTAAGTTATTCTTTAATATTGACAATTTGTTAAATTATAATTATTATGCTAAGCATACATAAAAAACGGGTAGCTTTATATTGTTACAGAAACGGAGATTGAACTTATGGATATTAAAATTGGTTTTGTGGGAACAGGAAACATGGGTTCTGCTTTAATAAAAAGTCTTGTTAAGTCAAACTTTATTCCGGTGGACAGGATCTCCATGTTCGATGTTGATAAATACAAGCTGGAGCAGCTGAAAAGTGAAACCGGCGTGGGATATATGGCATCTGCAAAAGAGGTTGTACTCTGGTCCGATGTTATAATTCTGGCAGTGAAGCCAAACATATTGAAAAATGTTCTTGAGGATTTAATGCCTGAAATTGACAATAAGAAAGTAATTGTATCCTTTGCTGTTGGTATTCCCATAAGCTTTTATGAGGATATACTTGGTACCGACAAGAAGATTGTACGTACCATGCCCAATACCCCTGCTATGGTAGGTGAGGGTATGACACTCATATGTGAAAACCGGAATGTGACTGAGCTGGAGCTCACTATAGTAAAGAAATTATTTGATTGTGCCGGAAAGTGTGAGGTTCTTCCTGAGAAACTTATGACCGAAGTCACAGCACTTACCGGAAGCAGTCCTGCGTATGTGTTTATGTTTATTGAGGCAATGGCCGATGCAGCTGTTTTATCAGGTATACCCAGAGACATGTCTTACAGGCTGGCAGCGCAAGCTGTACTTGGATCTGCCAAGATGGTTCTGGAGACAGGGCTGCATCCCGGGGTACTTAAGGACCAGGTTTGCTCTCCCGGCGGAACTACAATAGAAGCTGTAAGTTCCCTTGAAAAAAACGGCTTCAGATATACTATTATGGAAGCCATGGACGAATGTACCAAAAAGGCAAGACTTATTGGTGAAGCGTATAATAAGTGATATTAAAAAAACCTCCTGGCAAAGTTTAAATAGATAAACTTTTCAGGAGGTTTTTTATCAATAATAAGGAACATAGTTAATAGTGTCTGAACCCTTCATGGTTTTAATTCAATTAGATTTTTTCTTTCACAGGTTCGATAAAGTCTGACCAATAAGGTAATACCCATTTTGAATTATGACAAAAGAGTTTGACATACCACCAATCCGTTCATGGCCATTTCTTTTATTGATTGTACATACTCTAGCATATCCAAAGTGAGGTAACAATATGAAATTGAGAGATAGCTACCATCCTTACGCAATAACTACAATTGTTTTTTGGTCCTTGGCATATGTGCTGACCAGACTGGCGTTACAGTATTTTTCTGCCTTTTCACTAGGTTTTCTAAGATATTTTGCAGCGTGTTGTACCTTAGTGGTAGTTGCAGTCTTAACTAAGATGAAGCTTCCGCATAAAGCCGATCTTCCGTGGTTTTTGGCAGCCGGAGCAGTTGGCTTCTTCTTTTACATGATTACTTTCAATAAGGGTGAGGAAACTGTGACAGCCTCCACCGGCAGTGTTGTTATTACCACAGTTCCAGTTATAACCGCTCTATTGGCCAGGTTTGTGTATAAAGAAAAATTGTACGGTTTTCAATGGGCAGCTATTGTAATTGAATTCGTAGGTGTGTTGGTCCTAACCTTGATGGACGGTGTGTTTTCCATCAATATAGGATTACTCTGGTTATTCCTTGCAGCATTATCGTTGAGTATTTATAATCTTTTACAGCGCAAACTCACAAAAGCATATACTGCATTGCAGACCTCAGCGTTTAGCATTTTCTTTGGCACGATATTACTTGCTGTATTTCTTCCTGCTTCTGTAAAAGAAGTTTCACATGCTCCGGATATTCAATTGGCATATATTGCTGTATTGGGTATATTTTCGAGCGCTATCGCCTACGTTGCATGGTCAAAAGCCTTTGCGAAGGCAAAACAAACATCACAGGTCAGCAACTACATGTTTGTTACTCCTTTTTTAACAAGTATTTTAGGATTCCTGATTGCTGACGAAGTTCCGGGTCAGGCTACACTGCTTGGCGGAACAATTATTATTCTTGGCATTCTTGTTTTTAATTTTGGAGGAAAAATCTATGAATCCATATACAATAAGAAAAGTACGGTTTAGATTGTCAATGCCTTTATTATTTATTTGATCGAAAATTTTACATACGCCTTGTTTTAGCGTTTACCTTTCTTCTTTAAAAAAGTTACGAGATATATTACAGAGCGCTTGACAATTGTAATTTGAAAATGTAATATATCGGTATCGACCGAGGGTCGGTACATATATTTTTTTAAATTCTGTCGACTATCGGTCGAGTAACGTTAGCACAATGAAGAGGAGAAGCGTAAAAATGAAGCTATTGTTGAATCTTGTCCGAAAGGACTTTAAAAGGAACAGGGTTATAACAACTGCCCTGGCAGTATTTTTGATTCTTTCCGCTTTTTTTATGTCGGGCGGGCTGAGGGTTACAGGTATAATGATATCTTCATTAAATGGTTTGAATAAGATTGCAGTACCGCCAGAATATGTGCAGATGCACAAGGGAAAATATGATGAAGAAGCATTTAAGGATTTTGTGGAAAAACAAAATGATATAGAAGATGCGTTAGTAGTCAAGATGCTTGACATTAGTAATGGACATATTGTCTATAAGGGAGAATCATTGGAAAAGTGTCTGATGGACAATGGTTTTGTTACTCAGAATGAAAAATTTGATTATCTTCTTGACCAAAATAATAAAATTGCAGTAGTTCAGGACGGAGAAATCGGAGTTCCGGTTTACTATGCGGAGGATTTACACATAAAGACAGGAGATACAATCACCCTCCGGGATGAGGATTATCAGAAAGAATTTAAGGTATCTGCTATTATACGTGATTCTACTATGAATTCAGCTCTTTCCTATTCAAAACGATTTCTTATCAGTCAGAGCGATCAGGATGAATTGGCGCTTCATATGGGAGAATGGGAATATTGTTTTGAATTTCTCTTATATGAAAATGCATCCACTACAGATTTGAAAAATACATATATGAATGCTGGCATGCCATCTAACGGAGTGGCTGTTACAGCGGGAATTTTTAATATAATCAATGCTTTTTCTTATGGCTTGATAGCGATTGTAATTATAGCGATCAGTATTTTGCTGATCACCATGTCAGTATTATGCCTGTCTTATATTATACGGGCTACCATGGCAGAAGAAAATCATTCTATTGGAGAAATGAAAGCAATTGGAATTCCAGGAAAGGAAATTGAAAAAATATATCAGATAAAATATACCATACTTGCACTGGTAGCAGCCGTTATAGGCTATATGGCTTCCATTCCCTTTGGGGATTTCTTTTCCGAAACGGTAATCAGGTATTGCGGATATGGAAGCAGCCAGTGGATGAAATGGGTATTTCCTTTAGTGGGAGTAGTTCTGCTTAGTCTTTTTGTAATGTTCCGGTGTCACAGGATTATCAGGCGGAATCTGAAGAGTACGGTCATGGAGCTAATGCGCGGAGAAGAAAAAACAAAGAAAGAAGGACATTATTCACTTCCTTCAAAGGGATTTAACTACCGTAACCTTATAATGGCTTTAGGGGAACTGAAATGTAAGTGGAAGGAATACTTTGTGATTTTTTTAATATTCGTATTTTCTTCATTCCTGATTCTGCTTCCTATGAATATGAATAATACTATTGATAATCCGGCCTTTTTAACTTATATGGGTATAGGGAAAAGTGACATCCGTATGGATGTTCAGTACAGCGGGAATCTGATTGAACAAAAAGAGGCAGCTATGGCTTATCTGGAAAAGGATCCGGAAATTGATAGATATGCAGTCTACGAGAATGGCTATGTACAGTCTCGGAATGTGGATGGAGAATGGGAATATATTCGTGTACAGAATGGAGATAATTCTATTTTCCCATTAGAATACCTGGAAGGAAATGCACCTGAGGAAAACAATGATATGGCTCTTTCTTATATGAATGCCGTTGATCTGGGAAAAAAAGCAGGTGATTCCATAACTGTGACTTATCAGGGAAAAGAACTTATCTTTCGTATCTGCGGTATTTATCAGGATATTACTTATGGCGGAAAAACTGCAAAAGCAGCCATAGATTTTAATATTAAGGATATAGAAGGTTATATGATTTATTTGGATGTTTGTGATGGCATTAATATTGATAAAAAAATTGCTCAAATGAGAACTGCCTTACCTGATAGTAAAATAACTCCTGTTAATGAATTTGTTTTCCAGACACTAAGCGGTATAGTGGACAATATGAGTCTGGTGGAAGGTGTAGCTATAGTGATTTCCTTACTTTTAACTATTTTGATTACTATAATGTTTTTGCAGCTTATCACAGCAAGGGAACACAGTGCAATTGCAATTAAGAAAGCTATTGGATTTTCAACCCGGGATATCAGGATACAGCTGGGAATCAGGATTCTTTTTATCCAGTTCCTGGCGATTTTTGCAGGAACCATTCTTGCCAATACGCTGGGGGAAGTTATATTTGCTGGAATGCTTTCCTCTGTGGGGGTAGCCAAAATAAAGATGCTGGTAGAACCGGTCCTGGCTTATCTGCTTTGTCCGGCGGTACAGTTATTGGTAGTTGTTATTACTGTAATTATTGGAACAAAGGTTATAAGAACCTATCATATCAGAGATCAAATAATGGAATAAGGAGCCTGGCCATGATAAAAATTGAACAGATTAGTAAGTCTTTTAAGGACACAAAAGTATTAAATAATATATCATTTGAAATTAAAAAAGGAGATTTTGCTGCGGTTATGGGGCCTTCCGGCTCGGGAAAGTCAACCCTTCTATATAGCGTCAGCGGAATGGACAGCATAAACGAAGGCAGGGTAATGTTTGAAGGTGTGAATATTACCGAGCTTCAGGAAAGTGAATTGTCCAAATTCAGGCTGACAAAGATGGGATTTGTATTTCAGAGTTCACAAATGCTAAAAAATCTGTCTGTTTTTGATAATATTATCCTGCCTGGACTTGTAGCAAAGAAAGAGCCGGCAGAGGAAATCAGAAAACGTGCATCCAGACTGATGGAGCAGATGGAGATTACAGAAATTGAAAATCGTGATATTAAAGAAGTTTCTGGAGGGCAACTACAGAGAGCATCTATTTGCAGGGCTATGATTAACAATCCGGAAATCCTTTTCTTGGATGAGCCTACCGGCGCGCTGAATTCGGAAGCTACAGATCAGGTTTTGGAGATTTTAGAGGATTTAAACAATGGCGGAATGACAATCATGACAGTTACACATGATTCAAGGGTTGCAGCAAGAGCTAAAAAAGTCCTTTATATAAGGGATGGTCAGGTTGCTGCCTGCAAGGAATTTAAAACAGGTGACGACCGTGTATTGGAACTTGATAATTGGTTGAAAGGGCTGCAATTTCCGACAGCGAACATTGGAATATGATTTTCCTTAATAATTGAAAAACACATGGAAAATTATATATGAATACACCGGAAGCAAATTTTGGATTATAATATGGAAGGGTGGTATCAAGAAATATATAAAAAGCATCAGGAGCTATAGATGCTTCGAAATGAGGTTGATATGTATGAAATCAATTAAGGATGGAGAAGAAAGAAGGAAGGAAATTCTGCTTACTGCAAGAAAATTATTTGTACAGAAGGGATATGATCAGACTTCAATCAATGATATCTTAAAAATCGTAGATATTGCCAAAGGAACTTTTTATTACTATTTTTCTTCGAAAGAGGAAGTACTTCAAGCAATTATTATGGATATTGTGTACGAAGGAGCTACCAGGGCGGAACATATTTTACAGGATACCTCCATCCCTTTATTAAACCGCATTGTAATGGCCGTAATGGCTCAAGCTCCTGAATTTGAAGGTGCCCATAAATTGGCAGAAGAAATGCACAAGGTGGATAATGCCAAATTAGAGCAACAATATCGAAAAACTATGTTAAAAAAAATGACATCGGTTTTGGAAGGGGCAGTGAAAGAAGCCCAGGAACAAGACATTATTCATACAGATTTTCCAAAAGAATGTATTGAATCCATGTTGCTTATGGGACATATGATGTTTGATTGTGATACTTTTATGTGGAAAGCAGAAGAATATCCAGTAAAGGTTAAGGCTTTTTTATGTAATGCTGAGAGGATGTTTGGAGCAAAAGAGGGAGAATTCCAAGCATTTATGGAAATGTTTCAATAGATAAGTATATTTTTTGAGAGCTTTTAACTCCTCCGACTGAAAAAATAGCGAAGATTTATGGAAATATGTTGGATTAAGGGGACATGAGAGTGAAAACTTTCATGTCCTTTTTGATTGAAAAATACATGGATTACTCACTTCTATACGAATATGATATTAGAGTCTTGAGATTGGGCTTTTATTCGATACAATTATTCATATACAACTGATAGTTGCCAGGCGTACATCCATTAGGTTCACTTGTTATTTGTAAATATGTAAAAATAATACATATAATGTCAAGATAATCTTATTTATTTTATCGAAAATTAATGGCATAATTTGGTATATAAATTTCTGTATCCATTACTCTATTTTAAATTCTTGCATCCGTGGATCCAATGTAAAGAATTTGCCCTGCAAAAATGGGGGGTGGTAATCTCTAGGTTGTTTAATTTCAACTTTAAATTAAATGTGAATTATATGAAGTGAAAGGATTGTTTGTGATTTATATTTCTAAAAGTAATGGATTAATCTGCATAAGACAATAATCTAGTGAGCAACAAAAAAATCAGACTTGATTTTTAGGAGGTAGTAGATATGAGGAAAGTAAGTCGTTTATTTAGCACAATACTAATTATTGCACTAATGTTGACAACATTGACGACAGTTAATTATCCACAGGCTGCATCCGCTTACACTATTAGTAAAATGGAAGGTGTTATTGGATGGGATGGCGACAAGGATTCTCCGATACCGCGTATGAACGGAAGTATGTACATTCGTGACGGGAGAAACCTTGACCTGTGGTTCTCCATATACAACAATCCTACTTCACAGAAATGGTACAATGAAGAAGGATATCTGCCATGTTTGGTAACCGAGTTTGAACGTGACAACTGTACTGTAAAAATAAAGCACTTTGGAGACAAGGTTACTATAGGCGGGAATAATTTTGTAATAGCTTATTCCAGAGTTTCGGTCTATAATCACGGTACTTCGGCAGTGACGCTGGCTCCCGGCCAAAACAGCAACTATACCGCTCTTACCAACAACAGCACCACTGTACAAGCAGGGCAAACTGTGAACCATGATTTTGCAATTGCGGCCGACAGGTTCGGAGGCACTTATGCATGGCCATCAAGCTCCAGTATTGCTGCGGCAGGCAGCTGGGATACACATTACACAAATATGAAAAATTTTTGGAACGGTAAGCTGGGGAATATTGTAAATATTACACAGCTTCCGGATTCAAACCTGATAAATGCATATAAAGCAGGATACTGCTATACACGTATCATAAACGACGGATATGATATACATGTTGGAGAAAATGGATATGATATAGTTTTTGACCATGATTCTATCGGTATAATAACCAATCTCATAAACCTGGGAGACCTTGGAGACGCAAAAAATTACATAGACAGAATACAGTCCGCACTCCAGTACAGCGATGCAAAATGGAAATTCAGCTGGCCATATGCATTATACCTATTGAAAACCGGCGATACGGCATATGTTAACGACAATTTCAGTGTCATCCAGTCAAATACACACACAATTGAATCAGAACGTACAGGTCCTGGCGGAATAATGAAAATGACAAACGATTTGGATTCTGACGGATATTGGACAATAGACAACTGTTCAGCACTATTCGGATTAACCACATACAAATATATCTGCGACAGATTAGGTAAAACATCAGAATCAACCTGGGCTGCTAATCTTTATAACAGCTTGCTTACAAGCGTAAACAACAAACTTGACCAGACCAGGTCGACCTATACTCTAAACTATATACCGGCTTCAATGGTACAGCCAAATACAGCTAACAGATGTTCTGAACCAAGGGATGCAAACTGGGTATCTCAAATGCTGTTCGGGCGTTGGAACTGGGATGGATATTTGTTCGGTGCAAATCAGAGCGGCACACTTATTGATGCGGTTGATGCTACTTATGACTATGGGTTTGGAAGACTGATAGGAAATTTGCCAGCACATAATTTCGGAGGATATCCACACGGTTTTTACAGTTCTGCATACAATGCAGGATACGGAAGTGCGGGCTTAAGAGGTAAAGCATACCGAACAGAAGGTATATATGCATATAAGTTTATGATAAACAATGCTATGACATCACCATTCGGATGGTGGGAAGGAATATGGTATCCAGACAGCACAGTACCTTGGCAGGGTACCCATCCGGGAGACGGCGGAGGTTCATGTCCTCACATGTGGGGGCAGGCAACAGCGACAAAAGTACTCATCGATTCACTCATAGCTGAAAAATCCGATGGCTCTGTTTTAGTAGGTAACGGAATACCTAATGAATGGTTGGCAAGCGGTAAGGTAACAGAACTTTCGAATTATCCTATTAAGGACAACGGAAGAATGGGTGTTAAGATCGAAGGACTTGCCAATAATCAGGTAAGGATAACCTTGAGCGGGACACAGGCACGCAATAACGTGGTATTAAGAATACCTGCATTTATAAACAATATTATAGCTACTACTGCTGGAACAATAAACAATGCTGAAGGAACAGTTACAATTCCGGCAGCAACCACTACAGTAACGGTTACTTACGGCAGCAACCCACAGTATGGAAAAGATATGGGTGGAACTCAAACTCGGCCTGCTGCATCGCAATATAGGATTAAAAACGTTTGGACAGGCAACTACATGCATCTTGAGAATAAAAACGGTACGGTGCAATATGGAGCTTTAAATACCAGCTGGAGCAGTATGAAGTGGATAGTTGAGGACGTTGGTGACGGTTCCGAAACAAAGAGAATAAAGAATTTATGGACAGGCGACTATCTTAACATTGAAAATGTAACAGGATATGTACAGTATGCTCCGCTGAATACTAACTGGTGGAGTATGATGTGGATTCTTGAGGATGCTGGAGGAGGTAAAACCAGAATCAGGAACCGCTGGCCTGAACATCCCGATTATATGCACATTGAGAATAAGCCCGGCTATGTGCAAAGTGGGTCTATACAATCCGGCTGGTTAAGTGCACAATGGGTTTTAGAACCTATTAACTAAAAATAATAATTTATAAATTGAAAATATTAAAGACTCAAATCCCCTGAATGCAACATAATTTCAGGGGATTTGCCTTTTAATTAAATAACTATTATACCACAGTCAATGCCTGTATTGTTTTTTTATCAAAGGAAACGGCAGACGGGTTTACAAGTTTAGGAATGGATTGGATCTCCATGCATGAAGAGAGGGCAAGACGGTGGGCTGATATGCAGAAGAGCTTTTTCAAGAAAAAAGTTAATAATTGAGGATTTTTGGATTTATATCTTGACAAGCGTGCATAATATATTTACTATTTTGATTAAAATTATGGGAGAAACTATCATGACGCAGAGAAAGATTAACAGAAAGAATACAGAGTTATCACCGGCACAATGTGATGAACTGCTTAGAACATTGAAAACCCGTTTTGAGAAAAATTTGAACTGTCATAAAGGGCTTGATTGGGATAAAATACAGGCAAAGCTCGAAGCCAACCTTGATAAACTATGGTCCCTTAATGAAATGGAGATAACTGGAGGCGAGCCGGATGTTGTTGGTTATGACAAAAATACAGATGAATACATTTTTTATGATTGTTCATCGGAAAGTCCAAAAGGCCGCAGAAGTGTTTGCTACGACCGTGAGGCACTGGAGTCAAGGAAAGAACATAAACCGGAAAATAACGCTATTGATATGGCTGAAGCCATGTGCATTGAGATTTTAACGGAAGAAGAATACCGGGAACTTCAGAAACTTGGTAAGTTTGATACGAAAACATCAAGCTGGGTGAAAACACCTGATCATATTAGAAAACTCGGAGGAGCCATCTTTTGTGATTGTCGCTACGACACCGTGTTTGTATACCATAATGGTGCAGAATCTTACTATGCTGCCAGAGGGTTCAGAGGCTCGCTAAAGGTTTAATTTTGGCTGGGAGCCGGGCTTATATATTCTTTTAAGAAGTTATTATTAGAATGGCATATTTTTATCTGCTGGATAAAAAAGCAATTGAAAGGGTTATACATGAATTAGCCGTTAAACTAATCTTGGACTTTTATATGGGATTCTGTTGCATAAGAAAAACAGTTAAATTATAAGTTAAAGGTTATAGCTATCTATTAGAATTTAGGATATGAGAGTGAAAACTTTCACGTCCTTTTTTAATAGAAAAATACATTGGGTTACACATTTTATTTGGGTTACCAATTGCATGTTGATATTTCTTTATCGATTGCCTTAGTTTCCTGAATGCCCTAAAAGTAAGAAAAAGTAAGAAAAAGTAAGAAATGAGTAAGCACAATGTAATAATTGTGGACTAGAATAAATAATTGAAGTGCATTGATACTAAAATGACTTATTATTATAAATGAGGTATTTGCAAAAAACAGGAGGAAGGGTAATGAACAAAATATTTAGGAGTTCTACCGCAGTAATTGCAGTATTAGCGTTGGTTTTAAGCTTGCTATGTGATAACAGTACAGTTATTGCAGAGAGTAAAACTTTACATAGCGGGAAGGTAGAAGTGTTTAAGAGTAAGCTTGATAAATCAGTAACGGAACTGCAAAAGCGTTATGGAGTTCCTGGTGCAGCGGTAGGTATCATTCAAAATGGAAAAGTCGAATACATTTTAAACTACGGATTGGAAGACAGTAAGGAAAATAAGCCACTAAGCGACAATACAGTATTTCAGGTCGCTTCTATGTCAAAAAGCCTGACAGCCTGGGGGATAATGAAGTTGGTAGAGGATGGAAAAATATCTCTTGATGATCCTGCAGAAAAATATTTGATTAGTTGGCATATACCGGATTCTAAATTTAATAAGGATGAGGTAACAATTAAAAGGTTATTAAGCCATACAGCAGGTTTATCAGTGCATGGCTACCTGGGAATTGAGCCTGGAAAAAGAATTCCTACAATAGAAGAGTCTCTGTCAGGAAAGGTTTTTCTGCAGGAATCGCTGGAAATTGTTATGCAGCCGGGAAGTGCGGTAAGCTATTCCGGAGGTGGATATACACTTTTGCAGTTAATTATTGAAGAAATAACAGGCATGTCTTTTGACCAGTACATGGAAAAAGAAATTTTAAGGCCTTTAGGAATGGAAAACAGCACATTCAGCAATGCGGTTAAGAATAGTAACCTTTCAAAGGCATATGGATACTTTGGTCAGGAACTTCCAAATTTTAATTTTACCGAGGAAGCTGCGGCAGGACTTAAAACGACAATGCCTGATTTTTTGAAATTTGTTCTTGCAGGCATGGATGGCATTCCTGGTGAGATCAGAGGGCGCAATGTCTTAAGAAGCCAAAGTATTGATTTGATGCATACTCCTGTAAAATCAGATTCAGGATTGGGAGTATTTGAAAAAAAATTATCTGATGAAAGTATTTTATTAAATCACGGCGGGGATAACCGGGGATGGCATTCCTTCTATGGATTTATTCCTGAAAAGAAAGACGGAATAGTTATATTTACGAATAGTGATAATGGCATAGATTTGAGGCAGGACATTTATAATTTTTGGGTTGAATATGAAACAGGTACATTGCCAGCCCAGTACCAGGCTATGGAAAAATCGAGACATATTTATTTGGCTGTAGCTTTTGCTTTAGGTATTTTACTGGCAGTATACCTTCTGTTTTTTTTAATTAAGCTGAAACAAGGCAGGAGAGTCTTTATTTCAAGATTACAACTTCAAGGAGGTCTGAAAAATATTGCTGGCTTAATATTTATATGGCTGCTGGTTTTATTTATAACCGGATTTTTCCCCAATAGCAGAAGGAATAATATAACTAGGTAATAAAATTTTCCTACAATAGGTGTTCAATAAATTCTCTACTATCATATATACAATAAGGTAGTCTAGCTTATAATCTGTATTGCATTCAGCACCCGGATTCAGGCTGAAAAAGAATAAGATATCTTAATAAACAAATGGCTTGACGATTATAAAGGAATATAATATAATTTTGAATGAATGGTTCAATTATTTGAGGTGTATAATGGAAAATAGAATGAAATTAATATTTGACGCAGCCAGCTACTTGTTTATCAATAAGGGTTATGCCAGAACGCAGATAAAAGACATCGCAAAAGAGATTGGTTTATCAACAGGAATGCTGTATGTATACTTTACAGGGAAACGAGATATTCTTAGCTTTATTTTGAAAGGTACGATTGATCCGGCATTT